>NZ_AP022671.1:3601666-3902083 GCF_011405515.1 Nitrospira sp. KM1 | reverse complement strand
TCGGTCTGCTGGTCGATGATGCGTTGGAGGTCGGCGTTGATCTGTTCCCGCTTCGACAGCAGGTCGTCGAGCTGGCTCTGTCCCAGCACGCTACGAAGGGTCGTCTGCGACATCATGGAGGTGGCATAGAGGTAATCTTCGACTTGAATGATGGCCTGCTCCTGGTCCACGACCCTGAAATAAATGACGGCATTGACCTTGACGGTGACGTTGTCCTTGGTGATGACGTCTTGAGGCGGGACGTCCATCGTCACTGTCCGCATGCTGACGCGAACCAGCTTGTCGATGAATGGGATGATGATCACCACCCCCGGTCCGTTGCCCCCGACAAGTCCGCGAGCCAATCGTCCCCATCGAAAGATCACGGCTCGTTCGTATTCACGGAGGACGTTGAAGCCCATCAGGATCGATACGACGACGAGGGCCAGAACCGCTAATGGGCTCGCGAAGAGATCCATCTCACACGACTTTCTTCTGAGAGAGAGGTTTCACGTGCAACCGCAATCCCTCCACACCCGTCACTTCAGCTTCGTCGCCCGGTTGAAGGGGTTGCTCGCTGATAGCCTCCCACAGTTCGCCATGTACGGCAAGTTGTCCGCGTGGGATCAATGCCGTTTTAACGACCCCCACCGAACCGACCATTCCTTCACGTCCGGTCATCGCGGGTTGCCGCATCGCCTTCATTCCCATTCCCACGAGCAGGAGCGATACGCCTGCGGCGAGCGCCACCATGGGCACGATGACCGACCAGGAAATCTGCAGGAACTCGGCGTCGGTTTTGATCAGCATCACCGATCCGAGGATCATCGAGACGACCCCGCCGATGGCCAGCAAACCGAAGCTCGTGACGGTGGCTTCCAAAATAAAAAAGACGATGCCCAGGAGAAACAGCAGCACACCGGCATAGTTCACGGGCAATGACTGGAACGCGTAAAACGCGAGGATCAGACTGATCGCGCCAACGACTCCCGGAAGAATCGCCCCGGGGTTGTATAATTCGGCCATCAGGCCGATCGTCCCGACCGTCATCAGCAGATAGGCGATGTTCGGATCGCTGAGCGTCTTGAGAAATTCGAGCCGCGGACCCATGGCGAACTCTCTGGTGGCGGCTCCCGCGGTGTGCAACACGATCGGACCCGACGAGAGCGCAATGGTGCGGCCGTCGAGTTGTTTCAGCAACGCCGGCATGTCTTCGGCAACCAGATCAATGATCTTCAGCTTCATGGCTTCCCGCTCGGTGACGGACACACTTTTCCGGACGGCATCTTCAGCCCAGGCGACATTGCGCTTCCGTTGCTCTGCGATGGATTTGAGGTAGGCGACCGAGTCGTTCTCGACTTTCTCCTTCATCGTTTTGTCCATGTCGCCCCCTCCCATGGCGACGGGGTGGGCGGCGCCGATATTCGTGCCGGGTGACATCGCCGCCACGTGCGCCGCCATCGTGATGAATACGCCGGCGGACGCGGCACGTCCGCTCGACGGCGCCACGTAGACGACCACGGGAACCGTGGCCCCCGTGATGTCTTTGATGATGAGCCGCATAGACGTGTCGAGGCCGCCGGGCGTATTGAGACGGATGATCAGGGCTTGAACTCCACCCTCCTGCGCAGCCGCTATGGCATCGTGAATGTACTCCGCGGAGACCGGATTGATGACGCCGTCATAGGTCGCCACCAAGACGAGCGGCTCGGCACGCACCGGAAGCGGCCCGGCCAGCAACCCGGTAAAAATCGCAACAATCAAGACAATCGGAAGGAGAAACGGGCGTCGGAGACGGGTGCAGGAGTGGAACATCGAAAGGTTCTCCCCACCGAGCGGAGCGGACGTACAGCGGATCTCTTTAGTTGAGCATACGGGCCACCTGATACCCTGTCAAGAAAGGGGGAAGGGCAGCATACCGATATCGGTGAAGATCCATCGAGATACTTTGCAGGCCGCGATGCTGACAGAGGCAACTGTCCCTAGGCGGCCGGCATCAAAAATCAAACGTGGCCGAAAGCAAAAAGGTGCGAGGGTCTCTTTGGAGTGGGAGTGCAAACGTAAACATTCTGAATTTGCGACCATGTGGAGTGAGCCGCCGACCACAATCAGAATGTCCCCTCAATCTGTTCCCCAACGCCGTAACAACCACGACGTTCACAGTGAAAATGTAGAATGCCCCTTCAATCCCCCAGGAAGCGGAACAACCGTTGAATTCACTGCTATATCGATCTGAGAGCAGCAATATGGTGCGAAGAACATTTACCGAGGCTCCAGGCCGTCCAACCAAGTAGCACTCCCATGGCCAAGGCTGTCAGGTCAATACCTGCTACACTCCATAATCCGTGTGGGATGCTTGCCATTAAATTCGTGCCTGTGGTCATAGCATTCAGCAGAGGCAAGAATCCAAACAACAGCGCACAGATCGTGAGTTGTTCTTTCCAGGCATCGACCGAGTTGAGCCGCATAAAGCTATGTATTGCACACAAGGTCCATGCAATGAAGAAACAACGCAGCTCCCACAGCGCGCGCTGCTCTAGCTCAACGGGCAACAACCGATTCACCCAGAAGAACACACCAGTCGCGACCAGTAGCCCGGCCACGGCGGATACGTTTAAGGCTTCCACCAGGTGAAAACTCAGCGCCGGTGAACTGTGTGCCTGACGCTCTCGCCGCTTGATGATCCACAATACCAACCCCGTAGCGATCATGGCGCTGGCCGCCAGCCCCATGAGGAAATAGAGCCAGCGCATGGGAGGCCCGCCGAATTGCACGAAATGCAGCCCGGAGAGCACCGTTTGGGTCAAGAACGCCGGTCCATACGTGGTCTGGACATCCAATATCTCCCCAGTGACGCCATCGAAGCTCACCCGGTCATGGACCAGCGCTAAGCGATCATCCGACCGGCGAGAAATTTCCACAGTCGCGTGCCGGTCTCCAGGATGTCTTACAAAGATCCGCTTGGTCTGCCCGCCTTGCCAGTAGGGTCGAGCCCGCCGCTCAAGGTCCGCGAGAGAGACTAAGGGAGCCGCCTGCTGGCTCGGCCCGCGCGGCGTGCGGGACTCAATATCAGCCCAGAATTGATTCACGTCGCCCCCATATACCAGCTGCAGCCCCGCCGGCATGTAGATCGACCACATGATGACCAGGCCGGTAAAGGTGATCATCAGATGAAAGGGCAGCACCAGCACGCTGGTTACATTGTGGGCATCCAGCCAGGCGCGATGCGATGCTGCCTGGGGCCGGAACGTAAAAAAGTCCTTGAAGATCCGGTGATGAATGACCAGTCCCGTCACCAACGCGGTCAACATCGCCATGGCGGCGGCCCCCACAATCCAGATGCCAAGCCGATCCAACAACAAGTGGTAGTGGAACCGGTAGAAGAAGTCGCCGCCGCGCGTGTCCCGTGAAACCACTACATCCCCTGTGGCAGGATGGAGGATGCGATGGACACGTTGCCCTTGGTACTGCCACCAGATTTCGGCGATTGGCATCCGATCGCTGGGCAGCTCAATCCGCCACCAATCGGCCTTTGGGGCCAACCGGCTCAACTGATCCGTCACCGCTTCGAGACGAGGAGAAGAAATAGGGAGTGGATGCAGCTCGGGTTGCATCCAATAGGTGATCTCTTCTTCAAAGACTGTGAGTGTGCCGGTGAGAAAAATCGCAAATAGCAGCCAGCCGGAGAGCAACCCGCCCCACGTGTGCAGCCAGTCCATCGATTGGGTGATGCTGTCTTTCATCGATGGCGCCCATGATATCAATCGGAAAATCTTGTCGTTTATCTATCGCCACTTCTTATGTAGACATTGCCTTGATTCCGGCGTTGTTTATCACATGACCACTACCTGTCCCAGGACGTCATCTTCTCCATAAATGGTCAAAACTGCAATCCCACCGTGGCTAATATCGTCCGTGGTTCGGCAAACTGAAAGGCCGTAGTACTATTGCTAGACTGCACGATATATCGCTGATCTAACAAATTGCGAAGATTCACCGCCATGTTCAACACTTTGGCTCCCAACCAATTACCTTGCGGCAAGTCATGGTCGTAATATAGCGCTGTATCCACGCGCACGTACCCAGGATCATTGACTTGTGGTCCAAAGATCGAGGAATTCCGTCTCGTGTAGCCATACACGCCACCACCAAGACCGAATCCCTTCAAAGCCCCCTCCTGAAAATGGTAAGTGGACCAGATTGTTGCCTTGTTATAGGGGACATTTGCTAAACGCTTGTGCAGCAGAGCTGGATTGTTGTCTTGAGTCACCTCGGCATCGGTATAGGCATAGCTAGCAATGATATTCCAGCCAGCAATTAAACTGGCCGTGACATCCAATTCAATTCCTTGACTCCGCTGCTCGCCGGTTTGTACCGAAAAGCCCTGTAAGGCACGAGCAGGATCCGGATCAGGTGTAACCAGATTTTCACGCGTTAAATGGTACCAAGCGAGCGTGGTGGATACTCGATTCTCCAAGAAAAATGTCTTGACTCCAATCTCATATTGGGTCGACCGTTCTGGCTTAAATAGTTCACCTGTCGGATTGAACGAGCCCGGTGCATTCGCTGAGAATCCTCGCATCCAAGAAGTATAAAGGGACACGGGTTCAATCGGTTGGTAAACAAGGCCTAGGCGAGGGCTTATGCCGGTATCGTCAGATGTCTGCTGGGGACTACCTGCCTGCCAGTTTAGATTCTGCATTTGATGAATGTAGTCGAATCGAAACCCTCCCATAAATTTGAGATTGGGTAAAAGAGCGATTTGGTCCTGCAGATAAAGACCAGCGTTCTTTGTATCTCCTTTAAAGGAGGATGTTCCTGTAACCGTACCAAGTCCGAATGAATAATTAGGGGCAAACAGATCAATCGGAGCGACGCTATTACTCGTGCGCACCCATGGATCAACCATATCTTGCCGAAATTCCACCCCGGTTAATAAGGTATGGTCCATCTCAAAGATGCGAAAATGCCCGACAAGGTTCGTAATCATGTCGTGATGATGTTCACGAGCAAGCCCTGAGGCATTGTTCGAGCCAGAACGGGTCAATATGCGCTGGTTTATTACTGATAGAGTTCCTGGCGATGCCGTCAACTGATCGTATTCAAGCTGGGAATAGCGATAGGCATTGCGGATGGACCAAGTATTGTTGAATTGATGCGTCAGATCATAGCTAATGCGATAGGAGGTTCGATTATTCTTGTCGAAATCTCCCAGCCCCACATAGAGATTCCGAGGGAGCTCTCCATTGATATTGGGGAGCACCGATCCTTGTGCCGGCACCCCATTCACATTGTTACTCCACCGTTTTAGATAATCGGCTTCGACAGTCAGGGTCGTGCGTGAACCCATCAGCCACGTGACCGTCGGTGCGATCCCAACGAGATCCTGACTAACGTAATCGATAAAAGTGTTCGCTTTCTGACCCACAACATCCAGGCGATACATGAGCGTTTTACTGGCATTCAACGGGCCGGTGGCGTCGATCTCTGACCGATAGAAATTGAAATTCCCAAGCGTCACGTTACCGGCATAGGAGGGATTCGGCATCGGTTTGCGGGTCACGATGTTAAGAATCCCGCCGGGATCTCCCTGTCCATACAGGACAGCTGACGGACCTTTGAGCATCTCGATGCGTTGCATATTATAGGTATCTGACCCCAATTGTCCGGCTGTTCCATCGAACAGCCCATTGCGATAAAAGTTTCGATTCGAGAGCAGGAAACCGCGAACTAACACGCTGTCAAATATGCCGGATGGGTTACTGTTGGGGTTCACTCCGGCAATATTTTGCAGCACATCTGGGACTCGAAACACCCGCTGCTCTTCAAGCACTTTGCGTGTAATCACTTGAATCGACTGCGGAACATCTCTTACTGGCGTGTCAGTTCTGGTTGCCGCGTTCGCTTCTTCGACCACATACGACTTCGTATCGTCGTCACGCTGTTTCACGTCCTTCACCATAATCTCGGGAACCTTGACCGGCTTTTGAGGATTTTGCATTACTGCACCGTCCGCATTTTCAGCCGCCACTGCTCCGGCCGCTGCCCCAGCGCCTGCCGCACCCATCATTCCCGGCACGACACCGGACGATGCATCCCGTTCAATCGTAACCATCTGCTGGCCATCCATCCGATAGGTGAGACCTGTTCCGGACAATAAGTTATGCAAACCTTGCTCACGCGAATAGTTGCCGACAACACCGGCGGAATCAGTCCCTTTCGTCAATTCGCTCGATGCGCTGATCTGCCAGCCGCTTGCCACGGCGAACGCATTCAGCGCCGAACCCAAGGGTTGCGGGGGGATGTGAAAATCAATCGCCGTGTCGTTTTTCAGCTCTGCGCCCCCCTCCTGAGCCAGACTGCTGCCGATCAGCGGGCCGCTGGCCACTACCAGGAAGAAACCAACTCCCATTGCCAGTTTTTGAAAAGCCTGTTTTGCAATCCCGCATCGTCCGATCGTAAGCATCCACCGCCTCCTTGTCCGTTCCCTGTGTCAGTAGACGGAAAGAGGCCCGGGTTTTCGCACCTGGTTTGGAACCGGTGAAGAAAATTATTCTTTGAGGCTCAAAAAAGAATCACGACGCGATCGGCCAGGTTGGCCGTGCGGAGGGGAAAAGTCTTGGTGAGATGATACAGAATCTTCGAGGGATCATCCAATTTGTAGGTTCCGGTTACGTGCCGGGCACCGATCTCGCGATTCCACAACACGATCGTGCCCGGATAATAGCGTTTGATTTCCTCGACGACATCAGACAGAGGGATGTCGTCGACGATCAACAGACCCTGCAACCATGCCGAGGCTAGGGAAGCATCGACCGGCTTCACCTGCCCTAATCGTCCGCCGTCACTTTCGATCATGTTTCCCGCGACCAGTCGCTCTTTCGAGACGCTGTCGCTGACGTGAGAAGTGACTTCGACGACACCCTCGACGACGGTGACACGGTCGGAACCCTGTCCATGACGGACCACGAACTCGGTGCCGACGGCCCGGGTCGCCGTCTCCCCGCCTTCAACGATGAAGGGACGATTCGGATCATGCTGAACCTGAAAAAACGCTTCGCCTTTCAGCACGCGCACGCGGCGTGCCTTTCCGCTGAAATCCATCGCAATCGCTGTCTGTGTATTCAGCGTGACCAGTGACTGATCCGGCAACCGCACAGTCCGGCGTTCACCGACCGCCGTCTGTTGATCGGCCCGCAGGGTCGTCACGAGATCGAAATACATGGCCCCAAGGAGCAGTACGACAAGACAAGCCGCCATGGCATATATCTGGCGCCGCTGGCGCCACGGCGAGACATGTTGATGATCGAGTGCCCTTTCCGCTTGCGCTACCTCTAGAGCGGCCTGATCCAATTGAGGATCACGCCATACGTGCGAAATTTTTTTATAGGCAGTCGCATGTGTCGGGCTTTGGGATTGCCATTGCTCGAAGGCCTGGCGGTCTTCGGGAGTGGCCTCCCGATCGCTCAGGCGCGCGAGCCATCCGATGGCTTCCTCGCGAATCAGGCGTTGTTCCGGTTTCGAAGGCACCCGGTATTCGCGATTCTCCGGAGACTGCATAGGGTCCCTCGAACGCTTGAGAGGCTTCAACAAGGAGGGCCAGTATATAGTGTGACGAGTTGACACGCCAATATTCTCACTCGTCTTCGTTGTCGGGCGAGTCGAGAGAAGCACAGGTTTGCTCGATCGCACGCCTGATGTGTTTGTCCACGCCGCTAAGCGAAATCTCCATCCGCTGAGCGATTTCACGGTACGAATACCCGTAGACGCGATAGAGCAAGAACGCTTCCTTCGTGCGAGGAGGAAGCCCTTCGATGACACCGATGAATTCCCGGAGCCGTTCTTTCCCGATCAGCACCCGTTCCTGGGAGGGAAGCGGACAGGGATATTCCAGCGCGGCTTCCAAGGGTTCCGGCGCCGTCAGTCCGCTGCGGTTGGCTCTGATGTGATCGATGGCCAGGTTCGTCGCAATTCGATGGAGCAAGGCTCTGGGCTGCTCGACTGATTGGGTATCGGCCAAGCGGACAAGCCGTAGATACGTTTCCTGGACCAGATCGGCCGCAGCGTCGCGCGAATGTACCATGGTGGTCAATCGGCGCATCAGCTCGTCACGGTACTGATGAAAGAGGCTTTCGATATGCGCAAACGACAACGTCATCGGCCCATGCCTTCCGTCACGATCCCGTTCAAAGAAGGCCGACGCTAGCACAAAGAGCCGCGCGGAGGGAATGTTCAGTTTCCGGAATTGTCAGGCACCAGCCCGGTCCGGAACTTTCACTCAACTGGTACCGTTCGCCATACAATCAGCCATCGCAAACCGATCGGTCTGAGTCCGTGCCGCTCAGAACCTCAAGCCGACAGTCGCCAATACAGTGCGCGGTTCGCCGAAGAAAAATTGGTTCGAGCCGTTGTACGAAGTGGCCACATACCGCTGATCGAGCAAGTTGCGCATGTTCACCGCAATATTCAGCATCTTTGCTCCCAGCCAATTTCCTGGCTGCAGTTCGTGATTGTAATACAGCGCTCCGTCGGCCCTGACATAGCCGGGAATCTCAGGGAGCGTGGGATCGAAGATGGTCGCATTGCGTCCGGTATAGGCAAATATTCCTCCTCCCGCTCCAAAGCCTTTCAACGCACCCTCTTGAAAGTAATACGTCGACCAGAGCGTCATCTTATTGTAGGGAACGTTGGAAAGACGCTGGTTCACCAGCGCCGGCGTATTGTCCTTCGTCACTTCCGCATCCGTATAGGCATAGCTCGCAATCACGTTCCACCCCGAGGTCAGCTGCGCGGTCACATCCAATTCAATACCCTGACTGCGTTGCTCGCCGGTCTGTACGGAGAAGCCCTGCACCGCCTGTGCGGGGTCCGGGCTGGGGGTAAGCAGATTCTCACGGGTCAGATGGTACCAGGCGAGGGTGGCCGACACGCGGTTGTCCAGAAAGAAATACTTGGTCCCGATTTCGTATTGCGTGGATCGCTCCGGTTTAAACAGATCGCCGTTCGGGTTGAAGTTCGACGGAGAATTCGGCTGAAACCCCCGGGTCCAGGACGCATACAACGACCATGGCTCGATGGGGCTATACACGACACCGACCCTTGGACTGACGGCGTTGTTGTCGGCCTTCTGGTCCGGTTGTGTTCCGCCAGGGCTGTTATTGGTGCTTTGATGCACATAGTCGAATCGCAGGCCCGCCAACAACTTGAGTTGCGGCAAGATCGTTATCTGATCTTGCGCATAAAACCCGGCAGTCTGGGTATCGCCGGTCAATGAACTCGGCGGATTGGTAAACGGCAGCGGCGGAAGCCCATAGTTCGGAGCGAACAGGTCCAGCGGGGGCGCGGCGTCGAACTGAAATTGGAATTGGTCGACCTTTTCCTGCCGTAATTCGAAGCCGGTCAAAAGCGTGTGGTCCATTTCCAGAAAGCGCAGGTGTCCCACGAGGTTCGTGATCATGGAGTGCGCGTGTCTCCGGTTCACAGCCGGCTGCAAGACCTGAAACCGTTGAAGCGTCCGTTCATCCGGATCGAGAGTGGTGCCGCTGGCGTACAGATTGTTGCGATCATCTTCGGCGATCGTATGCCGATAGGCGTTGCGGATCGACCAGTCGTTGTTGAATTGATGCGTCAGGTCGTAGCCGACACGGTACGAGGTCCGATTGAACGTACTGAACGGGCCAAGCGTGACCGACCGCTCTCTCGGGATGGGACCGTTGATGTTGGGAAGATAGCTGCCTTGGGCCGGAAGTCCGTACGGATCGTTGCTCCAGCGACGCAGATAGTCGGCTTCCACGGTCAATGTCGTACGCGAGCCCATGAGCCACGTGACGGCCGGTGCGATCGCCGCAAGGTCTCGGTTCGCATAGTCGATGAAGCTATGTGCCTTTTGCCCGGCCACATTGAGGCGATACATCACCGTCTTGCTCGCATTGAGCGGTCCGGTCGCGTCGAGTTCAGACCGATAGAAATTGAAATTGCCCAGCGTCACGTTGGCCATATAGGCCGCATTCGGCAACGGCCTGTTCGTCACGAGATTGATCACACCGCCCGGATCACCCTGCCCATACAGCACCGAGGCGGGACCCTTGAGCACTTCGATGCGCCTGATATTGTATGTGTCGGAAGCCGTAAACTGCGCGAACGGATCGATCAGCCCGTTCCGGAAATAACTCCGGTCGGTAGCCGTAAACCCTCGAATGATGAGAGAGTCGTAGAGTGACGCACCTGATTCCGTTGCATTGATACCCGAAATATTCTCCAGCGTATTTTGCAACCTGAACGTGCGCTGTTCCTCGATGACTTTCCTCGTGATGACTTGTATGGACTGCGGCACATCCTTGATGGGCGTATCGGTTCGGGTCGCGGTATTGGCTTCCTCCGCGACATAGGATTTCGTATCGTTATCACGCTCTTTCACGTCTTTGACCATGATCTCCGGCACCTTGACCGGCTTCTGGACCGTGGCAGTCATTCCAGCCGCAGCTCCTGCCGCCGCACCCGCGGCTCCCGCACCCACCATTCCCGGCACGATGCCGGACGAGGAGTCGCGCTCTACAATCACGGTGTCGCCGCCGCTGAACCTGTAGGTAAGCCCGCTTCCTGCAAGCAGCAATTGCAGCGCCTGTTCATTTGTGTAGCTGCCCCTTACATCTGGGGAGACTCTTCCTGCTGCAAGATCGTCGTTAAAGCTCAGCTGCAATCCAGCCGCAAGGGCGAAATCCTTGAGGGCGCCGCTGAGAGGCTGGGAGGGAATGTCGAATTGTTGAACCGTGTTACGTGAATTGACCTCGGCCGCAACAGCCTGCCGACTGTGAGCCGTCGCAAAAAGGACGATCCCCACGCACAGCACCGCGCACATTCCCAACTTTGACCGCAAAACTCCCACTGCCCGACCGACCATGTCCGTTCTCCTTTTGCAGATTGTTCACGTCTCTCACCCACCTAGGACGGATCACGGCGAAACATTGTCCCCCCTCTCCTCGCCGAAAAAGGTTTCGGATAGAGGAGCGGGCATGAACACCGGTGCTCTTCCGACGTAAAAACAACGAAGCTTGTTCAGAATTAGTCGTGCAGGACGATGACGCGGTCGGACATGCGGGTCAGTTCGAGGTGGAGCGATTCTGCGAGAATATTCAGAATCCGAGCGGGATCAGAGACCTTGTAGATGCCGGTGACCGGCACGTGCTGCGCCTTGGAGGACCACAGCAATACATAACCGGGATAATAGCGCTTGACTTCTTCCAGGACATCGGACAGAGCGGTCCGCACGAACACCAGCTGCCCGCGCGACCATGCCACGGCCATTGAGAGGTCGACCGCATGGACGGCGCCCACTCCCTGATCGCCGGCGAATACCTGTTGCCCTTGTTCGAGACGCACCGCCGAATCCGGTGCCCGGTCGCTCGACACGTCCACGAGACCTCTCGTGACGGTGACGGCCACATCATGACCATTGGCCCGTACGGCGAATGCCGTGCCCACGGCCTGAGCGTTTACCGCTCCGCTCTTTACGATGAACGGCTTTCCCGCATCCGGCTGGACCGTGAACAGCGCTTCACCGCGCAGCAGGCGGACGGTCCGGCTTCCGCCGCTGAAGTCGATCGCAATGGCGCTGCCGGTATTGAGCAACGCCGTAGAACGATCCGGAAGCTCGATCATCCGTTGTTCGGCCGTCGCGGTGATGAAATCCGCCTGCCATCTGAACCACATGGCGTCGTGCACGAGCCAGCCGAGACACAAGAGAAGCATGGCCGCCGCTGCTCCCCAACCCCATGCCCATGAGACGCGCAGACCCGGCCGGGGCCGGTACGGAATCTCGGCAAGAGCCGCTTTCGTGTGCAGAGCAGCGGCTTCGAGCTCCGACTCATCCCAAAGCGAAGTGACTTCGCGGAAGGCCTGTTCATGAGCTTGACTTTGCAGACGCCACCGTTCGAATTCCACACGCTCATGCGACGTGACATCCGAGGCGCCCAAGCGCACGAACCAATCGGTCGCCTCCTTCATCAGGAGGCGGGCGCCCTCTGTCTTCGGCGCTGAATAGGCCTTTGGTTCCTGACCCGTCATGGCAGAGCCGACTATACCCCTTCTTCTTGTGACGAACCAGCCGCCGAGGCTGTCCCCGGAGATCATGATAGCTCCGTCAACTTATTCAACAACACCTCCTGACAGTGAGCCAGAGCGCGGTTGATCTCCTTGGCAACCATGCGCTCGGAGAGTCCCAGTCGCGAGGCGATTTCCTCATAGCTATACCCTTCGATACGGCGCAGGATAAAGACCGTGCGGCAGCGCGGCGGCAGTTGATCAAGTGCCTGTTGCAGCAGTTCCATTCTCTGCTTGTCGAAGACCGCCTGTTCGCCGGTAGGAGCGGCACTCGGCACATGCTCGGCATCTTCGAGCGGCGCCTGATACGGCTTGCGAACCTGGTTTTTTCTCAGCTCGTCTATCGCCAGATTGGAGGCGATGCGAAACAGAAAGGCGCGTGGATTATCGGGTTGAGGCGTGAGAGGCAGTTGCGCGACGCGGAGAAATGTCTCCTGCACGAGATCCGCTGCGGTATCCGGACATCCGATACGGCGCAGCAGAAACCGCTGCAGTTCTTGGGCGTATTGACGGAACGCGGCACTCCACGGAGAGGCCGGCAATGGCTCCGCGTATACACCATCCTGCTCGCTCATGGGGCTGGACGTTACCACTGCTTGGGCACGGATGGGAATGTTCAGATTCCGGAAAAGGAACCTCTAGAGGCCTGAGCAAGTCAGCGATTAAACCGTGGCTGGACTCCGGAGCACGACTCAGAAATCGACGGTCGCCGACAGCCAGAATATTCGTGGATCGCTCAATGTCAGTTGGCCGAAAGTGTTACTATCCCAATAACCACTATTGAGAGCGTTGGTCACGTTGGCCCTGATCGTCACTGGCTTTCCGTTCGGTTGGAGGAACATGTAGCGTGCGCCGAGATCCAGTCTTGCCCAACTTGGAATTTCTTGGGTGTTGGCCGCATCTAGAAACATGGAGCTATTGCGAGTGCCACGGGCAAAAACGGTAAATCCAGGAAGGAAGGGTGTATCCCATTCCCCGCCCAGTACTAACCGCCACGTGGGGACCCCTATTCCTCTGTGACCGTCGTTGACCCCGCCTTGCGTCTTGGTCAATTCCGAATCGATATAGGCCGCGCCGCCCAGTAACCGAACCCCCTCTGTCACCTCACCAAAGACATTAAAATCCATGCCGCGATGACGCTGTTCACCATCTACCCCAAAGATGTTGGCTGTTGGATTGACGAAGCCGGTCGGTTGGGCAATCTGATAAAACGCTAAGGTCGTGCCGAAGCGGCCGAAGTCAACCTTGCTGCCGACCTCGTATTGCTTAGCCACGAAAGGCGCAAAGACCTCGCCGGCATTGGCTGCAGTCAGTGGAGCCGTAGGACCTTGCTGCAAACCTTCGATGTAGTTGGCGTAGAGCGATACGTGCTTCCAGGGTTTGACGACCAAACCAACCATAGGTGTGGCCTTGTCTTTTTCGTAATTGGAGGTCCTGACGCCTGTCGTGAAGTTGAATTGCTGTATGTCGATCATCTGAAAACGTGCCCCCGCCGTCAATTGCACCCGTTCATCGAGGATGGAGAGCGTGTCCGCCAACGTGGCGCCCGAAAGCACCGCCTCTTGCAACGGTTTCCCATAATTAGGATCCGGCTGCAATGCCAAATTCGGTGCCGGTCCGAAATTCGGATTGTAGATGTTCGATGCGGGCCGGGGAATCGGGACACTGGCACGCCGCCAGTCCCTGTGAAGAGTGGTGTAGGCCAAGACCATCTGATGCTTCACGGGGCCCGTGGCGAAGCGACCCTGCAGGCCGGTTTCTACTGTCCAGGCGGACGTCCGGTCGGCATTCAAGCTGGCAAAGTTGGCAGCTGACAAATCGCCTTGAGGATTGATGATCGTCCGGTTCACCAAGCTGTAGCGTGTACTCCGTTCGCTGCCGCCTGCGGCAACGAACGCCGACAAGTTGTCGGTCAAGTCATATTCACCGCGCAACGTACCGTAATAGACCGTCGGCTTGCTGAAATCATATGGACCGTCATAGTTGCTCCGGACGTTGGGTGGTTGGGGAACTGGCACTCCTGCCACGACCGTCGTGAAGTCTCGCATGCCCTGTATGTTCTGATACTGATACCCGAGGTCTGCTGCCAGACGAAATTTCTTACCCTGATAATCTAGCCCTAGTGCCATCAACGCAGATTCTCGAGATTGATTGTCAATGGCCGTGTCACCGGTTCGGTAGACACCGTTGAGGCGAACGCCGAACTGCTTCTCCGAACCATAACGCCTGGAGAGGTCGGCATGTCCTCCGAACTGCGTGCTTGAAATATAAGTGCCGGTGAATTGGGTCAGGGGTTCGAGCCCAGCACGCTTCGGCACCAAATTGATCATGCCCCCGATACTGCCGCCCGGAGCGACTCCGCTGAGTAAAGCCGACGGCCCCTTCAGCACTTCAACGCGTTCGATCGATTCAGCCATCATGGAGTTGAAGAATGAAGGTGCGACGCCGTACAGGCCATTGAAGAGAATGTCCTGGTTATTAACGGCAAATCCGCGGATGCTGAAGTCGTCCGCGCCGGTGGATTCAGAGGCGCTCGCGCGCGCCGTCGGATCGTTATTGAGGACATCGGCCATATAGCGAATCTGCTGGTTCTGAATCACTTTCGAAGTGTAATTGGTTTGGTTAAACGGCGTGTCCATGATGTCGCGGTTCCCTAAGACACCGAGCCTACCGCCGGTAGCGACATCCCCTCCCGGATATTCCGGCGGCAATTCCTCACGATGTTTCACATCCTTTACGACGATCTCGGGCACTTTGATCGGCTTCTGGCCGGCCATGCCGCCGGAAGAGTCGCCGTTGGAGGCAGCGGCTGCTCCTGCCGCGGCACCAGCGGCCGCAGCTCCCATCACGCCCGGCACGATGCCGGACGAGGAATCGCGCTCGACGATGACCGTGTCAGGGCTGGTGAAACGGTAGGTCAGTCCTGTTCCCTGCAGCAAGTGCTGCAAGGCGTCCTGCGGTACATAATTCCCCTGCATCGACTCTGACGTCACGCCGGACGCGAGCGCAGAATCCACAGTCACTTGAAGACCCGATTGGAGACCGAACGTCGCCAAGGCGTCCTCCAAGGGTTGAGCGGGAATATCGAACGGTCGTGCCACGTTGGCTTGAGCGACTAGCGTCTGCTTTGCCGTTGCGTGAGTCGTCGCGTTCGGTGCAGCCAAGCCCGGTACGACCATGCTCATCGACACCGCACAGAGCAGGCCCAATCTTCTCATCATTGTCCCGGCAAGCCGCCGGTGCGTTCGTATGGACACGTTCATGTGCGCTCCTTGTTTGAATCCTTCACGGCGCTCACTCCACCGTGCAGCTCTCAATTCAAGCGACGAACGAGCGCGGAACTTTTTCAGAGGTGTTTGATAGAACGCACAAACTTTTTGGGAGTCTGACCTACGAAGCGGAGACAATGATGAGATACGGCGTCACTTCTCTGACCACGGCCCGATGTGGTTGGACCACGGCTCGCAGCGCCTCGATCGGCTGACGGAGATCATAGACACCGCTGACAAGACGGCTTTTCAGACGAGGATCCGTCACGAGTATCACACCACGATGATAACGTTCGAGTTCGCCGATCACGTCACTAATAGACCGGCTTTTCACGATCAGTCTGCCCAGGCGCCAGGCGGCCACTTGCGAGGGTTGGCCATGTCCTTGGGCAGTGACGCCGCGACCCCGTTCGACCCTGATCCAGTCTCCAACCTCCAGCGACTGCTCTACTGAAGGACCCTCACCGGTACGGTCGACGCGCACGTTTCCTTGCTCGACCGCGACGGATGCCGTTTGCGAACCGAGATTGACGTCGAATGCCGTGCCGAGGACCGTGGTCGTCCATTCGGACGCTTTGACCTGAAACGGCCGTGACGAATCCGGCTTGACCTCGAAGAATGCTTCCCCCTTGAGCAACTCGACTCCCCTCGTCATCGGATCGTGAATTACGCGAACGGCCGTATCCGCAGCCAGATGCATGATGCTGCCGTCGCTGAGCGTCACTTGAGCTGATTCCCCGATTCCCGTGCGATGATCGGCGTGCCAGTAGATTCGAATATTGGGAAGCGCAAAGAACAAACAGGCCGCCAGGCCCGCTGCCAGGGCTGCCGGCCGCCAATAGCGAATATGCCGGCTGCTTCGTCTGTTCGCTCGATCGGGCACGACGGCGGGTGAATCGATTTGAATCGATGAAGCCGGCCTCGGCGCCCATGCATCGGCATGCGCAGGAGGCGTCTCGCCGATCAGCTTCCACAGTCGCCATGCGTCGGCCCAGGCTTTTCCGTTGGCCTCGTTAATAGTCAGCCATACCTCGAACCGCTCACGTATGTCGTGATCGTCCGGCCGATCGTGAAGCGCAATGAGCCAATCCAACGCCTGCCGGGACGTTTCTTCTTCAGTCATCTCAATAAGAATGATGTCGCCCTTTCACGTCAAAAGCGATTCGCCTCATACTGTATCGACGAACATGTCCCCGCTGTTTTCATTCTGGCTACCGATCAGGGTTTTTCGTCCGTAGCCGCGCCTGACAATGGATCAAGGCTTTGTGGATCAATCCATGAGCCAGAGCCGGAGAAATTTCCAACCTTCGGCCGATCTCCTCCAATGTCATCCCGCCGAACCGGTGCATCTCCAGCGCCTGGCGTGTCCGGTCGGGAAGCTCCGCCAGCGCCTCCAGCACCAACGCCAACTCCTGCCGATGACTCGCGGTTTCTTCCGGCGTCGCGCGGTCTTCGGCCACGGCCGGCGGGTCCTCTACGATATCGACATGCCGCCGCTCCAATGCGAGGCGCCGAGCCCAATCCACAGCCAGATTGCGGACGATGCGAAAAAGATATCCAACGGGTGTCGTGACATCCGGACGCTCACTCGGCCTGTGAAAACGTAAATAGGCTTCCTGCACGACGTCCTCGGCCATCATACGGCAGCCAACGATACCGGCTGCATAGTTGATCAGCTCGCCCCGATGATTGAGATAGAGCTCAAGCTTCTGCTGCTCGTCGTCCATTGAATCGTTCCTAAGATAAAAGACGGGTCCTAGTCTTTCAAGGTCAAATCGCCGGCGCCTGCACAGATACGCAAGGACCGCTTGAGGATGGGGAGTCTATCCAGAAGCCTGGTCAGAAGACCATGTTCGGTTTCCGGATTTTTACCTTCCAGCTTGGGTCTCGAGAAATCGATCATGAATCCGCAACGGAAGCCCATTATTAAGAGACGAACGAGCCGGAATAATTTTCACTGAGAGAAGGACACACAAATGAACAGGTCGTTGCCCGTCCCACCTGTGATCTCTTCTTAGTGGGCGAGGGATATGCCTAGCCAGCGTGAACGAATCTGGACGAAGCACGCGCGCGAATTGTCGGGCTGTGGTGGAGGGGGCCGTTGAACCGGGAGAGAACTGGTCTCTACCACCTGTATCGGACCGTGGCGATGACCATGCGCTCAAAGCCACGATAACAGCCCCCCGAACAGGTAGCGAGATAATCAGTATTGAGCAGATTGCTCGCATTCAGCGCGTAATACCATGGGCCGCGGCTGTAATGCACAGCGGCGTCGACCAGAGTATAGGACGGCATAATCGAAAGATTTTCCAGATCGTTGTATCGTGAGCCGATGTACCGGACCCCCGCGCCGCCTCCGAATCCAGTCAGCAGGCCTTGTTGCAAAGTGTAATCAAGCCACCCCGACGCCATGTGTTTTGGCACGATGACCGGCCGCTTCCCAAGATCGACATCATTGCTTTCGGTCACCTGCATGTCGTTGAACGTATACGCGAGCGTCAGATCCAACCCTTCCGCCAGCGAAGCCTTGGCCTCCGTTTCGATACCGCGTGACCGGATTCGTCCGGTCTCCCGCGAGAAGAGCGGCGTCGTCGGGTCCTGCGTTAAGACATTGGTCTTGGTCAGGTCGTAGAACGCGACGATGAACAAAGCCGGGAACGACGACAGCCGGTACTTCATGCCGGCTTCGTATTGCTTCCCACGCGTCGGATCGAACGGCTTACCGTTCACATCCGTACCGATTTGCGGCAAGAAGGACTCGGTATAGCTGACATACGGCGCCAACCCGAAGTCGGTCAGGTAGGTCAGTCCCGCCCGGTACGTGAACGCATTGTTCCGCTGTGTCTGTTCGGTTGCGGTCAACCGATCGTCCGAATCGACCGACGTTCGATCGTGCCGAAGCCCCAATGTGAGCAACCAGTGCCGGTCGATCTTCATCTGTTCCTGCAAATAGAAGCCGAGTTGTTGCACGTTTTGTTTGATGTTCATGACGGGTGTGGTCGGAGTCGGAATCACCTGCCCATAGAACGGCACCAGGAGGTCCAGGCTCGGCGCCGCGTCTTGGTATTGCTGGGTGGTGGCATCGGCCCGCCACCAATCGACGCCTGCCATTGTCGTGTGCTCAGTGATGCCAAAGTCATACTTGGCGATCAACTGCGTATCGAGCGCGTATTGTTGAAGACGATCATTGAAGTTCGCGGCAGATCGAAGGATCGTCCTGCCGTCCGCATCCAAATCATCGCCATCGAGGCGGTGATACACCACGTTGACCTGCCCGTGCCGCATATGCTGCCGTAATGTCCAGACGGAGTCGAAGCGGTGTTCGAACCGGTACCCGGCCGTGTATTGATCCTGATTGAACTTGCTGTAACTCGGGTCTCCCGTCAGAAATCGCAGGTTGGTCGTATAATCCGGCGGTGTGCCGCTAAAGCTGAACCCGGGAGTGCGATTGATCAGGACATCGCCCAGCACGGTGAGAGAAGTCTTGTTCGTGACGTTCCAGGTCACGGACGGCGCAATATAGAGGCGCCGATTTTCAACCGTACTGCTGCTGCTATATCTATCTTGCGTGTCCGTATCCAACCCGACGCCGACAAAACGGTACAACAACGATCCGCTGTCGGTCGCAGCTCCCCCCACGTCCAAGGCGAGCTGCTTCTGATCGAAATTGCCAAGTCGCAATCGGACCTCACGCGGAGCATCGAGACTGGGCAGCTTGCTGACTCGATTGATGACGCCGCCCGCATCACCTTGCCCGAACAGCATCGATGAGGGTCCGCGCAAGACCTCCACTCGCTCCAAACCGAAGGCCTCCGTTCTAAAAAATGTGAAATTCCTCCCCACCTGGCGAAGGCCGTCTCGGTAGTCGTTGGTTGCCAACGCGTCGAAGCCGCGCATGAAAAACCAGTCAAAGCCTCGACTATCGAACCCGAACCCTTCGGCTTGAACGCCCGGCGTATAGCGCACGGCATCGGCCACGCTCGTCACGGCACGTGCATCCATCTCCTTGCGGGTAATGATCGAAATCGATTGCGGCACTTCGGTGATCGGTGTCTCGGTCTTGGTCCCGGTCGTGCTCTCTGATGGCGCATACGTCGAGTAGTCGTCGCGTGCTCGCACATCCTTGACCAGAATTTCTGGTACCTTGACGGGTTTTTGATTTGCCGCGCGGGACGTGTCGCCAGGCAGTTCCGACGAAGGAGATCCCGGGGTGGCAGCAGGAACAGGAGCTTTGATCACCGTCATGGCGCCGCTGCCGGTCAAGAGATAGGTCAGACCGGTCCCTGCCAGAATGGCGGATAATGCGGCCGCTGGCGTATGCTCACCACTGACCCCCTGGCTTTGCAGGCCTTGTGTCAGCGACGCATCAACCATCAATTCCTGATTGGTCGCTTCGGAAAATTGGAGCAAGGCTGAGGAAAGCGACTGTGGAGGAATCTCAAACGACCGAGGCGATTGATCGGAAAGCGGTTCTGCAAACGCCGCGGCAATCCAGATCATCATGAGGACGGTAAATCCCCAGATGGCCGGCCATCTCATTGAAGCAATTCGTATCCCGTTCTTCGACCCTCTCAGACCTGCAACATTGTTCACTACCAACCTCCCGTTCGCCCTGTTGTGACACTTGGACATCACATCCTGAGACGGATGGGCGTGATGGGAGGTCTAGTTCGGTGAAAATATTTTTTCTGAATTAGCAGTGTGTTGACAAACTACGTGATGACCTCGGAAATGGAGTCGCGTCTGAGGTCACGGGCATCATTAGCATGCCTTGCAGGCTGTTCAGAAAGGTCGTTTCTTACCCGTCCGCCCACCGACTGTGAGAACAGTCGTTTTCCCAGGTCTCACCCGCCCGCCCCGAGCGGTCCAAGCTGCTCTTACCCGGGCTGTACGTTGAGCCTCTGAGGTTCACGCCGTGCCGAATAAGGCACGGCACGCCTGTGAACGCCGCCAACATAGTGAGGCGGCAGTGTCCCGCGAGAACAAAGCTTGGTGAAGACGCGTCTCGGCGCGTCCGGGCGGGTGGGTGATATGAGCGACTTTGTCAACAGCCTGTTAGGAGACTGCGAAAAAACCCTGTGGGTACGCCGGAATTGCACTGGCCGAGACGTCTGGAATAACAGGCGTACGCCATGCAGGATGCTCAAAAAGGCCGTCCAGCAAGGCCGCAGCGAGCGAAGAGGCGAGGCATACGCTTCGGTACGTTGAGCCTCTGAGCGAAGTGAGAACGCCGCTGGCGGACTTTTTCAGCATCCTGTTAGTGAAAGGTGGTGCCGCGGGACAGCAGTACGACTCGATCCGTAATACGGAGAGACGAGACCGGAAGGGTTTCCTCAATCATGCGAAGGGCTCGATCCGGATGACCCGTATCGACCGAGGCCGTGATCGACAGCCGCTTGAGCGTGCTATCTCGGACGATGATCCAGCCGCTTCGGTAACGATTCAAATCTTCGATGACATCCTCCAGCGGCTGATTCTCAAAAACGAGCCGCTGCCGTTTCCATGCCAATTCGCGGCGGGTATCCGCTGCTTCCGCAGTTCCGATGCGACCCGTGTCGTCGTAGCGGACGCGATTTCCGGCTTCGAGACGCAGTCCATTCGACGGATCGGCGGTCGTCGCCACCCGCACGGCATGCTCTGAAACCATGACCATCACGTGATCGGCGTATCGATGCACATTGAACGCCGTACCGAGGGCGTTGATGCTTCCCCACCCTGCCTCGACTTCAAAAGGCCGTGCCGCATCCGGCGCCACCTGGAAAAATGCTTCGCCCTCATGAAGCGTGACCTTACGAAAGCCGGCATCGAAAGCGACGGAAAGCGCAGTCCGCGGTCCAAGATCGACCCGCGTGCCGTCATCCAATGTGATAGAGCGCAATTCCCCGGTGGCAGTGCGATAATCCGCCGTCATATGGAATGCACCGGCGACCCACCAAACTCCAAGCACCAACACTATAGAAGCGGCGACGAGAGCAAGTCGCCTGCCGCTGATCGTCCGACCATGTTTTCTCAGGAGACGGGTAGTGGATGAAGATTCTACCGGCACAGTCTCTGAGGGGTTGCGAACCGGCACCTCGACATACTGATCGAGCTGCCGGGCATCCTCAGGTGGAATGCGATCCAACGCCCCCCAGAATCGGGCCACGTCCTGATACGCCCGTTCATGTAAGGGATCGGTTGCCAGCCATTCGGTGAATCGGGCCGTATCGTCCGCGCTCATCTCTTCCGCAGACAAGGCAATCCAGTACGATGCCTCGCTCGAGGCCTCACGCCATCGGTCTTGTTCGGTTTCGTTCGTGATCACAGCCATGGCACCGTATCAGAGCATGGGCTCATGTGAAGGTTCATATTATATGACGCATGGCGGCTGCATGAGAACCGGTCGAACATCATTGCTACAGGTCTCCCTCGACCCTGCGTTTGCAATAGTCCAACGCCTTCACCATGTGTTTGACCACCGTGCTTCTTGAAATGTCGAGACGCTCGGCAATGTCGGCATAACTCAAGTGCTTGAATTTATGCAAGATGAAGACTTCCCGGCATTTTGGCGGCAGTTCGCCGACCGCCTGTATCAACAGGTCGACCTGCTGCTTCCCGAAGACCACGGCCTCAGCCGTCGGGCGATGGTCCGCGGTTTCAAGCGGCATCTCCCCGTCAATGTCACAGGTGGTTCGGTAGCTCGCTTTGCGTTGGTGGTCGATGGCCAGATTGGCCGCCATCCTGAAGAAGAACGCGCGAGGATTCGCGATCTGTTCAGACGGCGCGATTCGAGTGATGCGGAGATACGTCTCGTGAACAAGTTCGGCCGCGAGATCTTTGCAGCCTAACTTACGCGTAAGAAAGCGAGCCAGCTCGTCATAGCAACCGAGAAACGGATCGAGCAGCGGATGGTCGGCTGAATTGCCCATCGAATCCGATTCCTACCAGCTCCGGTGGGCAAAAGACCATGTTCAGTTTCCGGAAATTGCCGCGCTCTAGAGAATCGGTCAGCTCAAGTAACTTGGCAATGTAGGCCTTCAGATCAAAATCTCAGCCCCACCGTGGCCAGCACGGTACGGGGCTCCGCAAAGTAAAATAAAGTCGTAGTGTTCCCAGCAGCCTCCACATATCGTTGATCGAGTAGATTTCTGAAATTTAGCGCAATATTGACTTCCTTAGCTCCTAGCCAATTCCCGACCTGAAGGTCGTGATTGTAGTACAGTGCCGCATCTGCCCGTACATACCCTGGTATTTCAACTTGCCCTGGCCCAAAGATCGAAGCATTGCGACTTGTATACCCATATACGCCTCCGCCAAGACCGAAACCCTTTAGGACTCCCTCTTGAAAGTGATACGTCGACCAAAGGGTCGCTTTATTATAGGGCACCAGTGCTAGCCTCTTGTTAATTAGGGTTGGATTATTGTCGGCTGTCACCTCTGCATCCGTATATGCATAGCTCGCTATTATGTTCCAACCGGCGGCTAAACTCGCTGTAACGTCAAATTCAATACCTTGACTTCGCTGCTCTCCGGTTTGAACTTGGAAACCCGGTATAAATGGGTCAGGCGTCAGCAAGTTTTCTCTTGTTAAGTGGAACCAAGCCAAATTTGTTGAAAGACGATTTTGAAAGAAAAATGTTTTCATCCCGATCTCATACAATGTGGACCGCTCTGGATCGAATAGCTTTCCGCCGGGATTGAAATTGCCTGGAGAATTCGGCAGGTACCCTCTCATCCAGGTCGTATATAGCGAAACAGGTTCGACTGGCTGATACACGAGTCCAAGTCTCGGACTAACCCCTGTACTGTCCGATGTCTGTTCGGAAGGATTCGATGCAACCGCACCTGATGTCGAAGACTGATACACATAGTCGAATCGTACCCCCCCGATGAACTTGAGATTCGACAACAGCGCGATCTGGTCCTGGATATACACTCCTACGAGCTTAAGATCCCCTGCAAAGAGATTATTCGTAGTGACGGGCGCACTTAACGGATTCACCCCGTAGCTTGGGGCAAAGAGGTCAAGGTTCAGAAGACTCGGATCTGAAGCGGGACTCCGGCGGTTCGTTATCTGTACAGGATTTTGCCGGACTTGCCTCAGTTCAACCCCAGTCAAGAGCGTGTGGTCAGTTTCGAGCAGTTTGAAATGCCCTACGAGATTGGTCACCATGCTGTGTAGATGTTGCCGATTGAGACTAGATTCCACTCCCGTACCTACACCTCGAGTGAGAGTACGCTGGTCTGCTAACAAAGCCAGCCCAAATCCTGCGATTTGATCACTTTCCAGAATGGAATATTGATATGCGTTCCGAACTGACCAATTGTTGTTGAATTGATGAGTGAGATCATACCCCGCTCGATAGGTGGTCCGATTGTTCTTATCGAAATCGCCGAAGCCTGTAAAACGATTTCTTGGAATTTCTCCATTAATGTTTGGTCGGACAGAACCTTCTACTGGTACGCCAAGCGCTGCCAGATTGTTGTACCAGCGCTTAATGTATTCGGCCTGTACCGTTAGGGTAGTTTTGTGACTCATGAGCCATGTGATTGATGGCGCGAAGGCCATCAAGTCACGGTTGGCGAAATCGACGAAACTGTTAGCTTTCTGCCCCGCAACATCTAATCGCCATAAGAGTGTCCTGTCAGCGTTGAGCGGACCTGTCCCATGGATCTCTGACCGGTAGAAATTAAAATTCCCCAACGTGACGTTGCCAGCATACGCAGGGTCAGGCAGCGGCTTGCTCGTTACGATATTGATAATTCCTCCTGGATCCCCCAAGCCATAAAGCACCGCCGATGGCCCCTTTAACACTTCGAGACGTTGGATATTGTAAGTATCCGAACCTGACTGCGCATTGAACTGATCAAATAGACCATTCCGGAAGAAATTATTATTGTTCGCTTGAAAACCGCGAATAATAATATTGTCGAATTGCTGAGTGACTGGGAAAGAAGGTGTGATTCCGCTGACGTTTTGCAATGCTTCCTGTAGTCGAAAAGCCCGCTGCTCTTCAATGATTTTTCTCGTGACCACTTGAATGGACTGCGGGATATCGCGAACTGGGGTATCGGTTCGTGTGGCCGTGCTCGCCTCTTCGGCCACATACGATTTTGTGTCGTTGTCACGCTCTCGCACTTCTTTCACGAGAATCTCTGGCACCTTGACCGGCTTCTGTCCGGTCTGTGAGCTCATGCCGGCTCCGGATGAAGTCCCTTCTGTTGCGACGACCGGGGGTACGATCACCGCAGAACCTTCGGCCTGCTGCAACGTCACGGTTCGGTCGTTGGCGAAGCGATAATCAAGTCCGGTCCCCACAAGCAACAACTTGAGCGCCTGGTCTACGGTGTAGCTCCCGGAGATGCCGGCCGTCGTACGGCCATCGGCAAGTTTTGTGTCATAGACAAGTTGCAGACTGGTTTCGTCGGCGAAGCGGTTCAGAGCCGGTGCCAGAGAGCCGGCTGGAATATCGAATTGCCGTACCGATTGATCCTGCGCCCAAGCCAGTCCCGAAAGACAACCCATCGTGATGATCCACGTGAACAGCGTGTACAACGGAATTCGGAACGCATGTACACAAGATCTGCCCCACACTCGCCATCGCACACACAAGTCCATCACAGCCCCTTCCATGCCGTTCCTCCTCCTGTGCCTGTTCGCTAGCTAACGTGGCCGGCCTGCATTCGAATGACCGGCTTATATCTTTTGACGCCGGTGCAGCCCAAAAAAGGATGCCGAGTTACAACTTTTTTTGGAGGTACGGGAAACTGACGAGGACCTACCGATGCAAGAAGATGAAGTAGTCCGTCAAATGCGTAGAGCTGATCTGCAGCGTTTCTTCCAAAGCTGTAATGACTTGTATGGGGTCGGCGGTCTGAAACACGCCGTTGACTCGCATATTTCGCAGACCGGGATCGACGATCACGATCTTTCCTCGATGGTAGCGGTTCAACTGGTCGATGACCGTCCCGAGCGTCTCCCCTTCGAAGATGATCTTGCCCCGGCGCCAGGCCACGGCAGCTCGAAGATCCGCTTCGCGAATGTGACTCAAGCCCTGCGACGGCTCATAGGAGATCTGTTGACCCGGTTCCAATGTCACGTTCGACTGACCATCGGCGCTCGACGTCGCCACCGCCACACGATGATCCAGTACGGTCACCGATACATGGCTGCCTTCGCGGTGTACAAAAAACTGCGTTCCCAGCGCCGTGGCCCTGAGACCTCCCGCCTCGACACGGAATGGCCGTGACGCGTCCGGCGCGACGTCGAACACGGCATCGCCCTTGATCAAGGTGAGGTGGCGCCCCCCGGGTGTAAAATCAGCCGAGAGCGCCGAAGAGGTGTTCATATGAACGATCGAGCCATCGGCAAGCGTCACGGTCTTTTGCTCGCCGACGGATGTCCGGTAGTCGGCCGTCATGACCGGCCATTCGCCGGCCAGCCAGAACAGGCACAATCCGACCGATGCGGCTACGGCAGCACCACTTGCCCAGCGTGAGAAGGAGCGGCCGCGCCTGTCGGCTGCCAGCGACAGACGCGCGGACGAAGTGCTTGCCGGAAGTGATGACCTGTTCTCCGGCAACCGATCGAAGCTGCTCCAGAGATCGGTCATTTCCTGGAACATCTGCCGGTGCTTCGGACTCTGTGCTTGCCACGCATCGAACGCACGCTGCTCATCCGGGTTCAGCGGTCCCGCATCCAGCCGCACGAACCACTGCGCCGCCTCATCGGCAAACTCGGTGTCTTTCCGGTCGTCGCTCACGATCATGAGCCGCTCAGTTCCTGGACACGTTGACGGCAATACAATAAAGCCTTCCTCAGGTGCTTTTCCACCATGCTGCGAGAGATGCCCAGATGCTCCGCAATCGCGTCCTGCTCCATCGAGTGATATTTTCTGAGTTCGAAGACTTCGCGGCAGCGCGGCGGCAACTCGTTCACCGCCTGCTGAAGCATCGCCATTCGCCGCTGTTCGTCGAGATGGACTTCGATATTGGGACGCTCGTCCGCGATATTCTCAGGGACAGACTCATCGCTGATGTGAGATGCGCGGCGCAGCAAGCCACGGCGATGATCCTTGGCGAGATTGTGCACGATGCGATAGAGGTAGGCCAACGGATTGTCGATGGACGCCTTTGTCCCGACATTTCGAACACGGATATAGGCTTCATGCACCAGCTCCGCCGCCAACGTCGGACAGCCGAGCTTGCGCGTCAGGAAAGCCGTGAGTTCGCTGTAGTGCCGCTCGATCGTGGCCGGCAACGGCAATGAGTGCTGATCGTCCATGGGCGCTGCAATCCACTGGTGTGCGGATCGACGGCGCCAGTTAGACACAAAGACGGCAGGAAAACCATGTTTAGATTCCGGATTTGCAAATAAGTTTGTTAGAACTTCAATCCGACTGTAGCCAGGACGGTACGCGGCTCGCCGAAAAAAAACTGGGTAGTAGAGTTAAAGGTGGTCTCGATATACCCCTGATCGAAAATGTTGCGGAAGTTAACCGCCATATTGACCTGCTTGGCATGGAGCCAATTGCCCGCCTTCAAGTCGTGATTATAGTAGAGGGCTGCATCCACTCTGACATAACCAGGCACACTGACCTGCGAACCAAAAATCGAAGCATTACCTCGCGTGTAACCAAATACTCCACCACCGACGCCGAAGCCGCTTAAAGTCCCTTCCTGGAAGAAATATGTAGACCACAACGTCGCCTTATTATAGGGAACCATAGCCAGACGTTTGTTCAGCAAATTCACATCATTGTCCTTTGTCACCTCCGCGTCAGTGTAGGCATAGCTACCGATTATGTTCCATCCATCAGTCAAACTGGCTGTCACGTCGAATTCAACTCCCTGACTCCGCTGCTCGCCGGTCTGAACCATGAACCCCAGTCCACCGAGCGTTGGATCCGGCGTCAGCAGATTTTCTCTCGTCAAGTGATACCAGGCCAATGTGGTAGAAATACGATCATTGAGAAAAAATGATTTAATCCCCATTTCGTACTGCGTCGACCGTTCCGGTTTGAATAATTGACCGTTCGGATTGATGCTGTTAGGTGCATTGGGAAGAAAGCCTCGAGTCCATGACGTGTATAGGGACACTGGTTCGATCGGCTGGTATACGAGGCCGAGTCGAGGACTAATACCTGTATCGTCGGAGTTGGCAAGCGTATCCTCGGTCGGATTGACGCTCTGATGGACGTAGTCAAAGCGGACACCGCCCAAGAATTTGAGATTCGGCAAGATGGCCATCAGATCTTGAAGATACACGCCAGCGGCTTTCATGTCGGACTTGATGAGAAATGAATCCGTGGGGCCGCTCAGTGTCAGGGAATAATTTGGTGCGAAGATATCCAAGTCTGGAGCGTTTCTTGATGAACCTTGACTAGGATCTGTCTTGTCCTGCCGTAGCTCGATCCCGGCTAAAAGACGATGGTCCATTCCCAGCAGATCGAAGTGCCCGGTCAGATTCGTAAACGTATTATGAAAGTGGCGGTGCCACATGGATCCTGCAGAATTGCCGATATCGATTCCAGCACGGGAGAGAGTGCGCTGATCGGGTGCGAGGGCAAGCGGGAAAGCATCAAGGAGTTTGATGCCCTCGAAGACTGTATAACGATAGGCGTTGCGAATGGCCCAATTGTTGTTCAACTGGTGAGTCAGATCGTAGCCTACCCGAGTCATCGCCCGCTCCTGCCGCTCCGCTTCTCCCAAGGAAGTATTTCTGTTGCGGGGAATTTCGCCATTGATATTGGGGAGCACAGTTCCCAATGCCGGGACGCCGTTGTACGAGGGAACCCATCGCCGCATATATTCCGCTTCCACGGTCAAAGTTGTGCGTGAATCGATAAGCCACGAGAGAGCTGGCGCCACGGCTACCAAATCCCGTTTGACATAGTCCACGAAGCTCTCAGCTTTCTGTCCGACCACATTGATTCTATACAGCAATGTTTTTTTGCTATTGAGTGGACCGGTTGCATCGAGTTCGGTCCGGTAAAAATTGTAGCTGCCAAACATGACATTGGTCGAGTAGTAGGGATCCGCAAGAGGTTTTTTGGTGACGACATTGATGATGCCGCTCGGATCACTCTGACCATAGAGCACTGATGCTGGTCCCTTTAGCACCTCCAGCCGTTGGAGGTTATAGCTGTCTGTTCCAACCAGGATATTCGCAGGATCAACAAGTCCATTGCGGTAGAGCGTATCGACGGCAAACCCACGAACCAGAAAGGAATCGTTAAGTCCTTGTGATGGACGGTTTGTGATAACACCGGATACATTTTGCAGCCCCTCAGCGAGACGAAACGCCCGCTGCTCCTCGATCACCTTCCTTGTAATGACTTGAATCGATTGCGGCACATCCCGAATAGGTGTATCGGTTCTCGTCGCTGTACTGGCCTCCTCGGCCACATACGATTTCGTATCGTTGTCCCGCTCGCGGACGTCTTTTACAAGAATCTCTGGCACTTTCACAGGTTTCTGAACTGCGCCGAGTTCCGCACTGGACGCCTCACTCAAAGGTGGCGGAATGATCGGCACAATCATCGAACCGTCAGCGGGCTGCAGCGTCACGGTCTTGTCGTTCGCAAAGCGATAGTCCAGCCCGGTACCGCTCAGCAAGCGTCGCAAGGCTTCTTCAGACGTATAACGGCCTGAAACGCCCGCCGATCGGCGTCCTGCCGTCATGCCGGCTTCATAGCTCAACAACAGATCGGTCTTTTCGGCAAACGCCTTCAAGGCCTGATCCAGCGGCTGCGAAGGAATATCGAAGTCGTAGGCATCAGCCGGTTGTGCATGCGACGGATGTCCGACCAGCACCATGCTCAGCAGCACGATCACCGCTATGACTCGAAGAACGGCCGGTCTGTCGAAGGCAGACCGACCCGCTGGCGTTCTGTTCACAAGAAGCCTCCTCAATTCGTCGCCCGATGTATGGGAGTTCAATCATGCGCCCGCGTCGGATCGCATGCGGCTCTTCGCCTGACCCTCCCATGCCTGCTATGTGGGTTAACGTATGGGAAGGGACAATCCGGGAACGGAAGAAAAAATATTTTTGAGGCAGTAGATTTTTAGAGAGCCAGCAGGATGCTCAAAAAAGCCTTCAGCGAGCGAAGGTCCGAGGAGGTACATACCAAGCTTCGCTTGATCCGCTCGCTCCGATCACATGCGAGCGGATAGGTTCCGTTCCTCAAGAGCGTCCTTCTGCACGTTGAGCTTCTGAACGACGCGAGAACAAAGCTGGCGGACCTTTTCAGCATCCTGTCCTAACGGAGGATGATGAAGCGGTCGGTGAGCTTATCCAACTGGATGGGCAGCGTCTTGGCGAGGATGCTCAACGTCTCCGCCGTGTTTGCGAGATCGTAGATGCCCGTGACACGGATCGATCGAATCTCGTCATTCCAGATCAGCACGTATCCGGGATGATACCGTTGAATTTCAGCGATCACGTCGGAAAGAGGGGTATCCGATACGACCAATCGCCGGCGTGTCCATGCCATCGCATCGGTCGCTGCCACGTCGCGAATCGGCCCAAGCTCGCCGTCCGTGCCAATAGAGATTTGCTGCCCTGGGATTAGTTCACGCGACTGGGAAACGGATCCCGACACCCGCACGAGCCCTTTGACAACTGTGACCGTCGTTTCTTTTTGCCGTTCTCGCACGATGAACTCGGTCCCCAGCACCTGTACCTGATGTTCCGCATGCTGGACGGTAAATGGACGATTCGGATCGGCCTGCACCTGGAAGAACGCTTCGCCTTTCAGTAATTCGACGCGGCGTTCCTTCCCATCGACATGAGTGACGACGGCCGTATTCGTGTTGAGAATCATTGAAGATTTGTCCGGCAGTCGAACGGTTTTCTGCTCGCCCACTGACGTGAGAACGTCGGCCCGCAATGCCATGAGAATGGGATCGCCCATGAACCATAGGCCAGCGATCAGGACCGACGCCGCGATGCTCGCAGCAGGGAGCCATCGCGTCGAGCGAAAAGAAAGCCGGTTGCGGCGAACCGGTTCGACCTCCGGAGAGAAGGGCTCAAGTGCCATGACCATGTCCGGTGCGGCCCACGTCCGCTGCACACGCTCGAACGCGGCGTCATGTGCCGGACTCTTCAGGCGCCACGCTTCGAACTGTTGAATGTCCTCCTGCGTAAAGTCCCCTGAATCCAATCGAGCAAACCACTCGGTGGCTTCTTCGAGAACATCCCTTTTGGGTTCTGCCATAGTAACCAGCATCATGCCCCTGCCTCATCGTCAAGGGCCTTCTGGCAATGATATAGCGCTTTCGCCAGATGGTTTTCCACTTGCCGCTTCGTCAATTTCAACCGATCCGCGATGACTTCATGCGAGCAGCCCTGTACACGGCGCAGCCACAGCACGTTGCGGGTCGTTGCTTCCAGAGATTGAAATGCATCCTGGAACACGGCCAGCCGCTGCTTGCCGTAAATCTCATCGAGCGGCGCCGGTGCGCTGCTGGGGACGACGCTCGCATCTTCCAAAGTGGCATGCAGAGGCAGGCGCAATTTCTCTTTGCGAAGATGATCGAGCGCGAGATTCGTCGCGATGCGATGCAGGTAGGCACGCGGATGCGCAATGTCCCTCACATGCGGCGTGCGCATCAGGCGCAAATATGTCTCCTGTGCGAGGTCCGCGGCGGTATCGGCACAGCCGACGATACGTTTCAATCGCGCAAGCAACTCGGACTGATAGTCCTGAAAAAATCCTTCGAGATCGGACGGAGAGGATGTGCTCATAGACGCAATTGCGGAAGACGGAATGCCACAATGGCGTCCAATCTAGCAAAATGATGACCATGCAGGAATGTTCCTACGCCAGGAACATGCAGAGAATTTACCGTGTACAGTGTTGGCGTTCAGATCCCGTAGCTCGACGGTATCGACACAGATATACGCCTGGCCAGAGCGCTCAATGTTCACACAACTGCTTGAACGGCTGGCCACCGCACTCGACCGCGCCGGAATTCCCTACATGATTATCGGCGGCCAAGCGGTCTTGTTGTACGGCGAGCCGCGCCTGACGAGAGATATCGACGTCACGCTGGGCATTGATGTTGATCGTGTTTCGGGTCTTCTTGCGCTCACCACCCAGCTTGCCTTCACTCCACTGGCACGGCATGTTTACCATCGAAATCTATGAACGTTCAGAACCGCAAGCCGACTGTGGCCAGTACCGTGCGGGGATCGCCGAAGTAAAAACGAGTTGTGCTGTTCTCAGCAACTGCCACGTAACGTTGATCGAACAAATTCCTGAAATTCACTGCGATATTCACTTGCTTTGCCCCTAGCCAATTTCCAGATTGCAGATCGTGATCATAGTAAAGCGAGGCATTCACGATGGCATAGCCTGGCATTTCCACTTGCCCCGGCCCAAAGATCGACGCATTCCGGCTTGTATAGCCCAATACCCCTCCGCCAAGACCAAATCCTTTCAGGGCTCCCTCTTGGAAGTGGTAGGTAGACCAGATCGACGCTTTGTTATACGGAACCAGCCCCAAGCGCTTGTTCACAAGCGCCGGATCGTTGTCTTGAGTGACTTCTGCGTCGGTATATGTATAACTTCCAATGACGTTCCAGCCTGTTGCAAGAGTTGCTGTGACATCCAGCTCGATGCCTTGACTGCGCTGCTCACCGGTCTGGACTAAGAACCCCGGGAGGAACGGATCGGGTGTAACAAGATTTTGCCGGGTCAGGTGATACCAGGCCAGCGTCGCGGACACACGATTCTGCAGAAAGAAGGTCTTCATCCCGACTTCATACTGTTCCGATCGCTCAGGCTTGAAAAGCGCACCGGTAGGATTAAAAAAACCAGGAGCATTGGGCAAGAACCCACGCATCCATGAGGTATACAACGAAACCGGCTCGATGGGTTGATACACCAATCCAACACGCGGACTCACCCCCGTGTCGTCGGAATTCTGCTCAGGCGGATTATCCAGGTAGGGGCCGTTCTTTGCCCACTGATGTACATAGTCGAAACGGATGCCGCCGACGAGTTTGAGATTGTGGAACAGAGCGATTTGATCTTGAAGGTAGACCCCAGCGAGGCTCTGACCCTGATCAAACCGACTATTGCTCACGATGGGCGCATTATACGGGTTAATACCGTAGTTCGGTGCGTAGAGGTCCAGACTCAATGAGGGATCCATGCGAAGAACCTGCTGGGAGGGATTGCTACGCTCTTGTCGCAATTCCAATCCAGTCAACAACGTATGGTCCATCTCGAAAATTCTAAAATGACCAATCACATTCGTGATCATGTCGTGATAATGCGCTCGAGCAATACTCGTCTCAGATCCAAACCATATTCGCTGGAAGGTCCGTTGATCAGCATCCAAGGCTACGGGCTCACCATTGACTTGACTGATATCTTGGATCGAATAGCGATACATATTTCGAATGGACCAATTGTTGTTAAATTGGTGAGACAGATCATACCCAACTCGATAGTTCGTTCGATTATTACGCCCGAAATCGCCCATCCCAGTAAAAAGATTCCGAGGGAGGGGTCCATTGATATTAGGCAGCACCGTGCCCTCCGCTGGAAGGCCGGAAACACGCTGCGTCCAGCGCTTGAAATATTCCCCTTCGATGGTCAGCGTGGTACGAGACCCTGCGATCCAGGTCATGGCTGGAGTAATCCCTACAACATCTCGGTTGGCGAAGTCCATGTAGCTACCGGCTTTTTGGCCGACCACGGTCATCCGATAAAGTAGTGTCTTGCTGGCATTCAGTGGGCCCGTGGCGTCGAGCTCAGAGCGATAGAGGTTGAAATTACCTAGGATGACATTGGCAGAATAAGTCGCATCGGGGAGTGGTTTTCTCGTGATGATATTGATCACGCCACCGGGATCACCAATTCCATAGAGAACCGAAGAGGGACCTTTCAGCACCTCCAGTCGCTGGATGTTATAGGGATCGGATGCATTCAATGCAGAAAAGGGATCGATCAGGCCATTGCGCACGAATTGATTATTGCTCACAGCAAAGCCACGAATAAAAAATCCATCATTGACATCATTACTGAGGGCGGCAGAGAAAATACCGCTGACATTTTGAAGCACGTCGTCTAGCCTGATTGCCCGCTGTTCTTCGATGACCTTCCTCGTAATTACTTGAATTGATTGCGGCGTGTCACGGATTGGCGTATCGGTTCGCATGGCGGTGCTGGCTTCATCAGCCACGTACGACTTGGTATCGGTATCCCGCTCTCGTACTTCTTTCACGAGAATTTCCGGCACCTTGACGGGCTTCTGATTCGCCGTAGCGGCGGAAGCGCCGCCTTCTGCGGCGGCCACCGCTCCTGCCCCAGCCGCAAGCGGCACGGCGCTCTGTGGAGATCCGTTTGTTCGTTGCAGGGTCACGGTATCCTGATCCACGAAAGTGAAGCCCAACCCCGTACCGGATAATAGTTGCGTCAGGGCTTCCTCCGGGGTAAGACGACCAACGACGCCCGGGGACTGTAAGTTGCTCGCCAGTTCTGCGTTATAGCTCACTTGCAGACCTGTCACCGCAGCAAATTTACTGAGCGACGACGTCAGCGGCTGTGAAGCGATATCAAATTCCATCGGCGTTTTGCTTCGAGAGAACTGCTGGTCTTGAGCAAGGAGTACCGGCGAGGACGCAGCGGCGATGTCAACCATGCCGCCCACCATGAACACACACACCATGGTCACAGTGGCGATCGTCCATTGTGGCCGTCCCCTCACCTGCCGTCTCCTGTCGCTCAGACTACATGACTGCTCTGCCTGTGTCGGCCTTCGCACCATCCAGCACCTCCCTTGCCTGCCATGCCTCACGTAGGAATTTTTCGTTCTGCGTGCTGCCTTGACGGACGAAGGAGGCCCTACCTCTATCGTGTTTAGAAATTATTCTGTGCCGGAGATCTGTAGGGGAGACTGGACAGGGTGCGTCAGGACCCGGATCATTGAAGAACGGGACAGGCCCTATAACCACCGGAGTCAGTCTCGATTATCGGAAGACGACGAACCGGTCGGTTATACGGGTCATCTGTACGGGGAGAGTTTTCGTTAACGTCGCTAAAATCGTGGTGGGGTTCGAGAGATTGTAGGTTCCGCTGACGGCGAGACCGGCCAGCGAGGGATTCCAGACGCCGATATAGCCTCCGTGATATCGCGAGATTTCCTCAATCACTTGAACGAACGGCGTGTTTTCAAATACCAGTCGACCTTGCAGCCAGGCCAACGTCACATCGGTATCGATCGATTGCACGGAGATCTTGCCGTCAGCATTCATGATCGCCCGCTGACCGGCCTCCAGGGTGACCTGAGAAGCCGTCGATGATTCCACCGACACCACTCCTTCCACGACCGAAACGTGGGTGATGTTGCCGGACTCCCGCACGACAAACGCGGTACCAACGGCCCGAGCGACCAACCCGCCATGCTCAACCAAGAATGGCCGCGTCGCATCCGGCTGCACCTTGAACATCGCCTCGCCCTTGAGTAACTGCACCCGGCGGCTGTCCGGACGATAGTTGGATGCGATGGCAGAGTTCGTATTCAGGATGACGGTCGATTCATCCGCCAACGTAATCGTCTGCCGCTCTCCAACGGCCGTGAGCCAGTCTGCCTGGAAACGAATCGGCACGTCGAATTGGTATGCCACGGCACTCACAATCAGCAGGACGACCGCCGCTACGAGCGCCCGAACCCAATGCCGCTCCGGGATACTCCGGCTCTCCGCCTGCGTGCCTAATCCTGCCAGTGCTCCCGCCGCTTCCATCAATTCGGGCTTATCCCAAAGCCTGCAGATCTCCACAAATGCCTGCTCGTGGTCGGCACTGTGGTTTCGCCACTCCCAAAACTTCGTCCGTTCCCGGTCTGTCATTTCACCCGAAGACAACCTGGCGAACCACACGATGGCTTCATCGGATGGGCCTGCCGGCGAACCCATTGAATCCATTTCATCTTGAGAGCGGTCGTCCGTCATCGTCAGCGACATGCCACCTGTATGGGAAATGTGAAGTATATCTCCTAGACGCATGCCTTGGGTAATCCCTCTATCGGCTGGACGCCTCGTATTCAAGCATGGCCTTTCGGCAATGCTGCAATGCCCGGATCATGTGCTTCTCGACTGTGCTCTTTGAGATGCCGAGTTGCCGGGCAATACTGTCGTACGAACAATGATGGAATCGATGGAGGATAAAGACTTCCCGGCACCGGTCGGGAAGTGCCTCGAGCGTCTTGGTGAACAGATCGACCTGTTGGCGATCCAATAAGATTTGTTCGACCGACGGTTGCGCACTGGGAACATCCAGCGCGTCGTCGAGCGGCTCGACTGTCTTGCTGCGCGTATTCGTTTTTCGTAGGTGGTCGAAGGCAAGGTTCCGGGCCGTGCGAAACAAGAACGCCCTGGGATGATCGACCGTCTTCAGGCCGTCCATTCCGGCGATGCGCAAATAACTTTCCTGCGCCAGGTCGGCCGCTGTTTCCCGACACCCGACGAGACGCGCGAGCCAGCGCACCAACGTGGGTTGATGTTCACGATAGAGCTGTTCGATGTCTGCCGAGGTCATGGCACCCCAGGAATCTCCCCAAAGGAGGCCGAGCGTAGACCAATCGGTTCGGAAAGACCATGTTCAAACGCCAGGTGGGTTCTGACAGCCAGATGTATGGGCAGGAGGTCTTTGCAGTTCCGTCCCGTCCATTAGTAGATCAGTTTATTCTCCCGTTCGCCGGATCACCGGAGTTCGGCGACAGACGACTCCGGCTCGCAGACCGGTGGAGACGATGGCTCATATGCAGCCGGCTCCGGATGATGCGATCTGCGGGCGAGTAACCGATATACCGCCGGCACCAGAAACAGCGTCAGCGAGGTGGAGACCACCAGCCCGCCGACGATGACCAGGCCGATTTGGCGGCGTCCTGCGGCCCCGGCCCCCGTCGCCAATGCCAACGGCAGAGCCCCGAGCAGCGTCGCGGCCGTCGTCATCAGGATGGGGCGCAACCGCAGCGTCGCAGCCTCCAGCACGGCGCGTTCCAGCGCCGCCCCGCGGGCGCGCAGTTGGTTGGCAAACTCGACGATGAGAATGGCATTCTTGCTCACCAGGCCGATCAGCATCACCAGACCGATTTCACTATAAATGTTCAAAGTCCCGCCGCTCAGCTTCAGGGCGAGGACGGCTCCCACCACGGCCGGTGGAACAGACAGCAGGATGACGAAGGGATGCACGAAGCTTTCAAATTGGGCGGCCATGACAAGATAGATGACCACGAGGGCCCAGAACGAACGTGACCTCGAGCCGGCGGCTGGATTCTTTATATTCCTGTGTCGAACCCGTGTACGCGATCGTGGCTCCCTGCGGACTATATTTCCGCGTGATCCGTTCCAATTCATCCACGGCCTCCCCCAGCGTATGCCCCGGCGCGAGACCGGCGCTGACCGTCACGGCGCGCAGCTTGTTATAGTGATTCAACTGTCTGGGCGAGACCGATTCCTTGAGCGCCACGAGGCTGGCCAAGGGAATGAAGTCGCCGGCTTTGGCCGCCACGTGGACGTTGTCGATGTCTGCCGGACGGATACGACGCTCGTCCCTGATCTTCACGATGACCGGATACTCTTTGCCGTCCCGAACGAAGGTGGTCACCTTCCGCCCGCCGAGCAGCGTTTCCAACGTTCGAGCGACGGTTCCGATCGAGACGCCGAGATCCGCGGCCTTATCGCGGTTCACCGAGACGACCAGCTCCGGCTTGTTCAACTCCAGATCTGAGTCGAACATCGCGAGGATGGCCGAGGTCTCCACCTCCTCCTTGATCCGCAACACAACGAGACTCAATTCCTCATACGAGGCGCCGCCGATGACGAGTTGGGCAGGCAGCCGGTTGGATCCCTGATTGAACGGCTGCGGGCTGACGGCAAAGACCGTCATGCCTGTAATGCCGGGGAGCGACGGCTGAAGGTCTTCGAGAATCTCTGCTTGCGTCCGTTCGCGCGCATCCCAGTCCTTCAGCGCCGCCCAGCTCGCGGCACGGCTCACCTGTGTGGGTCTGCCCCCGCGCGCTACTGCCGTATAGGAGGATGCCAGCTCGGGAATGCGTTGATACAGCGCTTCGAACCGGCGGGTGTATTCGTCGGTATAGCGCAGGGTGGCGCCTTCCGGGGCGATGAGATGCACGGTAAACCATCCCGTATCTTCCAACGGGGCCAACTCGGACGGCAGCGTGACGATCAACGCCAGACCGAGCCCGAGCGCCAAAACGCCCATTCCGATCGCAGCGCCCCGAAGGTGAAACGAGGCGTGCAGCAGGCGCCGGTAGCCGTTGCAGACGGCGTCGAACACCGGCGAGGACGCAGCCCGGTTCATCCGCGAATCGGCCGGCGGGCGGAGCAGCCGCGCGCACATCATCGGCGTCAGCGTCAAGGCGATAAAGCCGGAGAGCAGGACGGACCCGGCAACCGCGACACCCAGCTCAGCGAACAGCCGGCCCGTCATGCCCGGCAGAAAGACGATGGGCAGGAAGACGGCGACCAGCGCCAGCGTCGTGGCCACGACGGCGAAGCCGATCTCGCGGCTGCCGGCGCGGGCGGCTTCGAACGGCCGCTCGCCGTCCTCGATCCGCCGATGAATGTTTTCCATCATGATGATCGCGTCGTCCACCACGAGCCCGATCGTGAGCACGAACCCCAACAGCGTGAGCACGTTGATCGAAAAGCCCATGCTCTGCATGATTGCGAACGTGCCGAGAATCGAGGCGGGAATTACCACCGCCGGAATGAGGGTCGCGAACCCGCTCCGCAGAAAAAGAAAAATCACCGCGACGACAAGCAATAGCGACAACCCCATCGCGCGGAAGACTTCACGGATGGACCGATCGATGGCGATCGAGCTGTCGAACGGCACCATCAGCGCCATGCCGTCCGGCAGCGTCGTGCGCAACAGGGCCACTTCGCGCTTCACCGCCTCGGCGACCTCCAGCGTATTGCCTTGCGAGTTCTTGATCACGCCGATCCCGACGGCCCGCCGGCCGTTGACCCGGATGATTTTTCGGTCGTCTTCCGCGGCCACCTCGGCTTGTCCGATTTCACGGAGGCGCACGGGGTAGCCGTCGCGATAGGCGATGATCAGCCGATCGAACTGCTCGGCCGTCCGGAGCGCGCCCTCGGTCCGGACGCTGAACTCGCGGCGCTCGCTTTCAATGCGCCCGGACGGAATCACGACGTTCTGCTCCATCAAGGCTTCTTCGACATCGTGCACCGTGAGGCGCCGCGCGGCGAGGCGGTCGGGATCCAGCGAGAGGCGCATGGCATACCGGCGTTCCCCGTCCAAGGTGATGTTCGCCACACCGGGCAGAGCTCCCAGCCGATCCTTGATGTGGCGCTCGGCAAAGTCGGTAATCTCCAGTTCGCTGTGACGGTCGCTCAGCAAGGCCAGAAACAGGATGTTCTCCGCATCAGCGTCCGATTTCCATACCAGAGGAGCTTGGATATCCTTGGGAAGCAGGCGGCTCACGCGCGCGACGCGGTCCCGCACATCGTTGGCGGCCGCGTCCAGATCCCGCGACAGATAAAACTCCAACGTGATCCACGAGACCTCCTCACGGCTGCTGGATCGGATGGTGCGAAGCCCTTCGATCCCGCTGAGCACATCTTCCAGCACAGTGGTGACTTCGGTTTCGACGATGCGGGCATCGGCTCCGGGATAGGTCGTGCCGACGGCCACGATCGGCGCGTCGACGGCGGGATACTCGCGGACGGGCAGCGCCGTGAACGCCAGCCCTCCGAACAGACACAGCAGCAGGGTCATCACGGTGGCGAGAACCGGACGGCGGATGCAGATGTCAGACAAGGTCATGGGCGAGGTGTGTGTATGGATCGGCGGCGAGTCTTATTGGGCCATGACGACGCGCGCCCCGTCCTTGAGCTTGTGGTGGCCGGCCCGGACGACCATATCCGCCTGCTGAAGACCTGACACGACCTGCACGCGGCCGTGCGCGCGCTGGCCCAGCGTGATTTCCGTGAGATGAACCGATCCATTCACGACGCGGTACGCGAACGTCTTGTTCAGTTGATACACGACCACATCCTCGGGAACCAGCAACGCTTCATTCCGGCTCGCCAGCAGGAGCGCCGCTGTGGCAAAGAGGCCAGGACGGAGTCGCCCGTCTTCGTTCTGCATGCGTGCGCGGACATGGACGGCCCGATTAGTGGCCTCGACCCGTGGATCAACGGCATACACCTCGCCGCTGAACGTCCGGTCCGGATAGGCATCGGTCGAGAGCGTCACGTGTTGCCCGAGCGCCAGGCGGCTGAGGTATGTCTCGGGAACCTTGAAATCGATCTTGAGCGTCCGGAGGTCCTCCAGATTGACTACGTCCTGTCCCGGCTGGACATAGTCGCCCGGAGACACGCGGCGCAAGCCGACCGTCCCGGCAAAGGGCGCGCGAATCTTCGTTTTCTTGAGCCGCATCTGATACAGCAGGCGATTGGCTTCGGCGGCCTGCAACAGGCTCCAGGCTTCGTCGAGTTGTTGAGCCGGAACAATCGTGGTCTGATTGATGCCGAGCCGCTTGAGCCGCTCATACGTCAACCGCGCGATCCGTTCCTGCGCGGCCGCTTGGGCCGCTTGAGCCTGGAATTCGGAATCGTCCAGCTCGAGCAACAGGGTGCCCGTTTCGACCGACTGTCCTTCCTGGAAGTGGATGCGGGTGATCAGGCCGGCGACCTCCGGACGAATCAGGATGGATTCATTGGCGTCGAGACTGCCGACCGCCGTGACGGTTTCGGCGATCGGGGCGACCTGCACCCACGCCGTCTCGACGAGCGTCCTCTGCTCCTCCGGTCCAGTTACGCGGGGCTCGCCGGTCGCGCGCCCGCTTCGCAGAGACATGAGCATCGTGGCCAGGCCGACGAGCACCAGGAGGAGAACCGCCAGTCCGATCCATCGACGTGACATGAACGACCTCTCGGCCCTTGAAGTCTCAGCACAACCGCGATGGCGTCAGACTGCCGCGTATAAGCAGCCGTTGTGACGCCACGTGCTTCAGCTCTCGCTCGATCGCGCAACAACGCTCTAGAGCATGAACAAGCTACCCGCTCAAAGACAGGACCCCACCGCCCCCCACGCTTCAGCGTGAGGCGAAATCGTCAAGCACAGCGCTGGATTGAGGATGCAAGGTATGACGACGGTTTCTATCGAAGCAAGCCACCGTGCGTTCAACAGCGACGGATGTTTTGATCATGGTCTCGTGATCCTTATTGTGGACACAGGCTCCGGGATTCGAGACCCTCCGGCCGCTTGGAAGCCCTGTTGATCCTAGTCCAGGCTGAGACAGGTTTCAATGCCGAAAGGCACAATGCGCAATGGGGTCAGTTCTTGAAGGCACAATGGGGGTCAGAAGGCACAATGGGGTCAGTTCTTGACTTCGCATCAGCTACGCCCTATCGTCTCGTCCCATGGCCCGCCCGCTCCGCCTCGAATTTTCCGGCGCGCTCTACCACATCACCGCGCGCGGTAATGCTCAACAACCTATCTTCCTTGATGACGGCGATCGGCAACAATTTATCCGCCTACTCAGTCGTGAGGTCCAGCAACAGCGCTGGCACTGTTACGTCTACTGCTTGATGGGGAACCACTATCACCTCGTGATTGAAACGCCTGAGCCAAATCTCAGTCGTGGCCTCCGGCGACTCCATGGCACCTACACCCAATGGTTCAATCGCGGCCATCAACGCGTGGGACACCTGCTGCAAGGCCGGTTCAAAAGTCTGCTTGTGGAAAAGGAGCCCTACCTCCAGGAACTCTGCCGTTATGTCGTGTTGAATCCGGTGCGAGCCGGCATGGTGCCGGAGGCAGGGGTGTGGCCGTGGAGTAGTTATCGAGCCACCGCTGGCATGCAAGACGCGCCAGACTGGGTTGCCGTCTCTGCAGTGCTGTCCCTCTTCGACCGCAACACATCAACCGCTCGGAGCGCTTACCGACGCTTCGTTGCCGAAGGGCTTCACCAGCCGTCACCGTGGAAGGACCTGCGAGGCCAAATCTTTCTTGGCAGCCTCAGTTTCCGTGAACGCATCGAACGACTCGTTCAAGGGAAGCCGCTGATCAACGTTCCCGCTCTTCAAACCTGCCCCACCCGTCTCTCTCCAGACGAAGTCCTCGAGCGCGTTGCCACCACGTATCGATTACCGGTGCATGCCGTCCTCGAGCGTTCACACCGCGAGGCCTATCACACAGCGGTATACTTGCTGCGGCGCGTGGCGAATGAACCGCTGCAGACCGTCGCGATTCGCTTTCGAATCTCCCTGTCGCGAGTCTCGAAAATTCAGACGGCGATCGAAGCCGCATCACATTCTCCTCAGCAGGTCCGAGTCTTTACCACATGCAAAGTCAAGAACTGACCCCAGTTTTTGAATTCGATTCGCTTTCGAATCTCCCTGTCGCGAGTCTCGAAAATTCAGACGGCAATCGAAGCCGCACCCCGTTCGCCTCACCAAGTCCGAGTTTTTGCCGCATGCAAAGTCAAGAACTGACCCCAGTTTGGGGCAGGGCTAGGAACCTCGGACACGCAGAATTTTTGCAACACAATCGCCTCCGTGAGCTAGCCGTTAGAATTTCAGCCCCACAGTGGCCAGCACGGTGCGAGGTTCGCCGTAAAAGAGTCGAGTGGTGGAGTTAAAAGCGGATTCGATATAGCCCTGATCAAAGAGATTGCGGAAATTCAGCGCGAGATTGACTTGTTTTGCATGAAGCCAGTTGCCGGAGTGCACATCGTGGTTGTAGTACAAGGCGGCGTCCACTCGCACAAAGCCTGGCACGTTCAACTGTGGCCCAAACAGCGAAGCATTGCGACTCGAGTAGCCGAATACACCGCCGCCAACTCCAAACCCCTGCAGCACTCCTTCTTGAAAATAATACGTCGACCACAACGTGGCCTTATTATATGGAACAAAGGCGAGGCGTTTGTTGACCAGTGTCGGATCATTGTCCTGCGTGACCTCGGCATCGGTATAGGCATAGCTTGCAATGACATTCCATCCGCTGGTTAGAGTGGCGGCCACATCAAACTCAACACCCTGGCTGCGTTGCTCCCCGGTCTGGACCTGGGCAAGAGGATTGAAGGGGTCCGGAGTGAGTAAATTCTCTCGCGTGAGATGATACCAGGCAAGCGTTGTTGATACTCGATTGTCCAAGAAGAAAGATTTGATGCCGATTTCATATTGCGTCGATCGTTCAGGTTTAAACAATTGCCCAGTGGGATTGAACACAGAAGGAGTATTGGGAAGAAAGCCTCTGGTCCAAGAGGTATAGAGCGAAACCGGTTCGATAGGTTGATACACCAAGCCTAGCCGGGGGCTGACAGCGGTATCGTCAGAGGTGTCCTGAGTGCTGGACGTGGGGTTGATACTCTGATGCACATAGTCAAAGCGGACTCCTCCCATAAATTTCAAATTTGGCAACAAGGCGATCATGTCCTGCAGATAGACCCCTGCCATCTTGCTATCATCCTTTAAAAGGAACGGAGCCGTGATCGGCCCCAACCCCTGTGAGTAGTTCGGCGCATAGAGATCAATATTGGGGGCCGTTCGCGACACCCCTTCGGTGGGGTCCGTCTTGTCCTGCCGCAGTTCGAAGCCGGCGAGCAGATTATGTTCCATTTCCAACAGCTTGAATCGGCCGGTCAGATTCGTGAACATGTTGTGGAAGTGGCGTTGCCACGTGCCTTCTTGGCCAAAGCGGGTCAGCGTCCGCTCATCGGCTTGCAGGACGCCCGGATTTGCGGTCACGAGTTCGGTCCGTTCAAACACCGTATAGCGATACGCATTGCGAACCGCCCAATCGTTGTTGAATTGATACGTCAGGTCATAGCCGACCCGAGTCTGCTGTCGCGTGTCCTTCTCGAAGTCGCCAAGCGATGCATTCCGGCTGCGTGGGAGCGCGCCGTTGATATTCGGAAGCACGGTTCCAAGGGCAGGAACTCCACTGTACCGAGGCATCCATCGTCTAAAGTAGTCGGCTTCCACCGTAAGTGTCGTGCGATTGTTCATCAACCACGTGAAGGAGGGAGCGATGCCTACCAGATCTCGCCTCACGTAATCGACGAAGCTTCCCGCATCCTGTCCGACAACGTTGAGGCGGTAAAGCAGCGTCTTACCGGGACTGAGTGCGCCGGTCGCTTCGATCTCGGATCGGTAGAAGTTGTAGTTTCCGAATGTCGCATTGATGGAGTAATACGGATCGGGCAGCGGTTTCTTCGTGATGAGGTTGACGATGCCTCCGGGATCACCCTGTCCATACAGGACCGCGGCCGGTCCTTTTAGCACCTCGAGTCGCTGGATATTGTAACTATCTGTCCCGTTCAGAATATTGCTGGGATCGATGAGACCATTACGGTACACATTGTTGACTTGAAATCCTCTGATGAGGAACGAATCGTTGAGGTTCTGGGAACTGCGATTGGTGACCAGGCCGGATACGTTTTCCAAACTGTCCTGTAGACGAAACGTCCGCTGTTCTTCGATGACTTTCCGGGTGATCACCTGAATCGACTGCGGCACGTCACGAACCGGCGTATTGCTTCTCGTGGCAGTGCTCGCTTCTTCGGCCACATAGGATTTCGTATCGTTGTCGCGCTCCCGAACCTCCTTCACGAGAATCTCCGGCACCTTGACCGGCTTTTGCGATCCCTGCCCTGATGGTGTCGATTCCATTGTTGCGGCCACCCCCGCGGCTCCGGCGATCCCGGCTGCGGGCAGAGCATTCGCGGAACCATCGCGCTCGAGCGTGATGGTCTCGGCGTCAGTGAATCGATAGGTCAACCCGCTGTCCTTCAAGAGAATCTTCAATGCTTCTTCCGGCTCGTGCAGGCCGTGAACTCCGTTCGTATTCAGGCCTTTCGTCAACTCGCCGCTGTAGAGGACTTGAAGATTCGTCTTTGCCGCGAATTCGGCCAATGCGCCCGCGAGTGGCTTCGCAGCGATTTCGAAATCCATCGGCTCGGCAAGTACATATTCCGGACCGCCGACTACCGCTAACGCGCACACCAATAGCACGCCGGCACAGAGCATCCACCTGTTCATGCAACCCTCTTGGATAAGTTCGGTCCTCGCCCGTAAGACGCACGAGCTCGGTACCACCCCAAGTGGTTGCGAAGAAATTTTTATCGGGATGTTTGGAAAGCAGCCTGAGGCTATTGGTAGAGAACGACGAGATATCCGGCGACCGTCACTGATTTGACATGGAATGTCGTTTCCAAGGCATGCACGACCGCCGCAGGATCACCTGTCTTGAAGACACCGCTGATGCGATGCTGACGGAGGCCGGGACTGATCACCAGGATTTTACCCGGCCAATACCGATCGACTTCTTCGACGACTTCTCCCAGCGGTTTGAGATCGAAGACCAATTGTCCCCTGCGCCAACCCGTTGCTTGCACCAGGTCGGCCTGCGATACGGCACCGATACCCGTGCGACGGCTGTACCCGATCTGTTCACCGACTGTCACCTGTGATGGATTGGCTTGGCGATTCGCCTGGTCTAACTTAGATACTTCCACGGTCCCTTCTGTCACCGTCACCGTCACTTCATCATCGTGCCGCCTGACGTTGAACTCTGTCCCCACGGCCCGCGTAATGCCGCCCGCAGATTCAACGTCGAACGGACGAGACTTGTCCGGTGCGACTGAAAACGTGGCTTCACCCTTCTTTAGACGGATAAACCTGCGTCGTTCGGTCAATTCGACGGAGATCGTCGAGTCCGTGTTCAGATGGACGGTCGATCCATCTTCCAGAGTTATGCTCAAACGTTGTCCTCTGGCAGTGGAAATCATACCCGGCGTCCACTGATCCAGATATTCGGAGAACCATAGTCCGGCGAGCACGACCAATGCGATCGACGCAGCAAGAGCCCCCCATTTCCATTTCAGCCCTACACCCGGTGAAAGGACTTTGGATGATTTGATTCCCTGGCTGGCCTCCTCCCACACAAGACGGCTGGGCGCATCGAGATCCCGCCAGAGGTTATCGACCTTGTCGAAAGCGGCACGATGGTCTGGGGTTCGATTCTTCCATTCCTCGAAGGAGCGGTGCTCCTCGGGAGTCAGATCCTCCGATTGCAGGCGGACCCTCCAGTGAATGGCTTCGTCCGATAATGTACGATCATCCGGCGTCACGTGATGTCCATGCCGAAGCAGGCGCCTACTCTGCATGACGAGCGAATCGAGTGTTACCACAGTCTGCGACCTCTCATCTACCGCCACGCTCCATATAATCACGGCAATGCGCCAACGCCTTGCTCATGTGCTTTTCGACGGCGCTCTTTGAAATGTTCAGCTGTGCCGCAACTTCGCCATAAGATAGATGCTGCGCTTTGTGAAGCAGAAACACCGTACGGCACTTGGGCGGCAAGGTGGCCACGGCTTCTTGCAGCAAACGGCATTGCTGCTGCGCTTCCAATACGGTTTCAGCCGACGGGGCCTGGCTGGCAATGGCCTCAGTCGCCACGTCGCCTGCTTCATAAACCGAACGCAGCTGCTGGCGGCGCATGGCGTCCGTCGCCAGATTGGCGGCTGTCCGGAACAAGAATGCGCGTGGATGCGTGACGTCCGTGTCGTGATCCACGCGCGTCACACGCAGGTAGGTATCCTGCACGATGTCGGCCGCCAATTCTTTGCAGCCAAGTTTTCTGGTGAGAAAGCGGGTCAGCTCGTCATAACAGTTGAGAAAGGAGGCCAGGAGAGGATGCTCTGAGTAGTCGTGCGTGGACATATCGTGACCGGCAACGTAGCACTGATGACGATCGAAAGAACATGTTTAGTTTCCTGATAAAAAGCACGTGGTGTTTTGCGAGGGAACAACTATCATGCCGCTCATTGTTTGCCTAGACTGCCCATAGCGAATCGCCGGCATTGAAATCTTGTCTCCAGCTAGAACTTCAAGCCGAGCGTGGCCAGGACGGTGCGCGGCTCGCCATAAAAGAGCCGTGTTGTCGAATTAAATGCAGACTCAATATAGCCCTGGTCGAAGAGATTGCGGAAATTCACGGCAAGATTGACCTGCTTGGCATGAAGCCAGTTTTCCACCGGCAGATTATGGTTGTAGTACAGCGCCGCATCGACGCGGACGAACCCTGGAATATTGAGTTCGGGCCCGAAGATTGAGGCATTACGGCTCGTGTACCCAAACACACCGCCACCTACGCCGAATCCCTGAAGCAGACCCTCCTGAAAATAGTAGGTCGACCAGAGCGTGGCCTTGTTATACGGCACAAATCCCAATCGCTTGTGGAGGAGCGATGGATCGTTATCTTTGGTGACTTCCGCATCGGTATAGGCATAACTCGCGATGACGTTCCAGCCGCTCGTGAGGCTCGCGGTAACGTCCAACTCGATCCCCTGACTTCGCTGCTCGCCCGTCTGCAGGGAATACCCGAGGGGACCGAGTGTGGGATCAGGCGTGAGCAGATTCTCTCTCGTCAAATGGTACCAGGCCAATGTCGTCGATACTCGATTGTCCAGAAAGAATGTCTTGATACCGACCTCGTACTGCGTCGAACGCTCCGGCTTGAACAATTGCCCGCTCGGATTCAGTGTATCTGCGGTATTCGGCAGAAACCCGCGCGTCCATGACGTATACAGCGACACCGGTTCGATGGGTTGATACACCAATCCCAACCGCGGGCTCACGGCCGTATCATCGGAGGTTAACTGGCTGCTCGGCGTCGGATTGATACTTTGATGGACGTAATCAAAGCGGACACCTCCGAGAAATTTGAGGTTTGGCAATAATTCGATGAGGTCTTGGAGATAGGCGCCGGCCATCTTGGAGTCCGACTTTGAAAAGAAGGCGAACGTCTGTTCGCCAAGTCCTTGGCCATAGGAAGGAGCAAATAGATCCAGATTGGGAGCCGTACGGAATACCCCCTGAGTCGGATCTGTTTTGTCCTGCCTCAGTTCAAACCCCATGAGCAGCCGATGATCCATTCCAAGCAATGGGAAATGACCGGTCACATTCGTAAACATGTTGTGAAAATGCCGGTGCCAAATCGATCCGGTAGAACCCCCTTCAATGCCGGCCCGGGTCAGCGTACGCTGATCCGGCAGCAACCCGGTCGGAAACGCGCTCAAGAGTTGGTTCTCTTCAAAGATGGTGTATCGATAGGCATTGCGAATGGCCCAGTCGTTGTTGAATTGATGGGTCAGGTCATATCCGACCCTGGTCTGTGTTCGCTCATACCGCTCCTTCTCACCGAGGGTCGTATTGCGATTGCGCGGCAGTGCGCCATTGATGTTGGGAAGGACCGTTCCAAGCGCGGGAAGACCGCCGTAATCGGGATTCTGTCGTTTCAAGTAATCGGCTTCCACCGTCAACGTCGTTTTTGCGCCAATCAGCCACGTAATCGCAGGCGACACGGCGATCAGATCCCGCTTCACATAATCGACGAAGCTCTCCGCTTTCTGTCCAGCAAAATTGATTCGATACAAGACCGTCTTGCTGGCATTGAGAGGACCGGTCGCGTCGAGCTCAGTCCGATAAAAATTGTAGCTCCCGATCATGACGTTTGCGGAATAGTACGGATCGGCCAGCGGCTTCTTCGTCACCAGATTGACGATCCCGCCCGGATCTCCCTGCCCGTAGAGCACGGATGCCGGTCCTTTGAGCACCTCTAAACGCTGGACATTGTAGTTATCCGTCGCGTTATTGATGTTGCTGGGATCGATTAAACCGTTACGATAAATGTTGGTGACGCTGAATCCGCGAATGAGGAAGGCATCGTTGAGTCCCTGAGTATTGCGATCGGTCACGATACCGGCGATGTTCTGGAGCGAATCGGCCAAGCGAAACGTTCGCTGCTCTTCAATGACCTTTCGCGTGATCACCTGAATTGATTGCGGCACGTCACGGATCGGCGTGTCGGTTCTCGTGGCGGTGCTCGCTTCTTCAGCCACGTATGATTTGGTGTCATTTTCACGCTCGCGCACGTCCTTCACGAAAATCTCCGGCACCTTGACCGGCTTACTTTGGGAGCCTGCACCGCCTGAGGACATACCTTCGGCGGCAGCCATGGCACCCACTCCAACTGCTGCGGCTGCAGAAGCGGCCGACGTGTTCGTCCGTTCCAATGTCACCGTATCCCCATTGATCGACCGATAGGTCAATCCCGTTCCGTCCAGAATGCGGGTCAGCGCTTCCCCTGGAGGGTATTGGCCGGTCACGCCGGGGGAAACCACTCCCTGTGCAAGATCAGATCCGTAGCCGACTTGCCAGTTCGTCACCTTGATGAACGCATCCAATGCGCTTGGCAACGGCTGCGACGGAATTTCAAAGGCGAACGTTTGATCGGACTGGACAGGCTGGGTTGGAGAGGCACCATACGCTATCGAACCCAGCTCTCCGACCAGCAGGCCTGCGACCATGGCACCACGTATCTTCGATCGAACCTTGAATATCATCTCACGCTCCTCGTCGATAGTTGTTCCCCAGAATCTTTGACTTGAGATCAAGGGTTCTCTACCTAGACGAACGGAGCAGGACAAAGTCTTAATGGAATGGTGAAGGACAAGCGTTGGCTGAACGCTTAGTTGAGGATCAACAGATAATCGGAAAGTCTGGTGAGCCTGGCGTGCGTGGCGTCAGCGAGGGAAGTCATCACCGCCACCGGATTGTCGAGCCGATAGTTCCCGCTGACCCTCATCGTCTTGAGCTTCGAATTCGCAATGACAATGATTCCCGCGTGATACCGGCTCAATTCCGCGACGACCTCGTCCAGCGTCCGATCATGAAATCGGAGCCTTCCCTCGACCCACGCAAAGACCTCTTCGGGATCGACGCGGCGCAACGGTTCAAGCCCATTGTCCGTCACTCTGACTTGATCGCCGGCTTGGAGGAGCATCGCCGAGCTGTTTTCATCCACGTGCCGCACAGCCACTTCACCACGTTTGACCGTGACGATGGTCGCCTGCGATTCCCGCCGCATCGAAAAGGCTGTCCCCAATACGCGAGCCGAGGCTTGGCCGCCAATCAGTTCGAACGCACGCTCGGGATCGCGTGTGACTTCGACATAGGTCTCGCCTTTGAGCAGTTCGAGCCTGCGGGTTGAGGCTGAGAATTGGACGTTGACGGCAGACCCGGTATTCAGGGTCGCGATGGAACCATCCGACAGCGAAAACTTTTCCCGTTGCCCGGTACCGGTCTTGTGATCCGACTCCAGTGCGATCCGAATCGCCGTGACATTCATCAATGCGATGGCCATGACGACCGTGACCGCGATGATGGCACGAGATCTCAGCCGATTGCGGTCCCTTTTCGGCGGTACCGAGGCGACCTCTTCCTGTCCATGTCTCATCACCGCATCGGCGAATTCAGGAGAGTCCCACATTCTGACGACTGATCGATAGGCATCGGCATGACGAGCGTCGGCCTTCTGCCATGCCTCGAACGATCGTCTCTCTGCCGTAGAAACGTTCGCTTGCTTCAACCGCAAAAACCAGTCCAATGCCTGATCCATGACCGAATTCAGCCCAGGTTGTTTGCCATCGCCAGATCGGAATCGTTGAGACACTCCGGCATGCATTTCCCGTCGAGTTTTCCATCCGGACAGGTGTAACCCCCAACGTGACTTGGCCATTACAGTGCGTCCTTGTCCATCATGGCCGTCAGACAATGCGCCAGGGCCATGCGGATGTCGTTGTAGACGGTGCTCTCGGACACTCCCAGCTGCGCCGCAATTTCCGGATACCCCATCCCATGAATCTTGTTGAGCAACAAGATGTGTCGAGCCCGTTGCGGGAGCTTCGAGAGCGCCGCATCGAACATGGCAAGGCGCTGCCCGTCCATCGTCTGCGTCTCAGGAGAGGGCTGGGTAGAGGCCACCTCCATCCACGCTTCCGAGTCGACCTCATTTGTCATGAAGCGGCGGCGCGTCCGTTCACGTCTCAGATGATCGATCGCCAGATTACGGGCGGTTTGGAATAGAAATGTCTGGAGGTTGAGAATCGGGCGCGTACTGACGGCGGACGAGACTCGCACGTACGCCTCGTGCGCGAGGTCTTCGGCCGTGTGAGGACATCCGACCATCCGCGCGATCGTCATGACGAGCGTGTGGCGTTGGCTGAGAAACAGTTCTTCCAACATGAATGATTGGTTTTGCTCTCTCATCTATATAGACGAATAACCCCTGGTCGGGTCTTAATCCGGCCGGTACACGATAGAGTTTTGCAAGGCAGTATAGGGACGATGCCTCTCGGCAGGCCATGTTCAACCGCCGGAAAATCGGGAAGTTCTTGTGGGAGGAGGATGCTCACTATTCGACAAGGAAAAAGTGAGAAAGACCGGCTATGTTATAGTGTCGCTCCCAATCAGCATTACTTTTGGACAGCCTGCCGGGTCATGAACCAAGGCTTCACTCAATCCATCAACAGTCTCCATTCTTGGAGCGGGCTGCTCTCCGGCTGGGTGTTGTTTGCAGTTTTTCTCACGGGAACGCTCACTGTCTTCGACAACGAAATCACCGCTTGGATGCAGCCCGAACTGCAAGAGGTGACATCGGCTCTCATGAGAGAACGTGCTCCGGATCCCGGATATCGAGTGCGGCCGGCCATGCTGGCTGTTCGTCAACCCGGAGAAGGATCCATTACCGACCTGCCGGTCTTAAAGGTCAAATGGCAGGAGAACCGAACGTTTTCGGGTCAAACGATCGACCCCCTCACCGGTCAACTGGTGACGTATCGGGACACTCAAGGCGGCGATTTCTTTTACCACTTCCATTATGAGCTATTGTTGGGACAACCCGGCGCGTGGATCGTCGGCGCATCCGGAGTCGCCATGCTCGTGGCGCTGTTCACCGGTCTGGTCATTCATCGCAGGATCTTCAAGGATTTTTTTTCATTCCGTTCTCAGTCTTTTCCCTACCGCGCCTGGCTGGACACGCACAACATCACCGGCGTACTGGCGACTCCCTTTCACCTCATGATCACCTTCACCGGTCTGGTCGTCCTCTGGTCCATCTATCTGTCTGCAGGATTACCGATCTCGTCCCAAGAAGATTCCGGCATGGCGCCGGTTCAGCATGCATTCGACGTCCAGGACATGACGAGCGATCGCGCAGCACCCGTTCTCGTGGGTCTGGCAGATGGCTTAACCGGTGACAGACCGCCTGCCCAATCGCCCGTCGGCGAGACATCCCAGTCACTCCTATTCGATCTGCATTTCGCCCAGTTCGGAAGCGCCGCCATACGGTGGGTCTACTTCATCTTGGGATTGACGTCGAGCATCATGATCGCCACGAGTCTTCTGTCATGGACCACCAAGCGGCGGAGGTATGACATGAGCCGCCCGCGTGCCATGCATACTCGTCTCATGGAAAGTCTCAACGTCGCTGCGGTGGCGGGATTGCTCGTCGCGATCGGAGCGTTCTTATGGGCCAATCGCTTGTTGCCGCTCCCGCTTCCCGGGCGGGCATCATGGGAAGTACGCTGCTTTTTTCTGGCATGGGGATTTTGCCTCATGCATAGCCTGCTGCGGGGCGGGAACACGTTCGCATGGAAACGCCAACTCTCTGTCGCGGCCTTGCTGTTGGGAAGTCTGCCGCTGCTCAATGCCTTCACGACCAAGAGTCATCTACTGGTGAGCGTGCCGAGAGGACAATGGGCAGTAGCCGGAGTCGACCTCACGGCATTGGCGGCCGGGGTGCTGTTGGGTTGGATGGTCAGACGACTCGGTCAGGACAGTCCCGAACAATCTCACAGACAAGTCTCATCCGCGATCTCACCTGATGTAGAGTCGGAACAACTTTGACGGGGTCAAGGAGTGAGAATTGGAAAGCTCTTCACCAAAACGTCTTTCTTCAGGCTCCATCCCCCGCCTACATAACAAAGTTGAAGCGCTCGCATCGCCCGAAAAGCTGTTGTTCGGAAGCGAGAGAGTCATTATGTGGCTGAATGCCTGGAAATCGCCGTAGTGACGCAAGGCAAATCGTTGGACGAAACCATGAAGAATCTACATGAGGCTGTCGAACTGCATCTGCAAGGAGAGGATCTGGCCGAACTGGGACTTGCACCGAATCCCACTCTTCTTGTGACAATGGAATTTGACCTGGCTCATGCCTAGACTGAGACGGTTGTCTGGAGAACGGGTCATCGCTATCCTCGTCCAATTTGGGTTTACGACATACTCCCAGCGCGGCAGTCATGTGAAGCTTCGTCGAAAGGGACCCGCACAGGAAGCTCAAACGTTAACCATTCCCCTCCATCTCCCCTCCATCAGGAACTTGACATTGGCACGTTGCGAGCCATCGTGAGACAAGCTTCGCGATTCGTAGCTGAGAGCGACCTTCGAAATCATTTTTACACGGATTAATTCGAACAGTATCATTCTACTTTTCTTCAGGCCAATTCCAACCTGTGTAGTCAGTCAAGTGGATTGTGTGCATCGACACTGAATAGGTAGAACGGTCAAGATGGAAGGTCCACTCGCCGGCATACCAGCATTCGTCAACGTTACAATTTCGCGTTCACGCCCCCAGGCATGTTCATGCAGAGGCGTGCGTATAAGGGGGAGTCATGAAAAAGAGCTCCGCCTATCAGGCAAAGCTGATCAAGACCCTACGTGATGTCCGTGAAGCCGAAGAATATCTGAAATGTGGCGGAGGCCCCCAAGGAGATATGGCGCAGCTGGCCGACAAAACCAAACTCGATCGTGAAAGCCTCTATAAAATGCTTCCTCCGCATGGCAATCCTGAGTTCCGGAGTCTCGATATTCTTCTTCATGCCTTGGGATTTCGTCTCGCCGTCACTGTGAATCGCTAGCAGCCCGCCAGCGATCATTCACCATTGAAGAGCGCGTGCTTGGGTTGAATGCGGACTCAAGGTAGCAGAATGTCCCCTTAAATTAAGCTCATCGGATTATCGTTAGGAGGATGGACGCCAAGACGAACTTTCTTTGAAGGGATGTCGAACGCGAAGCCCGGGAAAGCGGTAGTAATCCCGGTCGGTTGTGATCCATTCGCTTCCACTTTCGATGGCCAGCGCCGCGAGATACGCATCGGGAACCAAGTTGCCTTTGACGCCGGCCACATAAGCGGGAAAAGATTTCCCAATGACGAGGACCTGGTGCAATCACAGTGCAATTGGAGGGCTCCCGAAGTGCTCGAGCAAACGTGATGGCGGCAGTCATCGAACTGGGTGGATTGAAGACTTTGGGATGAGTCGCCACTCGGAGAAAGCCGCTCAGAACGAGATCGGAAACCCCATAGGCTTGGTCGGAATTGATCAGATTTTCGAGCCACTCGAGGTAGGCTCGATGATCATGAGCATCCTCGCGGTGGGCATAGATGAGTACGTTGACATCAAGAAGAACCATGCGGTTCTTCCATAAACGTCATGAGGGCTGCGGAATCGTCGAGATCGATCCCTGGACGTACCCCCTTGCCAGAAATGGTCGGGAGAGTGACCCTCTTGTGAGACGTCTTGGCCGTGCGGCGTGAGAGGAGATGACGGAGCGCATCTTCGATAACCGCTGTAGAATGTCCCCCATATTTCTGTCCCCCACACGGCTTGGAGCCACTGCACCATCGGTGGATTTGGTGTTGAAAGAAGCCGCGCGTCAGGTTCTCCGTTCGTAAACCTACGTCTTTCTCCAAGCTATCGCTTCTGCGCCACTCCTTTCATTAACTCAGAACCGCAGGCCCACCGTTGCCAGTACGGTGCGCGGGTCGCCGAAAAAGAACCCGGTCGTGGTGTTGAAGCCGTTTGTGACGTATCGCTGATCGAGTAGATTCTGAAGATTTACGGAGACGTTTATTTGTTTCGCTCCTAACCAGTTCCCTGTTTGCAAGTCGTGGTTATAGTACATTGCCGCATTTGCGATTACGTAACCAGGGATATTCACCTCCCCAGGCCCAAAAATAGACGCGTTCCGACTCGTATAGCCGATCACGCCGCCGCCAAGCCCGAATCCTCTAAGCAGCCCCTCTTGAAAGTGGTAAGTGGACCAAAGCGTGGCTTTGTTATACGGAACACTTCCAAGACGTTTGTGCACTAACTCCGGATCGTTGTCCTTGGTGACTTCAGCATCGGTGTACGTATAGCTCGCGATGACGTTCCAGCCGGTGATCAAACTAGCGGTGACATCGAATTCAATGCCTTGGCTACGCTGTTCACCGGTTTGGACGGAAAATCCCGGAATAAACGGATCCTGGGTTGTGAGATTCTCTCGGGTGAGGTGATACCAGGCCAAGGTCGCGGATAGTCGATTCTGCAAGAAGAAAGTCTTGATCCCGACTTCATACTGCGTGGACCGTTCAGGCTTGAACAGCGCACCGGTAGGATTAAACGCACCGGGAGAGTTAGGTAAGAATCCTCGCATCCAGGAGGTATAGAGCGATACGGGCTCGATAGGCTGATATACGAGGCCCAGCCGTGGACTCACACCCGTATCATCGGAATTTTGTTTAGGAGGATTTTCCAAATAGGGCCCGTTCTTTCCCCATTGGTACACGTAGTCAAACCTGACCCCGCCGACGAGTTTCAGATTACGCAAGAGAGCGATTTGGTCCTGAAAGTAGACGCCTACCAAACTTAGCCCTTGATCGAACTTACTGTTGCTCACAATTGGAGCGGTATATGGATTAATACTGTAATCCGGAGCATAGAGGTCGAAACTCAGTGAGGAACCCAGGCGTAGAATCTGCTGCGAAGGGTTGCTCCGCTGTTGTCGTAGTTCCACCCCGGTCAATAACGTATGGTCCATGTCCAACAACTTGAAATGGCCGATCACGTTCGTGATCATGCTGTGATAGTGCGATCGAGCGAGACTCGTTTCGGCTCCAAACCAGAATCGTTGGATCGTCCTTTGATCAGGATCTATGGCCAAGGGGCCACCATTGACTTGATTAATATCTTCAATGGCATAGCGATACATGTTCCGGATGGACCAGTCGTTGTTGAACTGATGAGTCAGATCGTACCCTATTCGGTAGACGGTTCGATCATTCCGGCCAAAACCGCCCATCCCGGTGAAAAGATTTCGTGGGAGCGGCCCATTGATATTAGGCAGTACCGAACCCTCCGCCGGAACGCCGGTGACCCGTTGGGTCCAACGTTTTAAATATTCACCGTCCACGGTCAGGGTTGTGCGATGGCTCATGAGCCAGGTGACGGAGGGAGTTATTCCCACCACATTGCGGTCTGCAAAATCCATGAAGCTATTCGCCTTTTGACCGACAACGGTCATCCGATAGAGCAGCGTTTTGCTGGCATTCAGCGGACCAGTCGCGTCGAGCTCCGACCGGTACAGATTATAGTTGCCAAGGATGACATTGGCGGAGTAGGCGGCCTCTGACAGGGGTTTACGGGTTACGATGTTGATGATGCCTCCGGGATCGCCAAGGCCGTAGAGCACGGATGATGGGCCTTTCAATACCTCCAATCGCTGAACGTTATAGGGATCGGACGCATTCGTTGCAGAGAAGGGATCGAATAGACCATTGCGGACGATGTTGTTGTTGTTTGCATTAAATCCTCGTATAAACCAGTCATCGTTTACATCGTTGCTGAGCGCCGACGAAAAAATACCGCTGATATTCTGAAGCGCGGTATCGAGTCTAATTGCGCGTTGCTCTTCGATCACTTTGCGCGTGATCACTTGTATCGACTGGGGTGTATCGCGAATCGGCGTGTCCGTGCGCATGGCTGTACTGGCGTCTTCCGCGACATACGACTTCGTGTCGTCGTCGCGTTGGTTCACATCTTTCACCAGAATCTCAGGCACTTTAACCGGCTTTTGTGCTGTTGATCCGGAATTTGCTTCGCTGATACCTGCTCCGGCTGCTCCTCCAGCGGCCGCTCCCACCAGCGGCACCGGCGCGAGAGACGACCCGTTCGATCGTTCCAACGTCACCGTATCAGCGCTCGTAAAACGAAAGCCCAAGCCGGTGCCTGCCAGCAATTGCGTCAGCGCTTCTTCCGCCGTGTAGGAACCGCGCACCCCGGGCGATGTCAGGCCGTTGGCAAGATCGTCGTGAAAGCTCACTTGAAGCCCTGATGCCAATGCAAAATCCCGTAGCGCGGTATTGAGCGGTTGACCCGCGATGTCATAGTTGATCTTCGAGCCGGCGCTCGTCGATGAAGCCGCTCCCGTTTCACTGAATGCCGGAAGCGCCTGTCCGATCATGATCCACAGGCCCAGAACCAGCATCGTGCAGGCTCTTATGTTTAGCGTGAACACGGTTTCCCGCCCGTCACGACTCGTTTTGCAACGACTGCCCGCAATACTTAACTGCATGCCAGCCTCCGGTTCTCTTTTTGCGTGTGGATGGCCATCGCTGTTTTGCCCTCTCACCCCTGCATGCTGGACGTATGGAGTTGAAAAATTCCCCCCTCCCCTCTCCGGATACAAACAAGGCTGAGAGAAATACCGGCTGGGACTAAACCAATCTCACGAGAATGCGATGGGAAGAGACGACGGGAAACCGGAAGACAGTAAGACTATGAGTTATCGGATGACGATGACGTGATCCGTGAGCCGCACGAGGTGAATCGGAAGCGTATCGGCCAACGTCGTGATGACGCGGGCGGGATCGTTGAGATTGTAGATCCCGGTAACCGGCAGAGAGTCGAGCGAAGAATTCCACACCGCAACATAGCCGCGGTGGTAACGGGACAATTCCCGCACCACTTCAGCGAGCGGCGCTCTCACGAAAACAAGCCGTCCCTGAAGCCACGCAACCTGACTGGCGGCATCGACCTGCACGACGGCTCCCGGACCCTGCGGGCCGACTGTGACCTGATCCCCGGAGACCAGTCGAACGGGTGAGGCCGCCGATGTTCTCGAGTCATCCACTTGCACCGAACCGTGCAGGACTGTGACTTGCACATCGTCTTGCCGGTCGCGGATCAGAAATTCCGTTCCCAGGGCCGTCGCCGTCACGCCATGTGTCTCGACAGTAAAGGGACGGGCCGCATCCGGTTGGACTGCAAACGAAGCTTCACCGTGCAGAAGGCGAATCAAGCGCCGGCCCGCCTCGTACCGCACCGCGATAGCTGAATCGGTGTTCAACGTGACGGTCGATTGGTCCGTCAATGTCACGACGCGGCGCTCTCCGACGGCAGTCGCATAGTCGGCCTTCCACCAGGTCAGGAGATCACTCGACCAGAGCGCGAGACTCAGCAGCAAGACCGTCGCCGCGACTGCCGCGATCCGCTGCTGTTTCCACCTTCCGGAACGAGAGATGCGCGCGATATCAGCCGGGACGGCGGTCCCCGCCACCCGTTTGGCAGCCAGAGTCATTTCCGGTGCTTCCCATAGCGCGGCCACTTTCTTATACGCGCGATCGTGCGCGGCGCTGGTCCGCCGCCAGGCTTCCAACCTCGCACGTTGATCCATGGAAAAATCGGATGCCGACTGGCGCATGAACCATTCGGTGGCTTCGCGCATGAGACGTTGATCGAGTTTAGCACCGCCATTTTGATTCGTATCTGACGGAGTCATGCGCACCTTGCCTAACTTGCCGAACAGCGTCATCGACAATGAGCCGATCACTATACCCTCTCTCCTAAAGACGTGTCATCGGGATCGCCACCCCCCGAGGTGTCATCCGCCGGAGGCTCATCTTCGTTGAGACACATCTGCTGGCAGTGCGTCATGGCTTTGACGAGGTGTTTCTCGACGGACCGTTCGGATATGCCCAACTGCACGGCGATTTCCTGATACGAATATCCGTAAACCCTCCGCAAGACAAAGACGGACCTTGTCCGTTCGGATAAATTCGTCAGAGCGACTTCCAGCGATGCAATCCGCTGTCTGTCATACACTTGCTGATCGGCCGGCGGAGCCTCAGTTGGAATCTTCTCGGCCTCATCCAGTGAGCGTTGCTTCTGCCCCCGGTGTTTTTCTCTGCGAAAATGGTCCAGCGCGAGATTGGTTGCCGTCCTGAACAAAAATGCCTTTGGAGATGCAATGGTCTGCGAAGCCGGGAGATGCGCGAGCCTCACGTACGCTTCCTGTGCCAGATCGGCAGCCGTGTCCTGGCAGCCAACCATGCGCCGGAGCATCGCCAGCAAATCCCGCTGGTGTTCTTGGAACAATTGTTCGAGATCTAAAGAAGGTAACGCACTCATACGGATACCGAGGGCGCAGAGGTCGACTTAGGGGGCAGACTAGCGGATTCGAGCGGGAAAGGGAATGTTCAGATTCCAGATTACTGAAGGCGGGTCACCGGCCTCCACCGCCTTGCACACCGCTGACATTGCGAAGGGCATCACCGATACGCAAGGCCCGTTGATCCTCGATCAAGTCCCGATTGATGACCTGAACGGAGCCGGGGATGTCCTTGATTGGAGTATCAGGGTTGCGTGAGGTGAAAGACGTACAAGGCTCAACATAGGTCCGCTCGGTCTTTGGCAGCTCGCAAGGGTTCCGCTGCGAAGCCGTTTGGGAATGCTGATCGGCGGCCTGCTCCACATCTGCCTGCGTCGTTGTACAGCCAACCAGACCGGCGACCATTAGAAACGGGAGAAACGAGAGAAGTATCTGTTTGGTCCGGATCATGATTCATTGTCGCAGCCTGATCCAGACCCAGTCAACGATGAACCGGCTACCGCTGGACGAGCGGGCGGGGCGAAGTCTTACTAAGCGCTGCGCTCACTATGGCCAGCCTGCCGTGCCGTTTGAGCCAGATGACGACGCCGGTGACCGACAAACCTGCCACGACCAAACCCATCAGGGAAATGAAAATGCGGCCAGGGATGCCGGCAATGCGGCCGCTGTGGAGCGGAAATTGAAGCTGAAGAAATATGTCGCCTGCCGTACCGCTGCCGGGAATATGCTCACCCAGATAGGCGCCGTCCGAACCATCGAAGTAGAGTCTTCGTACCCCAAACCCTCCCGACCCGTGATCGTTTTCAGGCTGAAAGAATCTCACCTGGTAGATCCCATAACGGGCATTGTAGGACACTCCCCCGATCGGTTCCCGCCAGCCTTTCTGTTTGGCCTCCCGCTCGGCCTTGGTGATGACCGTCCCATAGTCAATGGTTGGCTCGATCGGCTGATTGAGTGGACGCTGCTTCCGAAGGTCAAATGGATTCGGTGTCACCGTCGTCACCGCTGCCACGGCGGGGCGAACGATTTCCCGCGCGAGATTCAAATACACCGCGCTTACGGCCAGAATCAACAGAATGCCCCAGGTCCACAATCCGCCTGCCCGATGGAAATCGAAATTCAATTGATAGCGGCTCCCGTGACGAACCACAAAGGATCGCCGCCAGCGTTGCCAGTCTGGAAACGAAATGGCCAGCGCGACAAAGCAATCGAGCAGCCAGATGATGGCGACGCCACCCATGAACCACTGGCCCCAGCGATTCTGCCCGGCAAAGTTGGGAATGTGCAGCGTGTAATGCAGGCGGTAGAGAAATGCCATGAGATGTTCGCGGTCCACGGCAACCGCACCCCACTCGCGGCGGCCGAGTTCTTTCCCCGTGACCGGATCGAGAAAGACCTGGTTGTACCCGACCTTGTACAGTTTCTCGGTTTGAGAGTCCACGCGCGGTTGGACGCCGAACAATAGGGAATGACCGGACTCTGTTTGCAGTGGGATGTTGGTGACGCGCACCCGCTGGTCTGCGGCCTCGATGCGCGCGGCCAACTCAAGATAGGGGATCGCGCGGCCTGTCGTGGAGACGTCAAAGAGATGGTCGTTGAGCCATTCGTCAATCTCGTGGTCCCAGGAGATCACCGCACCGGTCAGCCCCGAAACGAGCAGGAACAGGGCAGTCAACAGCCCTGCCCAACGGTGAATGACGACACCTATAGCGCGCATGTATCTTTAGCGAATGGTACTGGACTCAACTCCTATATATGAAGACGGTTCAAGGGGGGATAAACCCACCTAAGATAATTGGCGACATCAAAGAATATGGACTTTCAATAAAATCATTAACTTATCGCACGAGCTGCAGATCGTCCCATTGGGAATTAAAACTTCAATCCAACGGTGGCCAGGACTGTACGCGGTTCGCCGAAGAACAATCGCGTCGTCGAATTGTTTGCCGATTCAATGTAGCCTTGGTCCAAAAGATTGCGGAGATTTAGGGCAATGTTGACCTGTTTCGCGCGGAGCCAATTTCCAGGTTGCAGATCGTGGTTGTAGTATAACGCGGTGTCTATACGGGCATATCCCGGAATATTGAGTTGCGGTCCCAAGATCGCTGCGTTGCGGTTGGTGTATCCAAAGATGCCTCCGCCTATACCGAATCCTTGTAGAAACCCCTCCTGGAAATAATAAGTAGACCACAGCGTTGCTTTGTTATAGGGAACCATGCCTAGACGTTTGTGCAATAAAGCCGGATTATTATCTGCAGTCACTTCTGCATCGGTATATGCGTAACTGGCGATTACATTCCAACCGCTCCTGATGCTGGCAGTCACATCGAATTCGATCCCCTGGCTCCGCTGTTCACCGGTCTGTATTTGAAACCCTTGCGGACCCAGAATCGGATCGGGCGTCAACAAATTTTCTCTCGTCAAGTGGTACCAAGCCAGTGACATCGAAACTCGATCGTCCAGGAAAAACGTCTTCATACCGACTTCGTACTGAGTGGATCTTTCGGGACTGAACAACTGTCCAGTTGGATTGAAGGTAGATGGCAGATTGGGAAGAAAGCCCCGGGTCCAAGACGTGTAGAGCGATACCGGTTCGATCGGTTGATAGACCAAGCCCAAGCGGGGACTTACGGCGGTGTCGTCGGACGTTTGTTGAGTACTCGCAGTCGGGTTGATGCTCTGGTGCACATAATCAAAACGAATCCCTGCCAACAATTTGAAATTGGGCAGCAGCGCGACCAAATCCTGAAGATAGGCACCAGCCATTTTACTGTCATCTTTCAAGAGAGAGGCAGCGGTGATTCCGCCCAATCCTTGAGAATAGTCTGGTGCAAACAGATCCAGATTTGGAGCCCGCCTTGAGACAGCCGTACTTGAATCGGTCTTGTCTTGTCGAAATTCTACGCCAGCGAGAAAGTTGTGTCCCATACCCAACAAGTCGAATCGGCCGGTTAGATTCGTAAACATGTTGTGAAAATGCTTATGCCAGACCGATCCGACTGACCCGTCTTCTATGCCGTTGCGCATCAATGTACGTTGATCGGGAAGTAGCGTGGACGGGTTGGCGGCAATGAGTTGATATTCGTTGAACACCGAATATCTATAAGCGTTTCGAATCGCCCAACTATTGTTGAATTGATGCGTGAGGTCATACCCCACGCGCATCGTTTCCCTATCTTGCCGCTCAAAATCGCCCAGCGACGCATTGCGGTTGCGAGGAATTTCTCCGTTCACATTCGGCAAAACTGTTCCCAGCGCCGGGACACCGCTGTACCGAGGAAGCCATCGCCTAAAGTAATCCGCTTCAACTGTCAGGGTTGTCCGATTGCTCATCAACCAGGTCAAAGAGGGCGAGATCCCGACGAGGTCCCGATTAACATAATCAACGAAGCTACCGGCATTCTGGCCGACAACGTTAAGCCGGTATAGGAACGTCTTGCCAGCATTGAGAGGCCCACTCGCATCGATCTCACTGCGATAGAAGTTGTAATTGCCGAAAGTCGCATTGATGGAATAGTACGGGTCTGGCAACGGTTTTTTCGTAACGAGGTTGATGATCCCGCTCGGATCGCCCATGCCATAGAGCACTGCCGCCGGACCTTTTAGCACCTCTAGACGCTGAAGACTGTAGTTGTCCGTACCGTTGAGATTATTGGTTGGATCGACGAGCCCATTACGATACACATTGTTAACCGCGAAGCCGCGAACAAAAAAAGCATCATTAAGACTCTGTGAACTCCGGTTGGTCACAACGCCGGACACATTTTCTAGAGCATCCTGCAAGCGAAACGTCCGCTGCTCTTCGATTACCTTTCGCGTAATCACCTGGATCGACTGCGGTACATCTCTGATCGGTGTATCCGTTCTGGTCGCCGTGCTCGCTTCTTCAGCTACATAGGATTTCGTGTCGTTATCGCGTTCCCGCACGTCTTTCACTAGAATCTCAGGGACTTTGACCGGTTTCTGGCCATTACTGTGCGGTTGGCCAATGGGCGGCGCGGCAACGGGCTGGAGCGTGAACGTATTCGGCCCGCCGGGTTGAAAGGACAATCCCGTGCCTTGCAGCAGGGTTTGAAGAGCCTCCTCTCTCGTGAACTCGCCGGACACCCTGGCGGATTGCAACCCCTGAACGGCCTCCATTTTATACAACATCTGAACGTGCGTCTGTTCGGCAAATGCATCAAGTGCCGATGGTAACGGCTGCGCTGGAATGTCGAAGGTGATCGTCTGCGCCCATGCAGACGCCGCCCACGTGCAAGACACGGCCATCCAGATCACTCCACGCGCGGTGATCGTCCATGGGCATTCGCCCGTTACATTCAGAATCCGTCCTGCGATCTTGCTGATTGTGTCCATCATTGCCCCTCGCCTCATCCGGGTGACCCGACCTTTACGCTCAACTGACGAGGTAGACGGACAACAATGGAAATCCCCAACCTCTGAAAACCGAATCCTGCAATTCGCAGCTCGAAATCCGAATCCTGAAATCTAAACCAAGGAATGAGAAGTTCGAGACTCGCAATCCGAAGCTCGACCCGTGAATCTGACGCACGAATTCAAAAGTCCGAATCTCGAAACTCGAATTTCGAAATTCGAACTTCGGATGTTCTCACCCTGGAATCCGGTGCTTGTTATTTCGAATTTGTGACTTTTTCGCTCAACGCCGGCTGATGATGATATCGCCCGATCGATTTGCGATCTCGACCGGCACGATATTCGGCAGAGCGGTAAAGAATTCGGCAAGATTGCGGGTGTTGAACACTCCTCTGATCTGCGTCGTCCCAAGAGCTGCATCGACGAGGAGCACGCGCCCAGGCCAATAGCGTTCGACTTCGGAGAGGGCTTCAGACAGCGGCACACCGTCGAAACGCAATGTCCCATGACGCCAGGCAGCCACGTACTTCGGCATCACCGTATCAAGCGGCGCCCAGCCGCCATGGGTTACGTACGCTCCCCGTTCCCCTGCGTTCAATACATGCCCGGCGGATATGGCTTTTCCTTCTGAAGGGAGTTCGACGTTGACGGCACCGCTTTCGACCGAGACAACGACTCGATCCGGCTGTTTATAAACCGCAAACTGCGTCCCGATATCATGAATGTGGCCCTCGGAGGCCAGTACTTCAAACGGTCTGGCAGGATCCTGCGCCACGGTGAAATAGACTTCGCCGGATTCTACGACCACCTGTCTGCCACGTTTCCACATGCGAACGGTCACATCGGTGCCGGTATTCAGGTCCATGACCGTTCCGTCATCCAGGACGACCGACCGCTGTTCTCCCTTAGCCGTATGATAGGCGGTCACGATCGGTTTCCCTTCGATCCACCACCAGGCCGTGGCGCTCGTCAGAACGATCGTAGCGGCGATGGCCGTCCAATATCCTACTGCGCGCCATGGCGATCCGGATCGGGCAGTTTGTGGGCTTCGGCCACGGGGTTTCATCGCCTGCGACAGTTGGCCCTGCAATTCATGACTCGGACTCTCGGCCACCGGTTCCAATCCAGTCCACACATCTGTGATCGCCTCATACTCGCCTCGATGTGTTCCATCAGCCGCGAGCCATTGCTCGAATGCAACTCGTTCAGCATCGGTGCATGCGGGCTCCCGCAAGCGGAGAAACCACTTTAGTGCTCTGTCGGATGCCGACGGGGAATGCCTGTGAAACGAGACGTCCATGATCATTCAGCCTCTGCGAGACCGCATCCAATTCCCATCATCGAAATGCTTGCAGCCGTTCCTTGCACTGTGTCATCGCTTTCATGAGATGGCGCTCGACCATTGACGTCGAAATATCCAGCTTCTCTGCGATTTCGGCCTGGCTCAATCCACCAAACCGGTATAAGAGAAATACCTCGCGCCGGCGCGGAGGCATCTTCAGGATCGTCTGGTCCAATGCCCGGCGGAGTTGTTCTTTCTCCAGAACATGATCCGGCAGCGGGGTAGCGGAGGGAGCATCCTCCACCTCGGTCAAATCGATGAGATGCCGTGTCCGAATCGATTGTTTGCGTGCAGAGTCGACGGCCAGATTGCGGGCGATTCGATAGAGAAATGCTCTCGGTTGCCTGATCGCAGCAGGATCGTCGTGCGCCAAGGCGCGCGCAAAGGTTTCCTGCGCCATATCGGCCGCCTCGTGTGGACAGCGCAATCTCGCAGTCAGAAACCCCAGAAGCTCCCGGTAGTAGCGGGCATACTCTCCAAGAGTCCAGCCTGTTGTCTCAGGTGTCGCCATAGTCGATGGGGATGCCTCCGCAGACTGAGGAATACCCTGCGAATCATAGGGCGAGGACACGAAGACGGCCATGTTCAGACTCCAGGACAATTCAATTCACACCTCACTGGCAAAGCAGACGGATCAGGCGCAAAAAACCCAACCACCGAGCTGAAAATATATGAACCGGCTCTGAGAGCCTGAGCACAGGCGGAGGTAGAACGCCTCGATATCACGCGAGGTTACAATGATTCAGGTCAGCACAATTTTGCTCGAAAGCTATGGGGGAAAGGACTGTCGGAAAGAACATTCAGAATTTCGCGTCATCCGGAAAGAGACATACTGAATTTCGGAACCACGCGGTGTTCGCGGGGGCAGAATGGGGACATTCTCTTTTCGTCAGACAATTTTTACCTCACATAGGCTCATCTGCATGATGTTCAGCGTTGAAAGGAGAATGTTCCCGTTCTCCGCCTACGTCTTAGGAGGTGCTTCGCGAGGTTTCCCTTGCGGTGAATCGAACGGTTCTCTAGAATCAGAGCGTGCCTGAACTCAGCCGATTCTTTGGGATCATCATTCGCATGTATGTCGAAGTTCACACTGGGCATCACACACCGCACTTTCATGCCTATTATCAAGAGCATGTCGCCGTGTACGGGATCGAGCCGGTGGAACTGATAGCGGGTTCTCTCCCTCAACGCCAGCAGCGGCTCGTCGAGGCATGGGCCGAACTGCATCAGGAGGAACTGAAGATCGATTGGAACAGGCTACAAGGCGGACAGAAAGCCCTGCCTATTGCACCTCTCGCGTAAGAAGCTGCGCATGCACCACCCGATTCATCACGTTCAAGCCGTCGAGATTGTCGGACCCTATACCTTGCGTGTACAGTTTGAGGACCGGACGGAACAGGTAATTAATTTCCGGCCTGTGCTCGCCGGGGAGCTGCTCGGACCGCTGCGGAATGAAGAGATCTTCAATCAAGTCCGTATTGACCCCGAGGTACGCACACTCGTATGGCCAAACGGAGCCGATTTTGATCCGGCCACGCTGCACGACTGGCCTGCCCACCAAGCTGCGCTGGTACGTCGCGCGCGCGAGTGGGAGCGGGTTTCTGCCTAGAGGTTGACCGACTTCGGTTTTGCAGCCCGCCACCGTATTCTTCTGGTATCCCACGCCCCCAGAACATCGGCCTTACAGTGTTCCCAGTCGGCTTAAGACTCGACCTCGATCCAGCGGTCTCATACTCGCCTCAGAACCGCAGCCCACCGTGGCAGACTAATGCTCGACCCTTACGCTTGACATGCTTGCTAAACTCGGAGCATAGGTACGCCTGACGGTGAAGGTCCGCGCTACGGCATGACGCTGGAACCCGGCCGGAGAGTTTGACGCCCCCTCAATCATTCACGACCTTTCCCACGTTTGAACCCAAACCGATGCTCGCTCCGATTTTTTCGACTGCACCGGCGCGATCTCGCGCATAACAGTAAGCTGACTGCGATACTCGCCCTTCTGTGCTGCATCTCGAATCTTTCTGACACCTCGAAACCGCAGCCCATTGTGGCCAGCACAGTACGAGGGGCAGAATGGGGCATTCTCTTTTCGTCAGACAATTTTCACCTCACATAGGCTCATCTGCACGATGTTCAGCGATGTTCAGCGTTGAAAGGAGAATGTCCTCGTTTCCCGCCTTCAGGTTAACGGGATGCGATTCTTCTCACTTCACCAATAGCCGCCACTCCAAGCTTCGACTAGTCCACCTTGACCGAGAGTTCGACCCCTCCCTTATAAGGCCAGAGCATCGAGCGGAACCCATTGGAGGGATTGCGGATGTAATCGGTATACGCACGGTAGGCTCCGGGCAACTGCCCGACATTATCGGCCATCACAATGGCACCGGGCCGCAGTTGGGGAGCGACGATCTCGATGATGCCCCTGGCATATCTCGTCCAGCTATCCATGAGGAGAAAATCGCCCGGGCCACCGATATCCTTCAATGTCTCAAGCGCGTCGCCCTCTCTGATATCGACGAAATCCGCTAATCCGGCTTCGGCAAGATTGCCGCGGGCCGCTGCCACCTTCGTCGGCTCGATTTCCGTTCCAATGACGATCCCCCGCCTGCCAGACTGCGCATTGTCGCGTACCGCAGCCGCCAGATAAATCGTCGATACGCCGAATGATGTCCCGAATTCTACGACTCGTTGAGCATTCAACGAACGGCACAGGACATAGGCCAGCCGGCATTTGTCCGGATGCAGCGGAATCAGTTTGTCACGGAGAAAATCCCAATGGATGTCGGGCTTGCGCCGGGTCATCCACCGACGAATCATACCGGCCAGCCCATGCGCCGCGAGATATTTGAACTCACGGTCGCCCTGCGCCTGCAATTTCGCGAGGACCGCTTCGGCCCGTCCATCATGGAGCGGGTTGGGAATGACCTCGGGCATCGGCTAACGCTCCTGAAGCGACAGTTGCCGAAAGGCTTCTGCGAGCGCCAGATCGTCTGCGGACTGGCGTTTCTTCCACCAAAGAAACAGTCCGCTGAACAGTACGAGAATCGTAATCAGATCGAGGACCGCCCAGACGATCTTCAACGGCAGTCCTCCGTAATCCCCAAAGTGCAATGGTTGGGACACGCGCAACATCGTGAGATACCAGGGAAGGGAGCGGGCATCGCTGACCCGGGCCGTCTCGGCGTCGATGAGCAGCGGCGTGAGCAGTCTCGCCGTCAATGGAGTCTGGCCGCGCATGAATACCATGAAATGGTGCGGCGTCGAGAAGCGGCTGCCTGGAAATGCTACGAACCGGACGATCATATCAGGGGCGGCGGACTGTGCCGTCGCGACGATGTCATCCACCGGCTTCGTGACACCTGAAGCAGGCTTGTTTTTCCACGATAGAACCATATCGCGCAATTCGGTCCGCTGCCAATAACTGAGCAACGGAACCTCCAACGCATTGATGACGCCCGTGGCTCCCACGACCATGACCCACGAGACCGTCACGATCCCCAATAGGTTATGCAGGTCGAGCCACGTCAATCGACTGCTCCCATCCCTTCTGATTGCTCCAAACGGCAGCTTTCGCATGAACGGCCCATACACCACGATGCCGGAGACGACCGACAACAGAAATACGATCCCCATGAGCCCCAGGAAGAGCGTGCCCGGCAAGCCGGCCAGCATCTCGACATGCAATTTCAGGATGAAGTTGATTATGCCATCCTCGAGAGGACGGTCGTGCAAGAACTCGCCCGTGCGTGAATCGTACATGAATAACGCCGTGCCTCGCGGCGTGGCAGGGCTCGCCCCCATCGACACGAACCAAGCCGGTTGTTCGTCGTCGAGCGACAGGACATTCACCTGCTCGCCCGGACGTCTCGCTCGCGCATCCGCAAGCATCGTGTCCAGACTCATTGGCACGCTCGCCGTCACATGCTCGGGCGGCTCGACGGCTTCTCCCGACCAAACCGACAGTTCATCACGAAAGACAATCGGTAATCCGGTCAAGCAGAGGAGCAGAAGAAAGACGGTACAAATCAGACTGGTCCATTTATGAATGAAATACCATCGCTTCAGTGCAGAGACGGTGAGCATGGAGAACTTCCGGTCTAAAAAAATTCAAATTTGATCGATCCTAACACGCTGAGCGGAGCTCCCGGGAAACCAGCCGACCCTCGGGTTTGAAACCCTCCGTAGTAATAGTCCTGATTGAGGAGGTTCTGGAAGTTCAGTTGAGCCACCAGATTCGTGCGGTCGAAGATCTCGTTCTTGCGATAATACAAGGCCGCGTCGGTCCGCACATATCCCGGCAACTCGAAACTGTTGTTGATATCGCCGGCTCGTTCTCCCGCGATGAATACGCCGGCTCCAGTTCCGAATCCTTTGAGCGGTCCCTCGAGGAAATCGTACGTCGTCCAGAAGCTGGCTGTGTTGCGGGAAATCAGCGGTAACCGGTTCCCCACTTGAATGGTCGTGTCGGCGGTGACACGCGCATCCGTATATGCGTACGTGGCAATGACTTTCCACGCATCGGTGAGTTGGGCCGCCAAGTCGAGCTCCACACCTTGACTGCGTTGGCCGCCGGTCTGAATCTGCAGTAAGAAATTGGTGGGATCGACCGCCAGCACGTTCTTTTTGTCGATGCGGTACACCGCAATCGTGGAGGTTAAACGTCCGGGCACAATATCGGTTTTCATGCCCGCCTCGTACTGCGTGCCGGTCGTCGGCAAGTACAAGTTGGACACCGCGGCAAACGGGCCGAACGTCGGCTGAAACGAGCGCGTGACGTTCGCATAAAACGCTACGGCTGGAAGCGGCTGATACGTGACACCGATACGGGGGCTAAAGCCCCAGTTTTCGGCTTTCGTATCCCCTCCGGCGACCGTGCTGTGTTGGTAGAAGTAATCTCCTCGCGCGCCCGCGAGCACAAACAGATTATCCGTGAGCGCGATCTGGTCCTGCACGTAGCCGCCGACGGCATTCGCGAAGGACCGGGCAAATCTCGTCAGATTCAGCGGGGGCACCAGAAATTGGTTGTAGATCGGATTATAGATATTGATCGAGCCAAACGGCGCCTGCGCTCGATCCAGCGAGGAGCTCTGCCTGCCCAGTTCCACGCCGGTCAGAATTTCATGCTTGATGGAGCCGGTTGCCACCTTGCCGATGACGTCGTTGCGCCAATAGTAACTGGACGTATCCGCGAGTTGATCAAGCACGTTACGGGTGAGGGTCGTATTGTTGGCCTGGACTGCGATCGGGTTCGTGAAATGGCCGCTGATCGTACTTTCATCTATCCGGATCTGGCTCTCGATGCGCCAGGCATCGCTGAACCGGTGGTTCACACGCAGGCTGACACGTCCCTCCTCTACTCCTGAAGTATCAAACGGTTCTCCAAGAAAGCGGCTCCTCGGCAATGGGGCCACGCTCCGGCCGATCGCCGGCAACCCGGCATCGGAAGACATGCGGTCTCGGATGTACTCGCCTTCTATCGTCACCGACGTATTATTGCCCGCCTTCCAGAGAAAGACTGGCGAAACGAAGTAGCGCTGCCCGTGCACGAGGTCTCGAAAGCTCTCGGTATTTTCATAGGCGCCGTTGATGCGGTAGAGAAACTTCTTCCCTTCGTCGAGCGGACCCGTGGCGTCCAGCATCGTGCGATAGTAGTTATAGCTGCCGACGATCTGCTCGATCGAAGCATACCGATCCGCCTGCGGCTGCTTCGTCATGATATTGATGATGCCGCCCGGCTCGCTCCTGCCGTACAGGACCGACGCCGGCCCTTTGAGCACTTCGAGCCGCTGGATGTTCGCGACGTCGCGAAACGCGAACGCCTGCACGAAGTCGTCATTGCGCATGTTGTCCTTGAAGAAGGCGCAGGGAAATCCACGGCAAAACATCGTGTCGTTCGCCGCGCGTCCTTGCGCGGTATAACCGATGTTGACGCCGCTCACGTTGCGCAATGCCTGTTCCACCCTGATCGCGCGCTGATCGTCCATCACCTTCCGCGTCACGACTTCGATGGACTGGGGAACCTGGATAAGAGGCGTATCCGTCCTCGTCGCCGTACTCGCCTCTTCCGCGACATAGCTGTTGCTCTCATCACGGGCTCGAACCTCTTTGACGAGGATCTCGGGGACTTTGACAGGTTTTTCGGCACTCCCGTGCGGGGTTTTCATGGGCACGACCGCTGCCGGCAGGATCGTAAAGGTATTCGCGCCAGCCTGCTGCAACTGCAATCCTGTTCCCTGCAGCAGCTGTTGGAGCGCGGCCTCGTTACTGAACTGGCCGGTCACCCCCATCGTCTGCCTGCCTTCCAGGATTTCGGGATCGGCATTCACCGACACTCCCGCCTGCGTGGCATATTCGATCAATGCCTTGTTCAGCGGTTGAGGGCCAATGCTGAAAGCATGTTCTTGCGCGCCGGCACCCGTACTCCACAGCGCGGGGACCAATGCAATGCCTGTCATGATCAGCCAAGGCGCCCTGACACGTTTGATAAACCCAACGCACTGCTGTAGCACGGGACCTCCCTCCTTCAAAGACATCTTGATGGCCATATCCCATACGACACAGCAATCCGAGAAACCCTGACCTTGTTTCAGCGAGAAGCAGTAAAAATTAATGTGGACGCATCAGAAACAGGAGGAGATCACAGGATGCGCGAAACGTTCGTGTGTACGGGGGCTGCCAGGAATGAGGAGCTATGATTTGCCGTTCCGTCGGATATACCAACGCGCCGGCGCAGGATGGTCGACTTGGACGGGAAGGCTTGAGGAGAGGGCCGTGAGAGTCGTATCGATATCGGCAAACTGCACAACCGCCGTCAGCGGAATTTCGGCGGCCTCAGCATCTAATTGGATGGTGCCTGCATACTGGCGCTGAATGGCCGAAACAACATCCCGAAGCGGAGCATGGTCAAACACCAGGACTTTTCGAGTCCAAGATCCCACCGCTGCAGCCGTCACCTCCTTGACCTCATCAATGCCGGCTGCTGTCACGTCGGTACCCTGACCGGCTGAAAGCACGACGGTTGTCTTCGGCGTGCCCACGCGATCGACCTGGACGCGACCTCTCAATACCGCCACGGCCAGATGATCCGCTTCACGGGTCACCTGAAACGACGTCCCGATCACGCGAACCCTGCCGATGCCTGCTTCCACGGTGAACGGGCGGGACGAATCGGGGGTCACATCGAATATCGCTTCCCCTTGCTCGAGATGAGCCACGCGCCGGCCGCGGAAATACTTCACGCGCACGTGCGAACGCCCGTTGAGTTCGATGTTCGACCCGTCCGCTAACTGCATTGTCTTTCGTTCCGCCGCCTGTGTTTGCGCCGTCACCTCGAAGGTGGGCAGGAACCATGACGCGGTGAACCATCCGATGGTGACTAATGCGGCCAGCATGGCCGCCATGGCCGTCATCCACTTCCAACCGGTTGAACGGCTGAATGAACCCGTTGCCGTACGCTCCCCGTCGGCCTGAGGACCATAGACCACGGCCAGCGGTTCCATTCCTTCCCAATCGGCACGGCAACGGGCATAGGCGCGTGCATGTTCGGGGTCCGCAGCGAGCCATCGTTCGAATGCATGCCGATCATGCAAAGATTCGGAAGGGCGCTTCAACGCCATGAGCCAACGCACGGCCTCATCGTACACGTCCGGCGAACTCGTCGATCCGGTACGGCCCTTTTCAGGCGGATTCATAAAAAAGCCCCTTACCCCTTCGACACAATCCACGCGATCTCCCTCAGTCTGCCTGATCCCTGGCGTCGCGACAATACCGCATGGCCCGAATCACATGCTTTTCCACCATGCTGACGGAAATCCCAAGCTGCTCGGCGATCTCCGTTTGGCTCATGCTATGAAATCGATAGAGAATAAACACTTCCTTACAGCGTTCGGGCAGAGATTCAATCGCGTCCATGACTCGTCGAAGCTGGCGATTACCCTCCACGACCCGTTCCGGCGTGCGTTCATCCGACACCTCCGGCAGAGCCTCAGTCGAGTTGCTCACCGCGGACGGCGGTGCCACATCACGTCGTCTTGTTCCATGATTGATGGCCAAATTGGCAGCGATTCTAAAGAGATACGCGCGCGGGTCCTTAATGTCCGTAGCCGGTTGAGCGCCCATGAGTTTTAGAAACGCCTCCTGCATCATGTCGGACACGGCATGCGGACAGGTGATGCGGCGCGAGAGAAACCGCCTCAAATCGTCCCCGGCGGAATGAAACAATTGTTCGTAGTCCTGAGCAGCCATGATGAAGTGCGGCCGTTATGCAGAATGTACGCCGTCGAAAACGGAAACCTACCACGGCAGAGAAGTCGATGAACATGTTTCTTTTCCGGAAAATGGATAAAACCGGGCCTGAGACAGCTTGTCTTACGAGACAGATATTCCGGACCCCCTCGATAGGTGCGCCGGTTATCTCGAGCGGTAAGTCGTCAAAAGACTGCAGAACTTCCAAGGTTCTCTGAGGTCCGATACTTGCGTTGCTCCCCTTTGATCGGCATTCGAACACCTTCTTCCCAATACTTTTCACGCATCGACGGAGGAACTCACAATGGAAGTGGAACGGACAATACAACAGTGGTCGGTAGGTTCTACACGCATCAAATGGGGCGCCGTGTTTGCCGGATGGTCCGTCGGGCTGGCTACGCAAATGATGCTTACTCTCTTGGGTCTGGCGATCGGCGCATGGTCGATTGATCTGCGCGACCCCCAGGCGACCGATGGCATCCCAATGGGGACCGGAGTGTGGACCGGCATCTCCATGCTGATCTCAGCTTTCGTCGGCGGCTACGTCACGGCACGGGGATCAGGCAGTTACGTCAGAACCGACGGGCTCTATCATGGCATCGTCGTCTGGGGAGTGAATTGGCTCATATTCGCCTGGCTGACCACGACCGCGATGTCATACCTGGCAGGCGGACTGTTCAGTGCACTCGGCACAACCGTGCAGGCCATGTCACGCGGTGTGAGTGAAGCGACATCCGCCGCCATTTCCCAAACATCCGGCATAGCCATTTCGACCGACGAACTCAAGAAACAGGTCGAATCCGTCATGCAGGCCACGGGCAAGAAGGAGCTTCAACCCAGTGAAGTTCGGAAGGATGCGGACAAGGTACGAGCCGAAGCTCAGAGCGGTCAATCGCCGCAACAGATCACGGACGCCGCTCTCAGCGAACTCCAACAGAAATTAGCGGCATTGGACCGCAACGCGGCTGTCAATATCATGGTTAATAAGTTCGGTATGACGGAGCCGCAGGCGCGTCAGCTCGTACAAATGACCATCGGCATCGCCGGGCCGATCAAACAAAAAGCCGAAGAAATAAAACAGCAGTCCGCCGAGGTCGGAACCAAGGCGATCAATCGTGTCGGTACGATCGCCATTTGGCTGTTCGCATTGGCCTTGGTGACGCTTGGGCTGTCAGCCGCCGGCGGAATCGTGGGAACCTCCGAGGACGGGACAGTCGAAACACATGGGGCTTCCTACACCACGGACGTACGGCCGGGAGTCACGAGAACCGCGACCACATGAACTGCTGGTTTAGACGGATCGCGCAAGAAGAATCGATGGCCCCAGGCACTCACGCCTGGGGCCATATGCGATCTTCTATATTTTTCGGGGAGTCGGACGCGAGAGATGCCATCCGATGACGATGAGAGGTGCAGCCAGGGCCACCCAGGATAACGCGTCCCAGATTCCATCGCCCAGCAAAGCCGATATCAGTCCCACCGCACTGACGACGCCAAGGATAATTGGCATGCCCCAGATTTCGCGTGTTGAGAGAGTTGCACTCATTGCATCATCCTTCCTTTCGTCTTTTCGCACACTGCAAGACCGCCTGTGTTCACAAGCTGCTCAAATCTGCTCAGCCTGTTGTCCCTCCGGCAGCGCAACCGGCGCGAGGCGGTCCAGGGATTTCTCCTTCACCGGGTGCCCCAGACGCCAAGCCGTCCAGCCCAGCATTGCGCCTGCGGCCACGGCCGTAAGATCGAAACCCGCCACCACCCATTGTCCGTTCGGCACGCTCGCCAGCAGATGACTCCCGGCCGTCAGCGCATTGAGGACCGGCAGGAAACCCAACAGGAACGCTCCCGTGTACAATTGTTCTTTCCAGGCGGACATGGAGCCGGCTCGCGCGAAGCTGTGCACGCAGCACAGGACCCATACCAGGAAGAACCCGCGCAGTTCCCACAACTCGCGACGGTCGACTTCGACCGGTATGAGACGGTTCGCCCAGAAGAATGCGGCGGTCGCGACCAGCAACCCTGCCACGGCCGTCACATTCAGGACTTCAACCAGACGATAGCCCACTGCCTGTGCACGGCCGGCATGACGCTCCAGCCGCTTGATGACCCAGAGCACCAGCCCGGTCGCAATCATGGCGCTGGCCGCCAGCCCCATGAGGAAATACAGCCACCGCATGGGAGGCCCTCCGAACTGCACGAAATGCAGTCCGGACAGTACGGACTGGGTCAGGAAGGCCGGAGCATAGGTCGTTCTGACATTCAGCCGTTCGCCGGTGGTCCCGTCGAAACTCACACGATCGCTTACCAAGGCCAATCGATCGTCGAGCTGACGATAGACATCCACGATCGCATGACGATCCCCGGGATTCGACACGACGACTCTCCGCGTTTGCCCGCCCTGCCAAAACGATCTCCCCTCCTGCTCGAACTCGGTGAGAGAAACCAGAGGAGCTGCCTCATGGGCCGGTTTCCGGATGACGCGGGAATCCGTCTCTGCCTGAAACGCCTCGCGATTTCCTCCATACATGGCTTGCAATCCGGCCGGCATGTACACCGACCAGAAAATGACGAGCCCGGTGAAGGTAATCATTAAATGAAACGGGAGCACGAGGATGCTCGTGACGTTGTGGACGTCCAGCCATGCCCGATGCGCCGACGATCGAGGCCGGAATGTAAAAAAGTCCTTGAAGATCCGCCGATGGATGATCAACCCCGTCACCAAGGCCGCGAGCATGGCCATGGCCGCAGCCCCCACGATCCAGATGCCGGGCCGCTCCAGCAGCAGTTGGTAATGGAACCGAAAGAAGAAGTCGCCGCCGCGCGTCTCGCGCGACACAATCAGCTCGTCCGAGCGCGGATCCATGACGCGGTGAGACGTGACGCCGGCCTGCCGCCAATAGATGTCCGCTACGGGGGACCGCTCGCCTGGTAAATTGATCCACCAGAGCTCGGCCTTCGGAGCGAGACGGCTCAGATGCCGGGCCGCGGCGTCGAGATTCGGATGAGATGCGGTGACGGGATGGATCTCCGGCTGCATCCAATGGGTGATCTCTTTGTCGAACACGGCCAGCGTGCCGGTCAGGAAGATGGCGAACAACAGCCAGCCGAAGAGCAACCCGCTCCACGTATGCAGCCAATCCATCGACTGTGCGACGCTGTCTTTCATATCTACGGCTCAGGGAAGACAATCCTTCAGGCTCGATATATTTACCCTCTCTTCAAGACCGGTGGCAAGATATTGATCCGGCGTCTCTGATCTTTAATGAAGCCTTCTCAAAAAAAGACGAAAATCCGTGACACCCTGTAAAGGACCATCCTCCAGAGGCAGGCCTGGTATGATGGCATCGAGATGTGCCAGCAAGCCGGAAAATCAAGATTGAGCCCTTGTCCCAGCATAGCCGCAACGGTCTAACTCGGAAGGGACCCATCACGATTCCCCGACAAAGGATCGACAGTCCGCCTGGCTGCCGTCAGATCCGCCAACAGATCCTACATAATACCGGGTGATGGTAATTGCCCAGACACACAAGCTGTTTTTGAAGGGATTCGCCTTCTATAAAGCTCGTGCGGACAAGGGGGTACAGCCTGACCGACTGCGCGTCAATGACCATCATGCGTCAGCGAAGAATCATCCACGCCCTTACCACTGACCACGCACTTCGAGCAAGAAGGATTTGTTGCCCTCATGAGATAAGGACAAATTAAAAGGGTCTTTCATGGCCAACTCAGCCACTTCTCACTCCTTTGTTGGTGACCTACATTCGCCGCCGGTTGATCCAATTCTCTTAAGCGCTCACTCAGCCGCTCTATGAAGATCCGAACAGCTGCTAACAGAACTTTCCTAGCAGCAACCCTAAACGTTCAGAACCGCAGCCCCACCGTGGCAAGCACGGTACGAGGATCACCGAAAAAGAACCCTGTGGTGGTGTTGAACGCCTGTGCGACATAGCGTTGATCTAACAAATTGTGTAAATTCACGGCGACGTTTACTTGCTTTGCTCCCAGCCAATTGCCTGCCTGCATATCATGGTTGTAATACAGTGCTGCGTTGGCAATCACATAGCCGGGTACCTCCACTTGGTTTGCACCAAAAATTGCGGCATTCATTTTACCGTAGCCAATCACACCCCCTCCAAGACCGAATCCTGCCAATGGTCCTTCTTGGAAGTGATACGTGGACCAAAGCGTCGCTTTATTGTACGGGATCATCCCCAGACGCTTGTTCACCAGCGCTAGATCGTTGTCCTTCGTCACTTCCGCGTCGGTGTAACTATAACTGGCAATGACGTTCCATCCGGCGGCCAGGCTCGCCGTGACATCAAATTCGATTCCCTGACTCCGCTGCTCGCCGGTCTGGACTTGGAAGTTCTGGGCGGCCAGGGAAGGATCCGGGTCGGGTGTGAGGAGATTTTCCCTGGTTAAATGGTACCAAGCAAGGCTCGCGGACAGACGATTTTGTAGAAAGAAGGTCTTGATCCCGACTTCATATTGCGTGGAGCGCTGAGGCTCGAACAACGCGCCCCCAGGATTGAAGGCCCCTGGATCATTGGGCAAGAATCCCCGCATCCATGACGTATAGAGCGACACCGGCTCGATCGGCTGGTAAACCAGACCGAGTCGCGGACTGATGCCAGTGTCATCAGAGTTTTGTTCGGGGGGATTACTCGCATAGGGACCGTTCCGGCCCCACTGGTGGACATAGTCGAATCGAATCGCGCCGACGAACTTGAGGTTCGGCAACAGAGCTACCTGATCCTGGATATACGCCGCGGCAACCTTCTGAGCTTGGTCAAAGCGGTTGCTGCTGAAAAAGGGGGCGCTGTATGGATTGATACTGTAATTCGGTGCGAAGAGATCCAGATCCAGCGAAGGCCCTCTGCGTTGCGTGTTCTGTAAAGGGTTAAAGCGCTGTTCTCGAAGCTCAAACCCCGTCAATAACGTATGATCCATCTCTAACAGTCTGAAATGGCCAATAAGATTGGTTATCATATCGTGGTAATGCGAACGACTGAGACCTGTGTCGGAACCAGCCCAGAATCGTGTGATGGTCCGCTGGTCTGGAAGTAACCCAAGTGGACCACCGTTTATTTGATCAATCTCCTGAATCGAGTACCGATACGTATTCCGAATGGACCAATTGTTGTTGAATTGATGGCTCAAGTCATAACCAATCCGATAGACTGTGCGATCATTTCTCCCAAAATCGCCCATGCCGGTGAAAAGACTCCGAGGGAGTGGTCCGTTGATATTGGGCAGCACCGTTCCTTGCGCTGGAAGCCCGGTGATCCGTTGGGTCCACCGCCTGAAATACTCACCTTCTACGGTCAGCGTTGTTCGAGATCCCATCAGCCATGTGACGACTGGAGTAATGCCCACCACATCGCGATTGGCATAATCGATGAAACTGTCGGCCTTTTGACCAACGACTGTCAGCCGGTAGAGCAGCGTTTTATCGACATTGAGCGGGCCTGTCGCGTCAAGTTCAGATCGATAAAGATTGAAATTACCAAGAGTGACATTGGCGGAATACGCCGCGTCCGGAAGCGGTTTCCGAGTGACGATATTGATGATGCCGCCTGGATCTCCCAATCCGTACATCACTGACGATGGCCCTTTTAATACCTCCAGCCGCTGGATGTTATAGGGATCGGACGCCGTCTGTGCAGAGTTCGGATCGAACAGGCCGTTGCGCACGATATTGTTATTGTTCGCTGGAAATCCTCGAATAAACCACGCATCATTGACATCGGCGCTGTTTGACACCCCCGTAAAAATGCCGCTGACATTTTGCAGGGCGGTATCCAGTCTGATCGCGCGTTGTTCCTCTATCACCTTCCGCGTAATCACCTGGATCGACTGTGGCGTATCACGGATCGGCGTATCGGTCCGCATGGCTGTACTCGCCTCCTCCGCCACATAGGATTTCGTGTCATCATCGCGATGCTTCACGTCCTTCACGAGAATCTCGGGCACTTTGACCGGCTTGGTTTTTCCATTGGCGCTCAAGCCACCGTCGGCAGGATCAGCGGGAACCGCCGAACCCGGTCCGACCACGGCAGGAGCAGCGAGCGGAGCGGCTCCGGGCATCACTGTGATGGAACTGGCATCGGTCAACACATACACCAGGCCGCTTCCTGCAAGCAGGGCGCCCAGCGCAGATTCAGGTGTATGCGGTCCCGTTACCCCGGGCGAGTCTATGCCGGCGGTCTTGTCGGTGGGCACGCTGATCTGCCATCCCGTCCGTTCGGCAAATGCGTTCAATGCCGTGCCGAGAGACTGCGGCGGAATGTCGAACTCGACAGTCGATCCGCTCTTGACGACCGGCATGGCATCCTGAGCCAGCGTGATGGAAGCGCCGGTTCCACCCATGAAGAACACCATCGCCACAATCAAACCGGTACGCCGCATGACCTCCTCCTTGTCCGTTGCATGCCTGCGTAGACGGAAGGAGGCAGAAAATCCCTCACCTCGATCGGAAAATACTTTTGGCTTGGCGAATCCGGACGGCTCGCCCGGGTTGGTGCATCACTTGAGGAAGTCAGGCGATGAAGGGGTTCCAGGCGTTTAGTACATAAGAACGATTCGGTCGGCCAGCCCGACCACGTGCAGTGGGAATGTGTTCGAGAGGAGAGTGAGGATCTTGGAAGGCTCAGTCAGGTTGTACGTGCCGGTGACTTTCGTATCGCCGATACCGTGGTTCAAGAATATGATCGTGCCTGGATGGTACCGGCGCACTTCGTCGATCACTTGTGCCAACGGCACGCCGTTCACGACCAATCGTCCTTTGATCCAGGCTGATGCCGCCGACGCATCGACGGCCTGCGGTTGTCCAAGATGGCCGTCGGTCATCCGCACCTGGAATCCCCCGCCGACCCGTGCAGCGGCGTCGTGACCGGCCCGACTGCGGACTTCGACGATCCCTTCGACGACCGTGACCTGATCGCGATCGCGTTGCGCTCTCACGACGAACTCCGTTCCTACGGCGCGGGTCGAGGTGTCGTCGCTTTCGACGATAAAAGGCCGGTCCGGATCCTGCCGGATTTTGAAGAAAGCCTCGCCTTTCAGGAGCCGGATTTGCCGGGTTGACCCGTCAAAGGACATTGCAATGGCGGTTTGCGTGTTGAGCATCACGGTCGATTGATCAGGCAATTGTACAGTGCGCCGCTCCCCGGCAACCGTGTAATAGTCCGCCTGCATCCTGGTGAGGAAGTCCAATGGGACGACCGCTAGAACCAACAGCACGACGCCGGCTGCAACGGCCGCCGCCTGATACCTCCACGATCGCCGGAACGGATTTCTTTGAACGACGGCCTGGGGAGCATGAATCCGAGCCGCATGGGTGGCTGCCGCACCCAATTCAGGGTCGTCCCAGACTGCTGAGACTTGCTGAAAGGCGGTGGCGTGTGCGGGACTTTGGGCCTGCCAGGACTCGAAGGCTTTGCGGTCTTCCGATGACAGCCGGCTGTTTCGCAACCGGATGACCCAGGCGATGGCTTCGCTGCGGAGATCGGACTTTTCTCCGGATTCCGACACGGCCTCATGGGGACGAGAGGGTGGCTTCATCATGTCCTGCCGGTGCGAAGGATACGGATAGGAGGGATGTAGTATACCGTCTGACGATTTCACCGGCCAATCCCCTCACTCGTCATCATCGGACGCTTCGGCAGCCCTGCAAAATTGATCCAAGGCCCGCATGAGCAGTTTCTCGACTCCGCTTTCTGAAATCTTCATGCGCTCGGCGATCTCGGGATAGGTATAGCCATACACACGATAGAGCAGGAATGCTTCACGGGTCCTCGGCGGCAAATGCTCAGTCGATTGCAAAAAGCGCTGAAACCGTTGTTTTCCTTCCAGTGCCCGTTCTTGTGACGGCGCATGAGAGGGAATAGCCATTGCCGCATCCATCGAATCATCGACATGAAGACGGCTCTTGTCCTTCCGGACATGATCAATCGCCAGGTTCGTTGCAATGCGATGAAGCAGCGCGCGCGGCTGTTCGACGACTTGCTTCTCGGCAAGCCCCAGCAGTCTTAGATAGGTTTCCTGCACCAGGTCGGCTGCCGTATCCCGGGAATTGACCATCATCGCCAACCGCCTGGTCAACTCGTCCCGATACTGATGAAACAGGCTTTCGATCTGTGCGTAGGAGAGCGTCATGCATTTCTCCGCGGACTAGTCCTTCCGAGCGCGGCGACGCTACCATGTTTGTAGATGAGGAGGGAATGTCTATTTTCCGGAAAAACGAGATCGCGGGGGACTCTAGACACGGGCAGAGAGTTCAACTCCACCGTTATAAGCCACCCAGACAGAGCGGAATCCGCTTGCAGGAACGAACGGCACGCAGGCCAGCGGCATCGATCCGGATGAAGTGGGACGAGTTTGTCCTGCAGAAAATTCCAGGAATATCCGGGTCACGGCGAAGGAGAGACCTGGTCAGGAAATATCGTATGCCGTACGGAATAAAATGTTTGACCTCGAGACTTCCCTGAGCATGCAGCCGGGCAAGCACCGTTTTTGGCTTTGACATCACGAATGGGGTTTGAGGCGCCCCATCCATTCAGGACCTTCCTCCGGCCGCTAGTCCCCGATAGGCATCGGCAAAGATCACATCCTCGACAGTCTGCCGCCGTTTTTTCCACCACAAATAGAGGCCGCTGCCCAAGACGACGATGGTGATCACGTCCAAGCCGGCCCATAGGATCTTCAACGGCATGCCCCCGTAATCTCCAAAATGCAGCGGCTGGGAAACCAGCAATGCTGTCAGATACCACGGCAAATTTCTGCTGTCGCTCATCCGGCCCGTCTCCGCGTCCACCAGCATCGGTTTCAGCAGCCGCGCCGTCAACGGATCCTGGCCGCGCATGAACACCATGTAGTGATACGGACTCGCGAACGGTGTTCCCGGGAATGCGATGAAGCGAACGGCCATGTCCGGAGCTGCCGTTTCCGCAGCGCGCACCGCGTCATCCACTGGCCGTATCGTTGCCGGTGCGGGCTTGTCCTTCCACGGCGCCAGCATCCCGGCAATCTCGGTCATCTGCCAGTAACCCAGCAGCGGCCGGTCCAGTGTGTTGATGACTCCCGTCACGCCCACGACCAGCACCCACATCACCGTGACGATTCCGAGAAGATTGTGCAGGTCGAGCCATGCGAGCCTGGCGCTACGTTCCCGCCGCACCGCCCCGAACGGCAATTTCCTCATAAACGGCGCGTAGACCACAATGCCTGACACCACGGACGCGACGAGTAGGAGGCCCATTACACCGAGAAACAACGTTCCCGGAAGACCGGCCAGCATCTCGACGTGCAGTTTGAACAGAAAGTTCACCACCCCTTCGTCCGGAGGAATGGCGTGGAGGAAGGCCCCGGTGCGGGAGTCATACATGAACAGTGCGCTGTTATCCTGCGCCGTGGCAGTCTCTCCCATCGAGACAAACCAAGCCGGACCGTCATCATCGCGCGTAAGGAATTTGACGACGTCTGACGGCCGCTTCGCTTGTGCATCCTTGACCAATGCATCGAGCACGACGGGCGCCGTGTCCGTTACATACTCGGGGGGCTCGACCGACTCGCCGAGCCACAAGCGCACTTCGTCGCTGAACACGAGGGGCAGACCGGTGAGACAGAGCATCAACAAAAAGAGCGTGCTCACCAGGCTGGTCCACTTATGAATGGCGTACCAGCGCTTAAAGGAATCGATCGTCATACGGTCTATTCATACCTCAATAAAACTCCAACTTGATAGAGCCGAAAAAGGTGACCGGCGCGCCCCAATACGCCGCCGAGGTCTGGCTCTGTCCACCGCTATAGAAATAATTCTGATTTAAAAGATTCTGCACGTTCAGCTGTGCGATGAGATTGGTATGAGGAAAGATTTCCGGTTTACGGTAATAGACGGCAGCGTCGGCCCTCACATAGCCGGGCAACTCAAAGGTATTGGCCAAGTCTCCAGCCCGCTCGCCGACGGCAAACATACCGCCGCCGACACCAAATCCTTTCAGCGGGGCAACTTGGAAATCATAGGTCGTCCAGAGACTGCCAGTGTGCCGTGCGACCAGCGGAATCCGATTTCCAACTGCAATGGACGTATCGGCGGCGATTCGAGCGTCCGTGTATGCATATGTGGCGATGGCTCTCCATCCCTGCGCAAGTTGGGCCGTGACATCGAATTCGACTCCCTGGCTGCGCTGTGCGCCGGTCTGGACGAAGGAAAAGCCGGTCGGATCCGCCGGATTGACGGCCAGCACGTCTTTTTTCAGAATGCGATAGATCGCAAGGGTTGAGGTCAGGCGATCGGGCACGATCACGGTCTTGACCCCGGCTTCGTACTGCGTGGCGGTCGTCGGCTTAAATTGATTGTCGGCAACGGTAAATGGGCCGAAGTTCGGTTGGAACGAACGCGTGACGTTGGCATAGACGGATGCCTGGGGAATAGGCTGATAACTCACGCCGATTCGCGGGCTGAAGCCATAGTTTTCAGCCTTCGCCTCAGACCCCGGCAGGTCGGTATGTTGGTAGAAGTAGTCCCCGCGGGCGCCAATCAGCACCTGAAAATTATCAAGCACCGAAATCTGATCCTGCACATACCCGCCGAGGGCATTGGCAAAATTCCTGCTGACAGGGGTTTTCCCCGGATCCGGTCCGGGAGTCAGGCCATGGACAGGATTATAGATGCTGATGGTATCGAAAAACCCGAACCCTTGATCATACGAGGCATATTGCCGGCCTATCTCTACGCCGGTCAAGATTTCATGCTTGATCGATCCGGTCGACACTTTGCCGATGACGTCGTTGCGCCAATAGTAACTCTGAATCTTCGCCAGTTGGTTGAAAAAGAACCGCGCCATGTCCTGATTGCCTGGCAGCACGCTAAGCGCAAAGGTCCTGTACGCCGACGCTTTCGAGATATCCGCTCTCAGCCGGCTCTCGATGCGCCACTGATCGCTGAATCGATGCGTGAGGACCGCGCCTGCCCGACCCTCTTCGAACGCGAGCGTATCGAACGCCTCTCCATAAAACGTGCTCTTCGCCATGTTGACCGGCCGATCGCCGATGGCGGGAACACCGAAGTCCGGGGTGCGGCGATCCCTGATGTATTCCCCTTCGAATGTCAGCGTCGTATTGTTGCCTGCTTGCCACAAGAAGACCGGGGCGATGAAATAGCGTTGTCCGTGAACGAAGTCGCGGAAGCTTCCCGTATTCTCGTAGGCGCCGTTGACGCGAAAGAGCACCTTCTTGCCTTCATCGAGAGGCCCGGTCACATCGATCATCGTACGATAATAGTTGTAGCTGCCAAAGACCTGGTCGATCGAAGCGTAGCGGTCCGCCTGCGGCTGTTTGGTGATGATGTTGATGATCCCGCCCGGCTCGCTCCGCCCGTACAGGACCGAGGCCGGCCCCTTCAACACTTCAAGCCGCTGCATGTTGGAAACATCTCTATACGTCAACGCTTGGTTTTGATCTTCGTTCCGGAGATAATTCTTGAAATATCCGCACGGGAATCCACGGCAATACGCGACATCGGCTGCGATACCCGACTGCCCGACATCGCCAAGCGCCACGCCGCTGACGTTCCGGAGCGCCTGCTCCACACGAATGGCACGCTGGTCCTGCATGACTTTCTGCGTCACGACTTCGACGGATTGCGGCACTTGAAGCATGGGCGTATCCGTACGAGTCGCGGTGTTGGAATCCTCCGCCACGTAGTTATTGAAATCATCCCGCTCACGCACGTCTTTCACGACGATCTCCGGAACCTTGACCGGCTTCGATGCGGCTTCCGCCGCAACCGCGGCTCCGCCAAGCGCTGCGCCGGCTGGAATCCTACGCTGAATCGTCACCGTCTTCGAATCGGTGAACGTGTGCTGAAGCCCTGTCCCGTCCAATAATTGCTGCATCGCTTCGTCGGGGGTGACCGTACCGACCACACCCTTCGTAGTTTTTCCGGCGACGAGATCCGATGCATACAACACTTGGATATTCGCCTGCGCAGCCAATGCCGATAACCCTCCCGACAGGTCCTGTGGCGGGATGTCCAACTTGACGGCCTCGGTTTGCGCATAGACGGCAGGACCAAAGAGTATGCCGGCAACCGCCAACGCTATGACACATGATCCGATTCTCAACGGCCACGGTATCATCATGGAAAGTCCCTTCTATCGTTAAGCGGTCCGCGTCTCGACACAACAGAGCCCACGACCGCGTGCAGCGGGCATGGGCTCTGGACGCAAGTTCCGTTGGCCTCGTGTACGATGCGTTGTTAGGACGGGACCTACCGATGTTGATCGGGATTGAGATCGGGAGGTGTACCTTGAATGGCCGTGTGGTGAATGGTGATGAAGCGGGCGCAGCGAGCGCACTTGATGACCAGATTGCCGCCTTGCCAGCGCGCGATCAGTTTCCCACACTGGCACCGCAGATCCGAAGAGGCCATGTTTGTGCGCATTTCGCTCACCTTATCTCCGGCGCTCCGCCGCATGCGAGGCGAAGCACCCCTCCACACGAGTGTCGATCTGAACCCGTCCATGGTGCGTGTGACGCATGAGCGGGAACAAACCTGATGCACGGTAGAAAAAATTCTACCGACTAAGGTCTCCGCAGATAACAGCACACCCCTGGCAGCTCTCTCTGGGTAGAGAGAAGCCGCCACTGCGGCTCAAGACTGACTGACTGATGTCTCGCCGATGACCCCGGCGAGAGGGACTACTTGAACGTGAGCTTCTTCAATTCGGCTGCAGGAAGTTCAACCTCGCCGAAATCAGACTGGCCCTTGAAGCTTCCCGCGATGGCGAGGACGAATTCCCCCGTCTTCCCATCGTTGAGTGTAATGGTCACGTGGGGAGGGGCTCCGTTCCCTGACGGCTTGAGATCGATGTGCTTGATCCCCTCGAACTTGATCTTGACCGTCGCAGTACCTCGCTTGACGGGCACTTCCCGAAGTTCGTGCGGAACGAATGCCGTTTCACTGATCTTCTCTTCCCAATAGAAAATAACGTTCTTCACATCGGTATCGACGCCTTTGGTATCGGTGGCGACGGCATGGAAGACTTTGTCGGACTTCTCCGCCCATGCGGGGCTGCCGAGCAGGCACACCATCGTCATGGCAAAGACGGTCGAAGAGATCAATGTCGTGGTACGCATGATCGTCTGGCGATTCATACCTTTTCTCCTTTTTGGTTCACAGGCTGAGGTTATCGGTCTCGTAATTGACGACCATCGGTTATCCATCCGGTTACCCATCCAACCGATAGCTGATCGGAACGAGAATCGTCATCTGCTTGGCGCCAAGCGGATGCGGCAGCTTCAGCGGCGACAGCTTCTGCATGACGGCAAGCGCCTCTTGATCGAGCACGGACCGTCCGGAACTTTCCGCGATTCGAACCCCCAGAACCGTTCCATCCTCTCGAATCACCGCTTGGATCACGACCTTGCCTTCCCAATGATTGGACTTGGCGATGGTCGGATATCGTTTGAGCTGCTCGATGCGTCCATACAACAGGCTCCTCAGCCAGCCATAATCGGCCTGCGTCTGACGAACGTGCACCTGGCGATGTTCTACGGAACGATGTTCGATTGCCGGAGCGGATTTTTCTACCACTGCCGGCGCATCCATGACCGGCGGGGCATTGTGCTCCACCACTTCAGGACGTTTGGCATGCGGCGTTGATTCGACCGTCGTAGGTTGAGACCGTTCGACGAACTCAGAAACCGTGGGTGCCGGGCTTGTCTGTTCAATGATGGGAGTTTCCTGAGTGGGCGTCACGGTCTGAGCCACGAGGGGACGGCTTTCCTGCCTGGTTTCAGTGACCTGCTGGGGAACTCGTTCCGTGACGGTCTCAACGGGCATGACAACGTCTTGCGTCATTTGTTCGATGGGTTGAACGGTTTCCACGGGAGTGGGAGCGACGGTTTGTTGCTGCACCGGCACGACCGGTTTTTCCACTGGACGCGGCTCGACGACTTTCTGAACGGGCTTGGCTTGCGGGGGCGGAGGAGGAGTGGGTTGCACCGGTGTCGGTTCGACCGGGGCCGGGGGTTCTATCATGGCCACTTCCCAATTAAACGGCTTGGGGATCGTCGGCTTATCGATCTCGGCCATGATAAAAATCGCGCACCAAATCCCGAGTGCATGGCAAAGCAACGAGACGCCCCAACCGTGGGCATGATGCGGTCCGGTCCCGTTCGTGAATCGATTGAATTCTATGGCGGTCATGATCGAACCACCTCCAGACTGACCTGCCGGAATCCCAGGCCCCTTACTTCATCGACCACTCCCACAAAACGCTCCAGTATCGTTATCCGGTCAGCCCTGACGACCACAACGGATTCGCGCGGGTGCGGATTCAGCACGGCCTTTAATCCATCTTCAACAATAGGTTGATCGTTGAGAAAAAGATGGCCATCGGAGGTGAGAGTGATGACGAGTGGAACGTCTTTGTGATCGCTGGCTTCCTTGGCCTTTGCCAGTTCGACAGGAACCTGACCGGTGGAAATGAACGTGGCCGTGGTCAGGACAATGACCAGCAACACCAGCATCACGTCAACCAACGGGATGACGTTGATCTCGTTCAGCTCACGCTCCATGCTGAACCTTATAGAGCGTGAGCAATTCCATCACTCGTCGGCGGAGGATATTATTCAACACCACGCAGGGAATCGCAACGAGCAATCCCACCGCGGTCGCCTTGAGAGCCAGGCTGAGGCCGACCATGATCGTACTGACAGCCATCGTCCCGGAGGTCCCCATAGTATGAAAGGTCAGCATGATACCGAGCACTGTCCCCAATAATCCAATGTAGGGAGCATTGGCCGCGACCGTGCCAATAATGACCAGCCGCCTGGTCAAGGCAATTTCCAAGGTCTGAATGTTGGGGAATTCCGTCGGAGACACCCGCCGATAATAGAGCCAGCGTTCGATCGCCACAGCCAGCGCCCATAGGCTCAGGACGATTAGCAGTCCGATCACCCCGTAATCCACTAAATGTTTTAACGAATCCACGGCAACTTCACCTTTCGAGATGACAAAGGGACGCTAGGCCGTCCCGGCATCTCATTTTTATGAGACGAATGAGACAGGAAATCCCTCACCGTTCGTGAGGAGAATTCTTCCGCCCCTCCAAAATGAATAAACCCTTACCGGCTTGAACGACTGTAACGGGCACGACACTTTCAAGAGCCTTGAAGAACCCCAGCCGCTCGTTTATCCCAAATACTCCGCTGACTTTGAGGTCTGCGAGTTTCGGATCGAGGATGCGAACCTCCCCTTCGTGATACCGACTGAATTCCCGGACGACCTCCCCGAGGGAGCGGTCCTCGAACGACACCTTGCCTTTTGTCCACGCCGTTGCGACAGAACCGGACATTTCCCCGACCGGGGACAGAGGGTCCCCTCGGTCATACGATACTTGTTCCCCGGCAGTCAACAGTCGCCAACCAGGCCCTTTCCCGTCCTTGTCACCCTGGACTTCGACCGCCCCCTCAATGACCGCGACCGTCACATTGTCCGCATCTCGGCGAACAGCAAACTTGGTCCCCACATCGCGGATGACACGAAGACCCGCCTGCACTTCAAATGGGCGGTCCCGTTCGTGGGATACCGTAAAGAGAGCCTCTCCTCGATGCAGAATAAGAGATCTCCGGCTGCGGGATAGTTCCGCATCGACGATGGTATCGGTATTGAGCATCACCGAGGATCCGTCGGCAAGCGTGATGGTCCGCTGCTCTCCCTTGGCCGTCCGGAACGAGGCGGTCTCCGGTTGCATGAAATACCATCCGCCCATGATGACCAATCCGAGACAAGCAGCGACTGCCGATATCCAGGCGGTTCTCCGTCCAAATCGGCGCCCCGCCCGCTCTCGATCTGAATGCTCGCGACAGCTTGCGATGCGAACGAGTTCCTCTGCGAAAAGAGGCCTGGTCGCGTCCAGGTCTGCCCATAGCCCCGAAAGCTTGTCAAATTCCCGCTTACGTCCAATATCGACCGCGAGCCACGATTGAAAACGCGTTCGCTCAGCCTGCGTCGCATCGCCCGACTTCAAACGGGCAAACCATTCGAGAGCCTCTTCGGCTGCAGAATTCTGATGACTGGAATTCGTGGGTAGTGAGGTCATGCGCATCTACCGGCAATCCGCAGTTCGTCCGTCCTCGTCAGTCCATTCCTTGCGAATGTGACGCATGAACGGTGTCCATCCTGAGGTCATACGGGATTCAAATTCAAGAGCCTTATTGGCCCTATGACTCTTCATGACCCTCGACACGCCTCCGGCAATGGGCCATCGCCTTTATCACATGCTTTTCCACCATGTTCCGAGAGATCCCCAGTCGTTCCGCGATGTCAGAATGAGGAAGAAACATAAACTTGTGTAAAAGAAACACCTCTCGGCATTTTGGAGGCAGTTCGGCAATCGCGTCATGGAGCAGTCTGACTCGCTGTTTCGCATCGATGACGTCGTCTTGGCGGGGCAATGATGACGGGAGGTCCACCGTCTCGTCCAGATGTGTGGTCCGTTCCGTGCGGATTTTCCGCCTCCGGAACACATCGACCGTCAGATTGAGGGCGGTCTTGTATAGGAATGCCCTCGGCTGCGTCACGCCCGCGAGATCTTTTACATTTCGGACCCTGAGAAACGTGTCCTGCACGACATCCGCCGCCTGATCCCGGCACCCTAATCGTACCGTCAGGAAACGAAGCAGCTCACCGTAGTATTGATGGAACAGCGAAGTTTCGAGCGCGAGGCGCTGGTCATGCATCGTGGCTACTCGAGCTGGTAATTGAGCGGAACCAACATGACGACGGCGTGGCCGTCCAGCTGGTGCACGAGCCTTAGCGGAGAAGCCGCTCGCAGGGCGTCCAATGCCGCCTGATCCAGAACCGGATGCCCTGAGCTCTCTTCGATTTCCGAACGCACAATGCTGCCGTCGCCCAAAATGTTGACCTGCACAACGACGCGGCCTTGTGCGTGACTGGCTTTCGCCGAAGGAGGATACACTTTCACGCGCTCGAGCTTATTTCGCAAGGTATCCCTCAACCAACCGTAATCTGGAAGAACAGGCCGGTTGATGAGATTTCTGGTCATGGCCTGGGGGCGCTGGAGGATCTTGGGAATCTCGATCTGGGTCTCGACCTGCAAACGCTCTGCATCGACAGGCGTGGCGATATCGGGGGGAGGTTCGAAGGAAGCAGCGGGATTAGGCACGGTCATCGCGGTGGAGGGTGTAACCGAGTCAGGCTCTGTGATCACCTGGTCAACCCGGGGAACGGCCGAAGAACTCAGGCTGGCCACGACAGGAGGTGCGATGGCCTCGCTCAAATCCGTTTCAGCCGCTTGATCTGAATATTCCGCCACGTGTTTCATGACTCGATCGTCGGGCATGCTCTGACGATCCGTTTCAGCCATTGGTGCATTGACCTGCGCCTGCGCGCCCTCCGCTACCATCGTCGTCTGCTGGGGGGCAGCTATGAGGGAGACTTCCCAGCGAAACGGCTCACTCCGGATATCTGCCTGCTTCGACGCGGTATACAAGCCCAGAAACGCTGCTGTCACTGCAGCAAACACATGCACCAACGCGGAGACGCTCCATCCAAGTGCAATGGTGCGTTTGTAGGACCTCGGAGCCCGCTTGCAGGATTTCACCTTGGTATCCGTGCCGTTCCGCGGATCCGATTCGAATTTTTCGACTTCTCGGCTGCCTCTCCTCTGTTCACAATGCGACGGAGTGGAATATCCCGAACCGTTCGTTGCACTATGCATTAGCCCCCAGAAAGTACCGCTGGAGTCATGGGTCTTGGCCTTTGGACTTAAAAGTGCTCTGGCCTCTTGCCATACGTCCCTAGTAATGGCTAGGGACATCCGGCTATCGCGTGAATTTGATAACTGTTATCAATACATGTTTTTATCGGCATCTGTCAATGGATGCCAGACCGCAATTTAAAGGTGATTTGAATATACGTTCTATGTTTCTTTCTAATTGAGAAGAGATTGGTTTGGTCCGAGACCAAATGGGGAACTACAGTGAGAAAGTCTTCGAGGATTCACCCCTAGACTTAGGCTTCAACCCTTGCGGAAGGAGACTCAAGAGATCTCGGAAGTATGAACATCCGTCTCCTGCGCCGCCACCGCCATTGTGACCATTTTCTCCGCGTGGTAGCATCCAGATGCACCCCCCATGGTGGCCCGACCAACCGCATCAACAGAAGGAGAGGTCCATGTTCACCCGACGGGCTCAATTCGTGGTCTTAACATTGGCAACATTCATTTCCCTCCCTGTCGTTGGACATAGTGCGGACGCGCCAAACGGGCGAATAGAAATTTCTGGCGATTACCGTTACGCCTCGCACGAATTCGAGCCGAAGGACCGGGCCAGAGATCTCGCCTGCCGTGAGGCCTGGCGACAAGCCGTCATTAACTCTCCTCTCTATAAGGATCAAACCGCGGCCATCGTTGATTCGCCGATTCTCAGGGATCTGGCCTATTCACTCGCAGCCAACCAAGTGCAAGACGGCCAGATTGTCGAACAGACCGAAAAAGGCCGCCTCATCACGTGTCGGGTCAAGGGATACCTGCCGACCGAGGATAGTGTGCGGGTCATCCGGACACAGCTGGCTGGCGGGCCGCCTCCATCCGATGCCATCGATCAGAACCGAGTCCTGAAAATCGTCGCGGTGCGTGAAGAGGGGCCGAATCTATTGGCCATTCAGTACCAAGCCCTCAAGCGACTGGATTGGTTGAGCACCAACTATGACGGAGGGTTGCGTGAATCAGCCGATATCATGGTGGACTTCTACGATGCGCAGGGCTTCTTAATCAAAACCGAACGGTTTCCCGCACGGCTGACTCCCAACGGCTCAGATGTCATGAACCCGGGCGCCGAAGGTGTCTTGAAGGTGACCCGTCCTACCATAGCCAAGACCTATCGCGTCTGGCTGGTCAAATAGCATCACTTCAACGTCTGCAAGGCTCCGGTCGCCCGCGCCAAATTGACGCGGGCCGCGTTCAATTGAAACAGCGCATTGACGTGATTTTCTTTTGCCCGCGCGACGGCATTCAACGCGTTCGTCACTTCGAACGGGCTCGCCGCGGTGAGCAAGCCGTATCTCTCTAACGCCAAGGCCAATTCCTTCGTCGCCGCGTCCAAGCCTGCTTGCGCCACGGCCATTTGTTCCTGGGCCGAGGCCGACGCCGCCAGCGCATCGTACACTTCCATCTTGACCTGATTGAGCACCGAACGCATGCGGAGCGCCTCCTGGCGCAGCTGGCTGCGGGCTTCGACGACGCGCCCTTCCCGTTGTACCCCGTCAAAGATCGGGACCTGGAGCAGAACCGCCATGTTGTAGGTGTCCGCACTGTTGTTCCACCGGTTCCCGATGAGGCCGTAATCTCCCTGCGCCACGAGAGAAGGCACCCGTTCGCCCGCAATGGACGAGTAGGTCAACTCCGACGCGCGCACTCGCGTGTATTGCGCCCGCACCTCCGGGCGGTTGGTCAGCGCCTCTTCCACTGCAGCTTCAGGAGTCGATACCGCTCCCACCTCGCGATGGAATTCATCGGTCAGAGACAGCGCGAGGTCATAGGGAAGCGCGAGCAGATTGATGAGAGTGAGCATGGTGCGTTGCATTTCATAGCGCGCTTCGGTCGTCTGTTGCCGCTCATTCGCCAGTTGGCCTTCCAATCGCGCGCGATCGAGTCCCGTCGCTGCCCCCTGACTCTGCCGGTGCCGAATCTTGCCGAGCAAATCGATCATGACACGCTGATTGGCGTCGCGCATTTTGACCATGGCCGCGGCTTTCAGGTTTTCCATATAGACCAGGGCAACGCTTGCCATCGTATCCAACTTCCTCATCTCCGCCTCGAATTCCGTCGCGTGGAGTGTTTCCCGCGACGCCCGCCACCGTTGGATGAGGCTAAGGCTGAACAGATTTTGAGAAGCGTTTACCCGCGCATCGAAAATACTGAAAGGATCGGTTCGCACCGGCGCCAAGCCGAAGGTGCCTAAAAACTGCGTCTGGCGGGTTTGCCGGACGGTCGATGAAAGATTGGGGAGCATGGCTCCCAATTGCGTCAACACTTGTCCTTTTGACGCCTCGATCCGCTCCTTATGCAGCAGCACATCGGGATTATTGTCGGCCGCGGCCGCCAACGCCTCTCGTAATGTCAGCGTGAGCTTCGACGGAGAAACCGGCGCGGCCTGGCGTACGGACTCGTCTCCGGCAAAGGCGCCGCTCAGAGCTCCCAGAGCAAGGCCCCCTACAAGCATCAGGCTTGGAAGTATTTTCTTGCCTCCACCGGTCATGATGATCGCTCTTCTCCAATCGATACGCGCCTACCGTTCCCTAAGGCTTTCCTTGACCGACTTGAGCAACGGACTCAAGAGATACTCCATTACGCGACGCCTGCCGGTCTTGATTTCCACAGTCACCGCCATGCCGGGAGAGAGTTGTACCGGCTGACCTTCGACCTTGATCATCGAACGATCCAGACTGACCCGTGCGCTGAAGATCAGCCCCGCCTGGGGTTTGTCTTTGCCCTTTTCGATCGGCACCGCATCATCCGACAGGCTGATGACCCGCCCGGGAACGGTCCCGTACAGCGTGAACGGAAACGTCTCCACTTTGATTTCCACGTCCTGCCCCTCCCTCACGAACCCTACATCTTTGTTCTCGACGTGCGCTTCCACCTCGACCGGGTGATCCTGCGGCACGACAATGAGGAGCGGCTGGGCTGAGGTCACGACGCCACCCACCGTATGGATCGCCAGTTGCTGGACAACCCCGTCGATCGGAGACGTCAGCCGTTGAAGATCCGCCTTTTGGCTTGCCTTGGTAACTTCCTGCACCAGCGAGGCTACCTTCGTTTCCGCGGTCGAAAGCTCGGTCTGTTTCGTCTGCTGGAATTCCGAGACGAGCGCGCGCAGATTCTTTTCCGCTTCCGCAAGGGCCGATCGGTCTTGGACCAACCGTTGCTTCTGTCCGGCCAATTCCTGAGTCTTATCGATCCGCTGCGTCTCGGCTTGCAGAAAATCCATTTTCGTCACTGCATCATGCTCGAACAGCCTCTTGAAGGCCTCCGCCCGTTCAGCCTCCATCGGGACGATCGTCTCGAGCCGGCGAATATTTTCCCGCGTCTGCTCGATTGCCGCCTTCCGCTGATCGATCAAGTGCTGCGCCGAAGCCGTTCGAGCGCGGTACTCCGCGAACTGATCCTGAAGCAGTTGCTGCTGCAACCGAACATACTGTGGATCGGCGCCGGGAGGCGTGTCGAAGTCCGACCGGCCGGCGATGAGCGCGCGCAATCGGGCGGCCTCGACTCTGGCGGCCCGATACTCATTGGACGACCGGTCATGATCGGCGCGATTCTGCGTCGGATCCAGCTCGACGAGCGTCTCGCCCTTCTGAACCAACTGCCCATCCTGGACGTGGATCGCCGCAACGACCCCCGCCTCGTAGGGTTGGATCACTTTGGAATAACCGCTCGGAATGATCTTGCCCTGCGCGGTCGCGATGATGTCGATCCATCCAAGCCATGCCCAGAGGATCCCCGCCGCGAACACGGCCACAATCGTCCACAGGATCGCGCGTCCGACCGGAGACGGAGGCCGATCCTGAATCTCCAGCACCGCCGGAAGAAATTCGACCGCTCGGCCGGCCGGCTTCACCTTGACCGAAGGTTGAGCGTCGTCCGACCATGCCGCGCACCACGCCGCGACATACCGAGCAAGGGTCTGGATCACGGCCATCGTCACGTCGCGAACGCGAAGCGTCCGTCCTGATGCCGGTGAAGCTTGGCATAGAAGCCGTTGAGCGCGAGCAGATCATCGTGTGTGCCCGTTTCGACGATTTCTCCCTTCTCGATCACATCGATCCGGTTCGCCGGCCTGACTGTGCTGAGGCGATGGGCGATGATGAAGACCGTGCGCCCGTTGCAGATCTGCGACATGTTGCGTTGAATCACGGCTTCGGATTCATAATCCAAGGCGCTGGTCGCTTCATCGAAGATCAGAACGCTCGGATTCGAGACGAGGGCCCGGGCGATGGCGATCCGTTGCCGCTGGCCGCCGGAGAGGGAGCAGCCTTGTTCCCCGACCGATGTGTCATAGCTTTCCGGAAGCTCCAGGATGAATTCATGGGCGCCGGCAAGCTTGGCCGCTTCGATGACTCGATCGATCGAACAACCGGGATCGGTCAGAGCGATGTTGTCCCGTATCGAGCGGTGAAAGAGAAAGTTTTCCTGAAGCACGACGCCCACCTGCCGTCGCAGCCAGGCGGGGTCCGCTTGCGCCAGATCGATTCCATCCACAATCACCCGCCCCCGTTCCGGCACGTAAAGCCGCTGGATCAGCTTGGCAATGGTGCTTTTGCCGGATCCCGACCGCCCGACGATCCCAATCACGCGGCCTGGCTGCACGTGAAACGACATCTTCCGCAACACTTCAGGACCATCGGGCCGGTAGCGGAAGGTCACCTCTTCGAAACTGACGTGGCCTTGAACCTGCGGCAGCGAAATCCGATCCGGGCGATACAGCGGCTCCGGCTTGGTATTAAGCACGTCGCCCAACCGCTCGACCGACACTCCGACTTGCTGAAATTCCTGCCAGAGGCTCACGATTCGCAACAGAGGCCCGGTCACCTGGCCGGAGAGCATATTGAACGCGATGAGCTGTCCGATGCTCAGGTCTCCGCCGATGACCAGATAGGCGCCGTACCATAAGATGGCGATCGTGGTGATCTTTTGAACCAACCCCGCGGTCTGGCTCGCCACCGTCGTGAGGGTGACGACCCGGAAACTGGCGCGGACATACTCGGCGAGCTGCTCATCCCATCGGCGTTGGAGGGGCGGTTCGACCGCCAAGGTCTTGATCGTCTGGATTCCGCTGATCGCCTCCACCAGGAACGCTTGATTCTCCGCCCCCCGGTTGAACTTCTCGTTCAGTCGCGCCCGGATCATCGGGGTGACGACGATCGAGAGCAGCGCGTAGCACGGCAGCGAGGCCATTACGATCAGGGTGAGCGACGCGCTGTACATCCACATGACGGACAGGAACACAATCGTAAACAACAGGTCCAGCACGGTCGTGACGGAGTGGCTCGTGAGAAACTGCCGGATGTGCTCCAGCTCGCGCACCCGCGCCATCGTATCGCCGACCCGCCGCGCTTCGAAATACGCCAGCGGCAGGGTGAGGACGTGCCGGAACAGTTGCGCCCCGAGCCCGACGTCGATGCGATTCGTGGTGTGGGCAAAAACATAGGTGCGCAGCCCTCCCAATGACACCTCGAACAGCGCCAGCACGATCATCCCGACGGCCAACACGTGGAGCGTCGTAAATCCCTTATGAACGAGCACCTTGTCGATCACGACCTGCATGAAGAGCGGCGTCAGCAGCGCAAACAGTTGCAGCATGAAGGAGGCGACAAAAACCTCGCCGAGCAGCCGGCGATACTTCACGATCGCCGGGATGAACCAGGTGAAATCAAAGCGGAGGTCCTGAACGCGCAGGTGGGCCCGCTTGGCCAGGAGCAGCAGCTCTCCGCTCCAGACGAACTCGAACGCCTGTCGCGGCACGATCAGCGGGCGAGGCTCAAGGGGGTCCTGCAAGAGCACCTTTCCCGGCTCGACCTTCGCGATGACCACGTAGCGACCATCGGTGCGTTTGGCCATGGCCGGAAGGGGAGTGCCGGCCAACTCGTCCCAGGTCGTGCGAAGCCGGCCAGCCTTGAATCCCAGGTGCTTGGCCGCGCGGAGCAGCTCACGGTCGGACAACGGTTGCGGTCCCACGGCAAACTGATGCCGGAGTTGAGCGGCATCGGCCGGGATGTCGCACAAGCGCGAAAGAATGAGAAGGCACAGGAGTCCGGTATCGGACACAACGGTCGGTGCAGATGACGGAGTCTCGCGTGAAATCCCATCGGGAGGCGATGGTGCGGACGGCATCATCCTTCCAAGCCTGAGCTACTGCCAGCTGGCGGCAAGAATACTCTCGACTTGCTGCGGCTGTTGCGCGAGACCCTGCTCCCAGGTGAGGCCCGTCTGGGTGGTAAAGGTCGCCATTGCCTGGATGAGCTGATCCACCTGCGTGCTGAGCAGTCTCTGGCCGTTGCCGGCATGGATCGTCTCGATCTGGTTGGTTGCACCGGCATACCAATTCTGAATCGTCACCTGGTCGGTCGAGCCGTACACCGCCAGGCGCAGATCATTGGCCTGGCGACTAATGATCACATCCAAGGGATTGATCGTTGCGCCGAAGACCGCGCGGTCTTGGTTGCCGGATGTCGAATCGATGTCCCTGATCGTATCCTGGCCGTCGCCACGAGCGAAATTGTAGAGGTCGTTGCCGGACCCGCCGGTCAACATGTCGTTGCCGGTTCCTCCCGTAAACTGATCGGCTCCGCTGCCACCCGTCAGGTTATCGTTTCCTGCGCCGCCTCGGAGAATGTCATCACCAGAACCGCCGTCGAGTATGTCGAGCCCGCCACCGCCGTCCAATACATCATTGCCGCTGCCGCCGGTGAGCGCGTCGCCGCCGAGTCCACCAACGAGCCGGTCATTCCCACTTCCTCCTTGCAGCATATCGTTGCCGGCTCCGCCATCCAAGGTGTCGTTCCCCGAGCCGCCGACGAGTTGATTGTTGCCCCTGTTCCCGATGAGCACGTTGTCGGCCGAACTTCCAGTACCGTTGATGTTGGCCGTGCCGGTCAGGGTGAGGTTCTCGACATTGGAACCCAGGTTGTAGGTCACGGCGCTTTCGACGGTATCGATCCCCTGATTCGCCGATTCCGTGACCACATCGCCGGTCTGGTTCACGACATAGGTGTCGTTTCCGGTCCCGCCGATCATCGTGTCGCTGCCGGAGCCGCCGTCCAGCCGATCGTTGCCGGCCAGGCCGGTCAAGGTATTGTTTCCATTGTTGCCGATCAGGACGTTGTCGAACGCGCTGCCGGTCCCTGCGATATTGGCGGTCCCGGTGAGCGTGAGGTTCTCCACGTTCGCCCCGAGCGTATAGGTGATCACACTCTGCACGCCGTCCGTGCCTTCATTGGCGTTCTCGGCGACGACATCTCCGATATTGTCGACCACGTAGGTATCGTTGCCCGATCCGCCCTGCATGTTGTCCGCGCCCGGTCCACCATCCAAGAGATCGTTGCCTGCCCCGCCGATAAGTGTATCGTTGCCGGCCAGTCCGAAGAGCTGATCGTTCCCGACGCCGCCCGTGAGGACATCATTCCCGGCGGTGCCCGTCAGAGTCTGATCAGCAGTGCTGACGGTAAGTGTAAAGTCATCAGCGGCGCTCAGGCTCCCTGAATCCGTCACCATGACTTTGAGAGTCAAGACTCCGGCATCGCTGCTTCCCGGCGTCCCGCTGAAAGTCCTTGTGCCGGTGTCGAAGCCCAGCCAGGCCGGCAGAGCGCTGCCGTCGGCCAGCGTGGCGCTGTAGGTCAATATATCGCCCATATCGACGTCCTTAAAAACATCCGCCGGCACCCTGAAGGAGAAGGCCGATCCGGTCTGTGCCGATTGGTCGACGATCGGATCGGCCACCGTCGGAGCGTCATTCACATTTTCTACTGTCAGGCTGAAGCTATCCGAGACACTCAAATTCCCGGCATCCGTTGCCCTCACTTTCACTTCCAAGCTGCCCACGTCACCGTTGGTCGGTGTCCCGCTAAACATGCGCGTGCTCGCATCGAAGCTCAACCAAGAGGGCAACGCGCTCCCGTCGACCAAACTCGCGCTGAGCGTCAAAAGATCGCCCGCATCGGGATCGGCAAAAACATCCGCCGGCACCCCGATACTGAATGGCGTGTCTTCCTGAACCGTCTGATCCGCCAGCGGGTTGGCGACAGTCGGAGCATGGTTGATCGGGACACCAACGAGTTCGGCGAGGTTCGCCGTGCTGCCGGCCGCAAATTCCAGCGTCTCCACGACCAGCGACCCATTCGCTCCCGTGTGATCGAAGGAGGTCAGAATCAGCCGATCCGTTCCGCCGCTCCCCACCTGAATGGTGAGCGTCCGTGCAGCCTGATCCTCGGTGAGCGTCAGATCGCTCAGCTGAATGCTGGCGCCAAACACGATCCGATTGCCTTCACCCGTCAAGGCGGCATCTTCGATCGTATCCACGCCGTCGCCGAGGTTGAACAGATACGTGTCATCGCCGGACCCGCCCACGAGAGTATCGTTTCCGATTCCCCCTTCGAGCACGTCATTTCCCAGACCGGTGCTCAGCGTATCGTTCCCACCAAATCCCTTCATTCGGTCCGTCGCGCTGCTCCCGGTCAATAGATCATCGCCTTCGGTCCCCGAAACATCGAAACCCAAATCGATTAATTGTTGATAGGTCAATGTCCGGTCAGTGAATTCGAACGTCCCAATTCCTGGATTTGCATACGCATCGTTCGGGTTGAACCCTTCGATGTGCAACTCGCCTCCTTCAGATCCATATCGGATCAAGAGCGAGCCAAATGTGAGATTCGGAAGAAAGGTATGGTAGCCCCCGGCAAACACGACCTTGTTCGAAGCCGGAGTTCCCAAGACATGCACAATATTGCTGCTCGAACCGGCTGGAATGGCAAGAACATTTGAACCAGTTCCAAAAAACACCGTATTATTTGCCGCCGAAGCACTATAAAACATGTTAGGACCAGCCCCACCGATCAGAGTGTTGCTCCCTCCGCCGCCTATCAACACATTGTTCCCTACTCCTCCATGCAAAGTATCGTTTCCAGCTCCGCCTATAAGCGTCGCACCTGCGTCAACAGCGGTCAGATTCTGATCTTCCTGAATCTGGCTGGCGGCGTAATAGTCGAACAGATCGATCGTGAGGCCGTCTGCGAACGAGATGGTCCGAAGACCTGGGGTCACATCTGGAATGTTGGGAAGATCAACGCGATCCCCGGTGTTCCCGACATAGATCGCATCAACGATCACATGGACGCCGTTGATGGGCACCCCGACTTGTCCACCATAATTTTGGGAGAATTGGAGATCCGACAAGATGATCCCCGGTCCAAAGAACAGACGATTATCTCCTCCGATATTTGCTGTGTCACGAATGACATCTTGTCCATTTCCGAAGTTAAAGACATAGGTATCGGCGCCGGCGCCGCCGTCCAAGACATCGTTTCCAGCTCCGCCGGTCAATGTATCGTTGCCATATCCTCCACCCAATTCATCATCGCCGATTCCTCCGTCCAGATGATCATCGCCTGCTCCTCCGAACAACTGATCGTCTCCCGCCTCTCCTTTGAGATCATCCTCCCCGGAGCCTCCCAGAAGCAGGTCGTTTCCACCACCACCCGCGATTAGATCGTCGCTCCCTTTCCCGTGGTAGCGGTCGGAGGCCTCCGTTCCAAGGAACGTATCGGTTCCCTCCGTCCCGCCCGGGAAATTCAGCAACTCGTCGAGACTCATTTCCATTCCGTTCGCAAAAATCAAGCTCTCGACAACTGAAGAACCAGCCTGCCCCGTCGGATCATAGTTGGAAAGGATAACCGCGTCTCCGTTAGAGCCGACATCGATCGTGAGAATTTCCGCACCCCGGACAAACTCAAGGTCTCCTGGATTCAGGCCCTCGCCGAATTGGATCGCATTCATTGCGCCAGGCACTGCAGTATCTATAATTGTGTCCGCACCATTCCCGCGGTTGAAAAGATAGACATCGTTGCGCGGCCCGCCGACTAGCGTATCGTTACCCGCACCACCGTGAATCCGGTTTGGCGCACTCGTTCCGGCGACGACTTCTCCTTGGTTCGTTCCGTACACATCAATGCCCAGATCGAGCAACTGCTGATACGTCCGCGTCGTCGTGCCCTCACCAAAATCGAACACATCGATGGCATGGGGACCGTAGGCGTCAGCTGGATCGAAATCCGGAAACCGTACTTCGCGTGTATGTTCAACGACCGACCATGTTGGAAAGTCCATCCTCATCACGAGCACGCTTCCATCCAGGCGCAGACGAAACCATTGCAGCGGGTCTGCACTCGCAAAGAAACTCGATGCGCTTAACTTAAGCGTATTCATGTCGCCGTTAGCGGACTGGTCGATGATCGTAGTGACGCCGCCCAAATTTCCATCATAGAGATAGGTGTCACTCCCCGCCCCACCGATCAGCGTGTCATCGTTGATTGTGACTGGAGGAGAGAAGCTGTAGCCCAATCTCCCGCCGTCCAGAATGTCGTCTCCAGCTTCTCCTGAAAGGACGTTGGCCGACGCATCACCGGTTAAAACGTTATCCAGGGCGTTCCCTGTCCCAAACTTTGCGCCGCTGAGGGTCAAATCTTCCAGCGTCTCCGAGAGCGTATAGTCGACGGCGCTCACAACGAGATCACGGCCTCCGTCCGGTTGCTCCACCACGGAATCCGTCGCGTCGTTGATAATGTAGGTGTCATTGCCTGCCAGACCAATCAATTCGTCTGTGAAACCTCTAAAGCCTGTCAGAACGTCATCGCCTTCCGTCCCGATCTGCGTCATACCGGCCTCGCTGTGGAGGGTCGTCGCGTTCCAGGCTGTTCCATCTGCAAAATGAACCTCGAAAGACGGATTTTGATAAAAAGCCGGGATTGAAAGCGTATCCGGACCTCCGCCCAGACTCAAAGCAAGACCTCCACCCGTTCGGCCGACCGTCACGTCGGCCGGCACCACACCAGGAGTCAGTTGAATCAGGTATGTGCCGCCATTGGCGCTCGAGATCACATCGTGACCGCTGCCGTTTCCAAAGGCGAACGTATACTGCCCGGAAAACCCGATGAATTCATCGTCGCCCGTCCCTCCATCGATGAAATCCGTGCCGCCCTGCCCGAAGATCGTGTCATTGCCGGGGCCGCCCAAAATCTGATTGTGCCCTTCCCTTCCGAGCAAGGTGTCATTGCCGTCGCCACCCATCACGATATCGTTGCCCTCCCCGGCATCGACAACATCATCACCGGATCCGGCGTCGATCGTGTCACTCCCCTCATGGCCTTGGATAGAATCCGAACCGCCCAGCCCGGTGATGCGGTCGTTCACGCTCGTCCCGTTGAGGAACTCTCCGTTCTCGGTTCCAACGATATCGAATCCAAGACCCAGGATTTCTGCATACGAGCGCGTCGTGCCGTCACTGAACTGAAATTGATCGACGGCATGCGCGCCCAGAGCGTCGAATCGATTGAATAGTGGAAAGACAATTGCATCCCCCGGCGCTCCCGTCTCCACCTGCAATCCACCGCCCGATCTCAACCCCAGATGAAGACCGTCAAGGGTGATTCCCCCGCCAAGCATGAGGATGTTGCTTTCGCCAGCTGCAGCCGTATCATGGATCGTGTCCGTTCCATCGCCGCGGCTGAACACATACGTGTCGTCCCCAGCCCCACCAGTCAGCACATCGTTTCCCCATCCGCCGATCAACGTATCGTGTCCCGCCCCGGCATCGACCGTATCATCGCCTGCACCGGCATAAACGACATCGTCTCCGGATCCGGACTGAATAACATTGCCCGAGTCATCGCCCTCGATTAATCCGCTGGGGAGCGGCAATTGATCCGCCAACGGGACCTGACTTCCGTTGTCAAAGGCGAGAGTCTCGACGCCATACTGGAAGCTGTTCAAATCGAAGCCGAGCAGCGTCAGGGAATCGTCCGCGCCGGCGTGAATCGTGAGCGTGTGCTGAGTTGGATCGGGAGTAAAAACCAAATTATCGAGGGTGATACCAGGGCCAAATAGTATGAGGTTGCCCTCGCCGGCCCTCACCGTGTCGGTGATGGTATCGTGGCTATCGCCAAGATTGAAGATGTAGGTGTCATCACCCGATCCACCCTCCAGCACGTCGTCTCCGTGCCCGCCTTCAAGCACATCGTTCCCCGCCTCGCCGATCAAGTTGTCATTCCCCTCGTTTCCGGCGAGTTCATCATGGCCTCCACCACCGTAGAGCCGATCTGCTCCGTCCTGGCCAAAGAGGCGGTCGTTTCCGGCGTCGCCGCTCAGCAGATCATTTCCCGCTCCACCTTGCAGCTCGTCGTCCCCGGCGTCTCCGAATAGAGAATCCGCACCTCCTTGCCCGAAAAGGACATCGTTTCCTTCCCCGCCGAAGAGCAGGTCGTCGCCGATGCCGCCTTCGAGATGGTCGTTGCCCGCGCCGCCGTCAAGAAAATCTGAGCCGCTGGCCGCGCTCAGTTGCGACGGATTGTTCAGGCCATCTCCAAAGACCTGATCGTCCCCTGCTCCTCCATACAATTCGTCTGCCCCATCTCCTCCGTGCAGGGTGTCGTTCTCATCACCGCCGTCAAGAACGTCATCGCCTTGATCCCCGTAGAGAGTATCCACACCTGAATCGCCGGCCAATGAATCATTGCCGATGTATCCGAGAATGAGATCATCTCCTGCACCGCCATCCGCGAAATCATCACCCTCTTCACCGGAAAGGAAATCATTCCCCGTTCCGCCGAGCAGCACATCATTGCCGTCCCCACCATGCAGCTCGTCATCTCCGTCCCCGCCGTCCAGAAAATCGTCCTGAGGCGCCCCGTCCGGCATCTTTCCGGGATAAATGGCGTCATAGTCGCCCCAGAGAACATCAATCCCATCCCCTCCATAGAGAAGATCGTCTCCGTATCCTCCGACTAGGAGATCGTTCCCCGCCTCACCGGCAAGATAGTCGTTCCCATCGACCGTCCCAGGATCCGCATTATCTCCCACCAGCAGATCATTCCCGGTTCCGCCATAGAGACGATCATGGAATCCTCCACCAAACAGCTGATCGTTGCCATCCTCGCCAAACAATTGGTCGTTGCCGGCTCCGACATTGAGCCGCATAATAGCCAGGTCATTCCCTCCGCCCATATGGGCGACGTGATTCCCACTACCGATCCCGCCCAAAATGTCGTCCGCAGTCCCGAAAGTCCAAAACGTCGTCTCCAATCCGTTGTTGTAATCCGCCTCAGTAGCGTCTCGCAGTTGAATTCCAAATTGCCCGCTTTGAAAATTGGCGTTCACGGTCAGCACGCCGTTGACGATCAGATGCCCGCCGGAGAGGACATAGCCAGTGCTGCCATCCAGGCTGCGATAGGTAGCGCCGCCGTCGGTGCTCACTCCGCCCTGTAAGAGCGAGCCGTTGAAGACGATCCGGCCCGTTGCATCCGAATCTTCAATCTGATCGAGTCCGTCGCCATTGTTGTACATGTACGTGTCGAACCCGGCTCCGCCCTCGAGGAGATCGTTGCCGATGCCACCCGCAAGGATGTCGTTACCAAGGCCGCCTCGGAGCGTATCGGCTCCATCCCTGCCCTCAAGGCGATTCACTCCGTCATTGCCGGCGATGAGATTCGCCAGCTCATTGCCCGTGCCATGAATGTCGCTGGTCCCCGTCAACGTGAGATTCTCGACCTGTGAGTCCAGCGTGAACGTGACCGAACTCTGCACCGTGTCGACTCCACTATTGGCATACTCGCGCACCACATCGCCGGCATGGTCCACAATATAGGTATCGTTCCCTGAGCCCCCCAGCATCGTGTCGGCGCCACTCCCACCGTTTAGCGTGTCGTCTCCGCGGTTGCCTTCGAGATAGTCATTGCCCGCTAATCCGTTGAGCTGGTCGTCGCCGCTGCCGCCGTAGAAATGATCTGCACCGATTCCACCAACGATGGTCTCGTTTGTTCCATCGCCAAAAATCATCTGCCTGCGAGTAAAACCAGGCAGCGGCGTAATCTCGTACTCGCTGACCTTGTCGTGGAAATGGGTGGTGTTAAACAGTACAGACGCATTGCTGTTGACAAGGATTTTCTCCGCCAGGAACGCCGCGCGATCAGTGAGATATTGCGGGGTGAGTTCGCCCACTCCCGTCTCGGGATTCACGAGCGAGAGCTCCCCGGTCTGGTTCTGCCGATCATACAGCGCCTGGGTCGTGGCAAGATCAGCGCCGAGTACTACAAACGGCGTCAGCTCTTTTAGCGCAAAGCGGTAGGCGAGGCTTGTTGGCCCCGGCGCTTCGGCCGCTGCGCGAAGATCGTTGGTCGGACGTCCCACCAAGGACCCAATCTGGAAGGTTTGTCCTGTAAAGGTGGTCGCTAACTGTGTCTGTACATCTGCAAGATGGGTGTAGAACTCATTGCGAAACGTCAGGTCACCGAAGCCGCCGGCATTCTCATTGAAGTTGGTCGGAGGAGTCGCGGCATCCAAAAAGACCTTCCGTAGCCCATCCAGCGCTAGCTCCAGTGTATCGCCTTCGGCCACCCGAGTCTGGCCAATCACCGCGGCCGTCGCATCTGAGGCAGCCTGAAAGATTCCCTCCATATGCACCTGGGTGAGCGCCAGATCAACTGTCTGAAACAGGTCCTGCAGCGCCAGGCTGTCGACGATGAGCGTGATGCTATGGCTGTTGCCGTATTGCAACTCAAGCTCCTGATTCAGGCCTTCCAGCAACGGCTGCCCTTCAATGAGAATTGGGGTGACTGGTCCATGGACCCCCGAATTGGCAACCACCTCGGTATCGACACCGCTGGTCGCATGGCCAAACAGTTGGGTGATCTTCGCAAACGCACCGTCAGTCCGCATTACTCCACCAGGGAGACTGGCTGTTCCTGTCGTCTGAAACTGTCCGGTAACCTGAATCACGGCTGGCTGATACCAGGACAGGGTTTGCACATTGGCGGTCGACCCACTGCTCATCAGCGCCCCCGTCGGATCAAACTCGACAAACTTCGCATCCATCGCGTCGATGAGCTGACGGATGCGGTCCGTTTCCGTCACAACCGTCGTCACGCCACCGATTAAGCCACGGCCTGCACCATTGAAGATGGTAGTTTGTTGGATGTCGGCACTGTGGAGTTCTGTGAACACCGTGGCCAGATGCCCGCCGAGGGAATGCCCGGTGACATTTAATGCCGCTCCCATTGGCAGCTTGCCCGAGTTTTTCAGTCCTTCGTAATACCGTTCCATACTAACCAACTGCCCCAGCGCAAACCCCGCCCCCGCGATTTCTCCCGCCGCCCCGCCCTGCCCATCGCGCTCCCAGTCCCCACCTTGGGCTTGGTCCTGATATTCAAGGCTGCGGAATGAGAGGGCGTACTCTCCTGTCGTCATGTCTCGCATGAGCGTCGCCGAGAACCCGGTTGCATCGTTCGCATGGTGGTCGATGATTTGATAACGAGACACAAAAGCCTGTGCACTGCCCGTGATTTGATTAGCGTTGGGCACGCCATCGAGATCAACAAAGCGCGTCTTGCCGGTAAACTGATCCGGCGGGATGATCTGGCCATTATTGTTCCCATCCACAAGCCGCTCAATCACGGCATCTGGATCTTGAAGATTGATGCCGTCCAGGTAGCTCTCTGCGGCCATCTGCTGGATCGCAAACTTGAACCACGTAGAGATTTCATTTGCCATTGGTCAGCTCCTTGAAGCTTTGTTCATAATTTTTTGGCTTGAGCACCTTGCCGATAAACCAATAGGAAAAGTCGAAATCCTTGTTACGCCCATTTCGGTAACCGTACGCAGGGCAAGTTTGTCCAGTCAGCCACCAGATGCCGGTCAGATTGTTGCGAACCATTCCGCTGCGGATATACCCACGGCGGACGCCTAATACTTCATTCGTTTCAAGATTCAGTACGATCAATTCTCCACCAGCAATCCCAAGTTCTCGGTCGTGTGGTCTCGTGATACCGCGCCAGGTGAAGCCATAACGACTCTCACGACTTTCAACGGGCTCTCTTTTCATCGATTCTAAATGGCGTGCGTCATAGCCGGTAAACCGCTCGTACCCTGCGGACCGCTGCGCAGCGGTTCTACTTCCATCAGATTGATGAGTACCCTGGCCAAATCTTGGCGGTTGAGGTGCCCGCTCAAAATAGATGTACCGATTCGGCGAAACAAAACCATACTCGGCTCTCTTTGCTTCGTGATTCGTATATCCATATGGATCCTCCAGCGCATACAGATGTTCCAACTCATAATCCGTGGCTTCCTTCCGCGGCCGCATCATGTAGAGACCTTCGACATTCTCCACCGTTTTGTAGATGAACTCTCCCGACTCGGTTTTACAGAGATGATCGAAATATTGTTCCGGCGTCATCTCCAACTTGTAACCGCTGTCCTCGGGCACGGGGCTGGGAATTTTGATGCTGTGCGCGAAGCGCCCTTCTTCCGTAGCAAGCGGATCGGCGGGTTGAAGCTTGGTGATATCACACCGGCGATTTGTCGGCTTGATCTTATGCGTGACACAGTACTCGGCCTCCCGCTCAATCGCCTTGCGAAATCGTTCCCCCGGCGTTTCGTCCTTCTTGAACGGTGAGGCTCCACTGCTGGTCAAGAAGATCAGCCCTAATCCTAGGGAAATCATGATGGGCTTCTGGCCACACATGGTCATGTCACGCCGCCTTTTGTAATTGACTACCGCCGACTTGCTCATTCCTTCCGTCTTGTTGAATCTCCAACTGTCCGCTCTGGCGGTTTTTATTCGCTGTGAGCACGCCGGTCACCATGAAGTCTGGGCTCGATGCGCTTACGAACCCCTGTGGTTCACGAATCGCCTCCGTCTTCCACACTTCCGACCTAACAGTCTCATTTTTCTCTTATTGGTTTTCGCGCCGAATCTTCGACGCCATGCCCCTGATCCGAAATTCAGCGCCGTCGGCCGAGTGCATGACTGTTTCCGATTCGATCGTCGCGTAGACCACCACCTGGCTTCCAGCGAATGCCGACACTCTGTCCACTTCCTTCGGCTCGCACAGGACGAAATAGAAGATCGGTATTGCTCCCGTATCATCTTGCAGCGTAAAAATGGGACCGCACGTGGACCTGCCCATCATATCTTTGCTGTCCCATCGCCCAATCTGTGTCAGCCCGCCCTTCAACACGACCTCATGACGGTGATACGCACTCGGATTCCAGAGAATCTTCTCAATCGGAACGATGCGGTCCTCTGCATGACCGCTGCCTCCCCAGCACATCACGAACAAACCGGCGATCCCGATGCATATGGAGCGAGACCATTTCCTATCCACGCTCATCAGTCGAGTGCTCCTTTTAGTTATTCGCTCGCTGTTCCCTACCCACCTCGGTCGTGCAATCCTCCCTGAACTGCCCTGCCGGCTGAGCGCCAACCGGCGCACCCGGTGTTTGACCGAGTCGATTGCCGACCTGATGCATCCGTTTCCTCCATATTCGATACGTCTGGACTTGTCGCTCGACCCTCGCCGCTTGATCCAACACACGGAGATCGTACAGCTCCCGCAGCAAGACTGTCGTAAGCGGGCCGAAGACAGGAGAATCTTTTATAAAGAACAGGACTCGTTGTCGTTCTGCGACCAACTCGTTCTGCGCCGCCTTCAGCATGGCCGTCGAAGAGGAAGAGGACGCATGCCGGGAAATATCACGAAGGCGCTCGGCACACTCGACGATCCGGTTCAGTGCCGGAGCAAGACGCTGGAAACGCTGGTGCTGCTCGACAAAATCAGGAGCATCCTCCTGGCATTCCAAGTTGCTCACACAATCAGTGAATTGTTCGTACCAATAGCGCCGCCAGAAGGCGCCGTACCAATCAACTGAGAGATCCCGTTCGCCGACTCTTTGTCGATAGCGGACAAGGCCATCGGCATCCACATCGGATTCATAGATTCGTACACCCGTCCAGGATTGCGGGAACGACCTTAGGCCAAGAGCGTGGAGGCTCAGTGCCGCCACCTGCTCCGGAATGATCTGGTCTTTGCAGACGTGATGCACACAGGTTTGTTCGATGTCGCACGGCGCACAAGCGATGTCCGGTTGGATGATCCAATGTCCTGGCCCATGAGGACCGGTTTCGTGAAAATCCACGTGCCCTAAAGAAAGATTGATCACGGGCGTGCCAACCCCGGCAGCCACATGCATTGGTCCCGTATCGTTGGTCAGCAGGAAACGGCTACGACGTAACAATGCCGCGAGTTGCGGGATGTCAGTTCGCCCGATTGCGTTATGCAACGGCTGAGTCCCTCCTGCTGCGTGATACGCCGCCAGGGCATGGGCGGCCGGCTCCGTTTCACCGGCAGTTCCGATCAACACGAATGCGGCATCCGCTTGGCGACTGATCGCTGCCAGCGTGCGACCAAAATTCTCCGGTCGCCAGGTCTTACGCCCATGACTGGCACCGATCTGGACCGCGATAACCGTGTGGCGGTGACCCAGCGATTCAAAAAATTGGTCGGCCCAACTTTCTGCCCACAAAGGAACCGAGAGTCGAATCGGCATCCAAGGGCCGGGGCCGCTGCCTCCCAGCGCCAGCAAATCGGCAATATGAAAGCGGTTGAGCCGCCGGCTGCGATGCATATCGACACAATAGGCAAACCAGGGATTGTTGAGGACAGAGATTCCGTTCACGGAGATGACCCCGCGTGTATCCGGCGCTACCACGAGCGAGGCGAGCTGCCCGCTTCGGCGAGTGAAGGTCAGATTGATTACACGGTCATAGCCTCTTGCCTTTAACGCTTGCAGCCATGCCGCCAAGCCGGCAGACGATTGCAAATCTTCGCTCGTGTCTTCGGACCCCTTGCTCGTGCGTTCGCTGAGGTCTCGGCTCAATACCCGGCGAAGTCCTGGAAGCAATGAGGCCGCTGGGGCAACCCGCCGGTCGACGATCAGATCGATCGCCACACCGGGCCATTCATGGTGAAGTCGATTGATGAGCGGCATCGTCTGAACGACATCACCCATGCGCGCGATATTGAGAATGAGGACCTGCTTGTATACGGGATGATTCATCACTCAGACATCACCGTTTGTTCCCTTTGCATCACACGGTCGAGCAGCCCAAGAAACTGCGGCAGTTTTTGTCGAGAGTGTACGAGCGCTCGACCAACGCGCCCCCCGCCTGACCGAACTCGCGATGTTGTGTTCGATCGCATAATACCCGGAATGCTTGTTCAGCCAGGCATCCACATCACAAAAGTCTCCGAACAAACCGGTGCACTCATGCTCGATGACCTCCCGGACCGGCGCGACATTCGACGCGAGCAAGGTGCATTCACAGGCCAGCGCATTGAGCAACGACCAGGAGAGCACGAACGGCACGGTGGGATAGATATGCAAATCTCTCAGGGGAAAAAGATCCCACAGCCGGGCTTGCGATACCGTGCTCAGAAATCGGAACCGCGACACATCCGGCTGCCCGGTTTGCATCACATGCTCGCGAAAGGTCTTCGTCTTGATGTGTCCGAGATCATTGCCGTAGCAGACGATGGGGCAGTCATACAGTTCTTGCAGAAACACCGTCGTGCGGAAACCACTGCGTCCGATGATCACATCCGGATTGAGCTGCGTGTGCTCACAGGCTTCGTAGACGGCATGCGCGGACCAGACGGCGTTCTCGAATGTCCGCGAACAGAACTGCGTCGTCTGTCTGGCTCCGCCGCGCGGTGTGAACTTGATGCATCGGACACCCGCTCGGAGATCACTGGCATTGGCCGAGAGAAAAACGCAGTCGAGATCCGGCTGCCTGCCGAGGCGGGACAGCAGCGGGCCAAACTGTCCGGGGAAGTTCGGATGGATGAAGAGGAGCTGCATAGCGGACGAAGCGTCCGACTCCCTTCTATTGCTCAATGTGGGCTAGGGCTGGTCTTCAGTTGACTGGCATCACGCAAGCCGACCAACACCTGTTGAATCTGTTGATGCAACCCGACCAGCTGTTCGAGTGGCATCGCCATGCGGGTGACACGCTGACCGTCGATACTCTTCGGCGCAGATTGCCCATCTTGAACGGTTCGAGCGATTCGTCCGAGCAGCGCCGGCTCGATGAATCCGAAATCCAAATACGCAATCCCTTGTGCCACGGCCACGGTTGAAAAATTGGCTGTCGTGGGCTGATCCGGCCGTTCAACCGGACGCAATCTCACGTTGACTCGAGTCGATGACTGATCCTGCTTGGCCCCGTTCTCCGGCGTGACGTCCTGCATGGCTTGCTCCTTTCCCGGTAATTCTTCGCCCCTCACCCCACTCACACCTGCCGATGGAGACTATTCATCCTCTCGCAACCAGTCAAAGAAATCGGATAGGCAATACTTTGCATCAAAGAGACGTTCACGTAATTGACGGAATGGGGGTGAACTAGTTGCCCTGTGGCTCGAAGGTTGATGCTAACCGGCGAGGTGATTTTCAGTAGGTCGGCTTCGTTCATCTCACTCATATGTCCTCCTAAAATTTTCGTTACTCGATGAGAAGAACTATTTAGCATTACGAATTTTCACTTCTTCTACATGAAGCCTCCCCTCCGCGCAAGCATTTTTATGCGCCAGATATGGTTGTATTCGCCTATTAAAGCAACCATTTGGACACAGATGAATCAATCAGGCGCGCCTCAAATTGGCGCAAACTTTTTGGCCCGCCCATACGCAATGAAGTGGCGCACCTAACTGCGTGAGGAGCCAACTAAAACACTGCAACCATGCGCTGGAAGTTCGCGGAGACTGCTAGATCTATCAAGGAGAGAAGAGGCTTGACTGCCGGAACATCAAATAGATTGTGCCAGGCCAGTATTTCGAACTACCCAATCTGACCGGTCATTGCCCTGGATTGGACGCAGATCGCCTGAGTGATCACGTCATCAGCTGTTCTGGAATGGCGAATGCACTCGCCTGCTCATTCAGAGCAACGGATAGGATAAAGATCTATAGTAAAGAGATCAGGCTGCAGCGCGGGATTTTTGGAGCGGTTGCATTCGAATGCGGATTCGATAAAAGACAAACTCCGACGGCTTCTGTGGCGCGATTCCGACCTGGCACACGATCCGCCCTTCCCGGATGTCGGCGTCGGTCATGACGCTCTCATCGCATTGCACGCAGAATGCTTCTTTCGACCGTTCTCCTCGAAGGGCTCCCATTACCCACAACACACCCAAGTAGCCTCGGACATGCCGGATGACTTGCCTCCATAATTTCGGGGCATTGGTCGTCTGATCGCTGACCCACTGGAGCTCAGTTGCACACCAATTCTTGATGAGGGTCCTGGCGGTATGGATTTCTCCACCAGCTCCTCCCCCGTGCTCGGTCCCGATTTCCTCAATCGACACGTATTTGGTCAAAAATGATCCCCATCGGCTTCCATGACTATCTTGCATTGCGGTCTGTTCCATGAACGCTCCTGGCTAACAATTACAACAGCAATGATCGTGCCGAATCTCCTGAGGAAATTGGACCTTTAAGTTTTTGATTTTCCGAATGGGAAATTCTTTCCGGTGTAAAAATATGTATCAGGCGTCCGAATCGCAGGGAAAAAACATACAGAGTGGATTGCTATCGATTCAAAACAGAATGATCATCGATGACCTCTCTGCAGCTTCTTGCCAGCACCCCGCTTCATGTCGGAATCTAAATCTTGTCGTCGTGATGGAAGGCGGGCGGCTCGGCCCACGGCCAACATTCGCTGTCTAAACGAAAACTCCCTTATTTCATGTACTTGGGCCGCTATGACTCACCTCGCAGGCCATACACATAGTTTTCCTGGCCAACTCCTTCCGTTCACGCGAAAAATCGCCATAGCCGGCATATCGCACGGCGCCGTCGATGCATGATTCTGGGGCAAAACGTTACGGCGTGCGCCCGGGGGATTGCTGGCCGGTGCGTGGCGCTTTCGGATTCAGAGGATTGTTCATACGCAGGTTGGGATCGGGCTTATAGGCATCGGCCGCATTGGACGGAGCGATGGAGTCCAGTGGACTGACGATGTTGTTCGGATTCTTGGCGTCGAGGGCATCGAGTGGATTGGGCGGCATTGCGGGACGGTATTGTTTCGTGTCTTGAAACACGTTGTAGTCGCGACGAAACTTCTCCTCGAAGTTGACTTGGGCAAGCGCAGGTACGGAAGCGAACAACTGGCCTAGGAGGACCCCATACCATACAATCCGGATGGAGCCTGGACGAAACATGGGCACAGACTACTCTTGAATCGCATTTAGTGCAACTTTAACGCCTTTTTTCTCCCCTTGGACATGAGGCAACGGCAAAGTCACGTTCCGATCATCAAACAGAGACGCTACCATGCATAGGCTTCAGGAGCCTGTCCGCCTGGCCCGGGGAAAATTTCGTCCAAGCGTTTCAACGTCTCGCGGCTCAAGCTGAGATCGAGCACGCGCATCGTGCCATTGAGTTGGTCCATGGTGCGCGGGCCGATGATCGGGGACGTCACGGAAGGTTGATGCAACAGCCAGGCAAGCGCCACGTCCGCCGGCCGTTCACCCAACGTTTGACAGAGCGCTTCATAGGCTTCGAGCTTCGGACGGAATTTTTCGATATCCTTTTTGACATCCTCGTCCGCCCGCCTCCCTGTCGTGACCGGCTTCAGCGCGCCCGCCAGGAGACCTCGGGCTAACGGACTCCAGGGAATGAGACCAATGCCGTATGCCTGGCATGCGGGAATCACTTCCAACTCGATCATCCGCTCGTTCAAATTGTAGAGGCTTTGCTCGGAGACAAGGCCCATGAAATGACGGTTCTTGGCCAGCTCCTGGGCTTGAGCCAGATGCCAACCTGCGAAATTGCTGCTACCGGCATAGAGAATCTTGCCTTCGCGGACCAGTTGTTCCATCGCCTGCCAGACTTCTTCCCAAGGCGTTTCACGATCCACGTGATGCATTTGATAGAGATCGATATACTCCGTTTTCAGACGCCGAAGGCTGTCCTCACAGGCCCGGCGAATATGGAGAGCCGAGAGACGCGATTGATTCGGCCATTCCCCCATCCGGCCGAACACTTTCGTCGCCAGCACGACCTTGTCACGACGCCCCCCGCCCTGCGCAAACCACCGACCGACTATCTGTTCGGTCACGCCCTCGCCGACTTTCCATCCGTAGACATTGGCGGTGTCATAAAAATTGATGCCACGCTCCAGCGCCCGATCCATGATGGCGAAGCTGTCTGCCTCGCCGGTCTCAGGTCCGAAATTCATGGTCCCGAGGCACAACCGGCTGACTTTCACGCCCGAACGACCAAGATGAATATATTTCATGGTTGTCGGCAAAGGATGATGACACGTCTTCCGCGGAGCCTATCATAGCGAGGCAAGTTGCGACAGACGGCGGGGTAGTCCCGCATCGAGGAGCACCAGGAGCGAGTGAGCTTTTAGAACGGGATGCGAACTCCCATTTGGAATTCGTTGGGAGAGAGCGATTGCCCGAGATTATTGCCGACACCTGGGACGGCTGTCGGGGAAAGGCCGCTATTGAGGGAACGGTCCAACTGGGAGGAATAGCCACTGTTGAAGCCTGCTCCGAGATACGGAAGAAATGTCTGCCCGCCCACCGAATATTCACCGTTGATCGATGGGACCTCGCGATACAGCGTTGAGGGTGAACTCACGCTGGGCATCGACCACACGGTTGTGCTGTCAGTCGTCACGTCTTCATGTTCAAAGGTCTGGGCCGATCCGAGATCCAGGGGTTGATCAGGTTTCATAGCTTCATGTTCGGGCATAGGCCCCACCGGTAATGTTTGGCCTGCAGGAGTTGTTATCAATTCGGCAGCGAATGTCGAAGCGGGGTTGATAGAAATTGAGAGGAGCGAACCAATTAGACTTAGACCGATTGAAAATAAGGCAGCCAGGCTTCTCATGACCATCGTTCCAACATAGCTATAAGGAACTATATAGGCCGATGGTCAGAGATATCAAGAACTGCGCCAGGATATTTTCCAAGGTATCTGGGATAGTCTACCCCAGTGGATCACAAGGTGTTTCATTTACCCATCGAAGTTGTGTGAAAAACCCCGCGAGCGTTTTCTCAATGCATCGGTATGAGGCTACTTGCCCATGACGACCGCAATGGCATGCAGCAGCAGGCCCACGATCCCTCCGACGATGGTGCCGTTGATTCTAATGAATTGAAGGTCCTTCCCGACCTCTCGCTCGATAGTTGCGACCATATGCGCAACCGTCCAGTCGCTGACCGTCGTGGTCACAAGTTCACCGATTTTGTCCCGGTGTCGGCTCGCCAACTCCACGACCAAGTCCTGAAGTCCTCGCTGGAGCATGGACAGTAATGCCTGATCGTCCTGGACCATCTTGCCAAGCCCGCTCAGCACTTCATCGAGATAGTCCCGCACTTCCGAATGCTCAGCCTTCAAATCCATCAGCAGCCAGCGCTTCAGGTTATGCCAGGATTCGTCGACCAGGTCGAGGAGCGCTTCATAGGTGAGTATCTTTTCTTTCACGTCCGCCTCGCGGCGCAATGCCTGTTCGGACTGCATGAGCCATTGGGCTCCCATCTCGAGACGCTCGATCAGCTGCAGGCGTACTGGGTCTTCATGGTCGGCCTGCATGTCGTACAGGACATTGCCGAACCAATCGACGAACTTGTTGGCCACCTTCTCGTCGAGATTGATGAGACTGAGCATTCGAGACCAGGGCAACTTATCAGCGATGAGCCGTACCAATTGATCGCGATGCGTTTCGACATACTCTGTGACGGCGCCACATGCATCGTCCACCAGCCGGTCACGACGCGGGCTCTGCAGAAAACTCGACAGCATGCGGCCCAGCAGCGGTGCGATGGTCGAATGACGAATCGCCTGCGTGGCGAGATGCCGGAAGAACCGCTGCATGGCGGCATCTTCGGACGCTTCGAGCAACCGAGCCAGGAGGCCCGCCCATTCCTGAGTGAGCACTCGCCGGCGGCCGGGATCGATCAACATGGCCATGACCTCTTGAGGGACGTGCCAGGATTCAATCAACCGGCCGATCGCGTCGGGTGTCACCAGCTTCCGTTGAGTCAGGCTGCCGATGCTGAGAGCTATGCGGTTCTTATTGCGGGGGATGATTTCCGTATGGGGAATCGGCAGGCCAAGCGGTTGCCTGAACAGCGCCGTCACTGCATACCAATCGGCCAGAGCTCCGACCATCGCCGCTTCGGCAAAGGCCCGTAGCCAGGATAGGGCGGGATAGCTCTCTTGCCATAGAAGCGTAGTGACAAACAGCCCGGCCATGAGGAAGAAAAGCCCGGTGGCTGCTATTCGCGTGCGGCGATAGGCATCCGGTATGCCATCCGGTTCCGCTGTTGCTTCCTCGCGCATAGGACACCCCTCAAGAGGTTCATTACGGTACACGGCGGATTTACCGCGCGTATTGGCGCGCCGCTACGAAGACGTTCGCAGCTCCCAGGAAGCTAACACAGTGGATTATATCGGCGCAGCGGGGAGTTATGTGGCAAGCACTGAAGAGACGTGGAACTGGCCTACAAACGGTGTGAACCAGCCCTTCTGCTATTGAGCGATTTCGTATTCCAACGTGACTGTGGCCTCGACTTTCATTTCCCCGGGAGAAACGGGCACCTCGCTCCCTCCGCCGTCCATGGCCATCATGGCGCGCCCCATGTACGCCGCAGGGCGGACCACGTGAACGCCCTCTGTGGCATGAAACACCTTGACCAGCTTGACGTTCAGCGCCTCACCCAGCGATGCGGCTTTTTCGCGGGCTTTTGTCGCCGCCAGCTTCAGCGCGGCGATGCGCGATGGCTGCTCATCCCGAAGTCCCCATTGAATACCCTGAAAGTGGTTTGCACCGGCAGCCAACGATTCCTCAATCACCGTGGCAACGAGTTGGAGATCGCGGACCTCGACCACCATCGTGTTACCGACCGTATACCCCATAATCTCAGGCGGAGCCGGCGGAGCATCGGAGGGACGCTTGGGTGGCTGTCGATATTGTGGATTGACCGTGAAGGAGGAGGTCTGGATGCGTTCCTTATCAATTTTCAGGTCCAAGAGTCGTGAGAGCACCTTGAGCATGATGGCCGAATTCTGGCGCTGGGCGTCGGCCAGCGACTTACCCGCAGTTTCCGTTCCAAAGGTTACAAACGCGGTGTCGGGTGAGACCGAGATCGTTCCCGTCGAAGAAACGGCCAACGTGGGAATCTCGTGTTTTATTCCGTCCGCGCCTCGTGCTGGCAGTGGGACAAGGAGGAATGCCGCAAGTAGGACCATCCACGTCATAATCATCCCCTGTTCATTTATAGAAGACCTGAATATGGAACGAGACTGGTCGCACGGCGGATAAGCTAGGCTGTCCCTCGTACAGAGTCAAGGCACCATGAGCCGAAGATGCACGTGGTGGAATTATTAATAATGAGTGGTATTCACAATGGGATGGAATGTGAGCGCGGATGGTTTCGAAAAACGGAATCGAGACATCGCCAGAAATGGCTGGCCTCGTTTGCGTAGCCACGCCTCTTCTATAGGCGTTCTCTAGACGCGTTCGACAGTGGTCGATCCGACCAAATCTTGGAGGAGCGCCTGGCGTGTAATGGCCAGACCACAGGAGGCGCAGGTCAGGAATCCGCCGTTGGACTCCATACCTGTGTCCTTGCAAGTCGGGCAAGGTGGCGTCCCCAGAACGCAAGTCGGTCTAACCGTCGTCGATGATTCAGACATTGAATAAGCGGCTGAAGCAGCCGCCTCCCTGCCGGTCTCTGCGAAGACGTAAACCTACTCGAGAAAAATGGAAAGAGGACGGAATGGAAAAGAACGAGGACCGAACTCGAAAAAAGTTGGCCCATTGTACTGAGCTGGGGAAATTTGTCAAAATATTTTTTCAAGAACAGGAAAATTTGGTCACAAAGTTGAACTTCCTCACTGAATGAAAAATATCCGTGGAGTTGGCATCCTTGGCACAGAATCTCTCGGTCCCCATCTTCTGTGGATAAACCTGTGCAAAAGTTACGAAAGTGATCCCTGGCCGCCACGAATCGAGGGCTATTCCAACAGAATGCCTACATTTTAGGCATTGGGACCGTTTGGGTATCACCGCTATATGTAGTGGTGGTAAACGAACCTAACTGAATTTTTATACATTCCCAGGTTAAAACTCTTGACTCTCAAAAATCAGCTATAAATAAGGCGATCAGAGCGCCACGCAATCAGCACATATCCACAGCCCTAAGGGTTTTACTGGGGTTTGAGGTCGTTTTTAGTGCCATTTCCACATTTTTTAGACCGACTGGCATAAGCAGATTTTCTTGCTCTCTCACATCTCTTCGCTTTCCACATCTTCGATCGCTTGCTTAATCGCTGTGACGAAGCGCGCAGGATCGGCCAATGCACGCTCAGTCAATTGAAACTCGGATACGAGAACACCGGCTCGGTCCACGATGATTAAACGGTACCCGTCTTTCACGATACCTTCCCCCTTTGTAGTCTGGCAAATTGAGGCGGGCTGGCTGAGGGATCCCGGACATTCAGACCGTATAAATGATGCGCCCTACCCGTATACCACGCGTGCACGAGCCCCATGGGACTGCAGGCGCTGGCAGAACGGAATCACCGCAACCGTGACGATGGCTGCCGCGACATTTACGGCTGCCGTGGCCGCGAGGCTGATGGCAGGCCCCATGGAATCGGCCAGATAACCACAGACGGTCATGCCGACCATGGCGGCCACGAGTGTCCCGGTGTTGAAGACGCTGAAGACCCTGGCCATCATATACTTCGGAGTCTGTTCCTGAAGCGATGCGGACACAAACGGATTCACAACCCCGGAGCTGGCCCCGATCACGACGATCAGCAGCGCGGCCAACGGAAAGGAGTTCATTATGGTGAGCCCAAACATCGCAATCCCCCCAAGCGCTGCCGCTGCGGCAATCATCCAGAGGCGGAGGCAGAGACCTTTCGGGGAGGCGCCGATCATCCAGACAGTCACGACCAGTAGTCCGATGCTCAGAGATGCCCACAACCAACCCAGCTCGACAGAGTTCAAATGGAAATGGTCTTTGGCCAATACCGGCAGCAGGTAGATAAATGCCGTAGTCCCGAGCGTAAACACGGAAGCGACGCCCATCAGCAAGACCATCAGCCGTTTCCTGCCAAATACGAACCCTATGCCTTCCTTCAAATCGATCCAGGCGTCGTGCATGGGTGACGTTCGCTTAGTCCGCCGTAAACGCTCCTCAATTTTCAGTGGAATCTTGCAAAGCGCCGAGATGAGGAAAGTGCCCGCATTGACGAACAGGACGTTCTGCGCACCGATAATGGCAATGAGCATGCCGCTGATCGCCGGGCCTAGCAGTTGCCCCACCGTCATCGTGCTCTGATCGAGCGCGTTAATTTGCGTCAACTGGTCTGATTCAACCAGCAACGGCTCCATCGCCTTCAGCGCCGGACCGAACGCCGTCGAAAACATCGCCGTGACGAACACCAGTACGTACAATCCTGGCAGCGTCAGCATTCCCATCCAATATAAACTCGGGATCACGAATAAGAAGACGGCCCGCACAGAATCGATCACGATCATCGCGAGACGCTTGGGCACCCGGTCCAACAGCACTCCGACGAATGGCCCGAACAGGAGCGGAGGCACGGTCTGAAGAATGCCGATCATCGTCATCTTCAGCGCCGAACCCGTCAGATCATAGACGAACCACAGCAAGGCGACCTTCGAGAGACCGTCCCCGATCTGCGAAACGGCTTGGCCGACCCACAACCATGCCACGTTCTTGTTCTTGAGCAGGCGCCGCCAGGCGGCGATTCCAGTTGAAAAACCTTGTTGGGTAGCCATACGCCCAGAGTAACAGGGCACTCTGAGCATGCGCTACGCGGAAACGGCCGTGGCCCGCTATGCGAGCCATGGAGGCGAGACTCGGAATTCTTTATTCAGGAATGGACAGTAGCCGAACCTCCCGTTGCGGGAAAGGCATGTCGATGTGCGCTTCGCGAAACCGCTCGATGACGGCCTGATTCAGTTCTCCCTGTGCCGCACCATAATTGGAGATCGACGTCCATGGTTCGATGGCAATCGTGACGGTCGAATCTCCGAGTTGCGAGACCCCGATCACCGGCATCGGGTCCTTGAGCACCGAGGGATGCCGGGTCAGAATCTCGCGCACCAACGTCAGAGCCTGCGTGAGGTTCGTCGAGTAGGCCACGCCCACTTGAAGATGTAACTGCCGGATCGTACCAAAGTTATGAAGAATCTCGCCCACGATCTTCCGGTTCGGAATGACCACGCGCGATCGATCGGGATGCAGGAGCACCGTCGAAAAGATGCTGATGGTCTGCACATCTCCGTGAACGCCGAGGATCGAAATGTGTTCTCCCACACGATAGGGTTTCGTAAAAATGATCGAGAGTCCCGCGACCACATTGCTCAGGACTCCCTGCAATGCAAGGCCGACGCCCAGGCCGGCCACACCGACGCCGGCCAAGAGCGGCGCAATCTGCACTCCCAGTTGGCCCAAGGCCGCCAGTCCGGCGAAGGCCACGACGACAATCTGTATGACTTTGACGAGCAGCATGCGAACCGGCGGCTCCAGATCCTGGCGTTCGAGCCATTGCTGCGTCAATTTGCCCACCCATCTGGCGACGACGATCCCCACCACAAGCACGACCAGTGCACCGATAACCTGAAAACCATAGCTGATGGCATAGTCTTTGATGAATTCCATGGCGGGCATCGTGATACCTCCTCATCAAACAGATGATGCGATCACTGAACTCTGTGGCGGTGAATGTCGATTCGGCGCCCACACCGAAAAGCGAGCGCATGAAGTATAGATGGCGTCCCCGGAAGGAGCAATCCGCCGGGGACGCGTCAGACTTTTGCGTAGAAGTAAACGAGGTTCGTCAAAACCACTGGATGCAGGGGAGGATAAAGACGTGAAACGGCACGGTAACCGGCTTGGGGCGTGACTTGCAGTCTTCATTGTACTTGAGAATACGCTCACGAAAGCTGGCCAGCCTGTCGTCCGATACGGCCAGCAGCACCACCGTATTCGCACCGCCCCACATGCTCGAACCGGGAACATGGCCGGTCAACCCCTTGCCCTGGGCACCGTCAAGCCTGGTGTACGGGAGTTGTTCGTGTTCGATCAAAGGCAGCACTTCCGTTTCGAGCGATGTGCGAAACACCATCAGGACCATCTGCACGGTTCAGTCTCCACGAGTGGAACTCGAGTCTTCATCACGATGATGCTCAATAGCCTCGGCCAGAGCCGCCGCGACCCATACGGTCCAACGGCAGCGCTTCATACCGCTGCTTCAAATCAGGATGCGCCTCCAGGAAACCTTTCACAGCCGCTTCATCGGCAAATACTTCCTTGCCCCGTGCCCGATACTCCTCGACGGTCAAACCGTAGGGTTCTAAAACCTTGGCAACCTTGGCATTGATATCGTCCCGCATTTCCTTCATGCGATCCGGAGACGGCATCTGTGCTTCTCCCGATCCGCCCTTGAAGTAATTTGTCATCATTTCGCCTATTTCAATGCGTGCTTTGACGAATCTCTCCACATCGGTCGGCTCGGCCGCCATGAGCGACCCCGCCAGCAGTAGTGACCCGATAGCCGTCATCAGGCAGGATTTCCACAGATTCATCGTCTTCATTCCTCCAGTTTAGGATGAGATAACGAGATTGGCGCTCCACGTTGCTTCATCATCATACTCTCAGCCTCTCTGTAACACAAAACCCCTCGACCGGCTTTTGCGCAACCATGGCCGCTAAGGTATGCTGGCGCTCATGCGAGGCTGTCCACGTCCGTTGGGTCAACTCACGAAGGAGGATATCGATGCGACAAGCCAAGGGCCTGTGTGTGCTGGTATTGATGGTTACGGCGGTCATCGGATATCTCGAGACCGCGCCGGCTCACGCGGCGGATCCGAGCAACATGCCGGCCGGCGCCTCGGGAGAACCTCCGCCCACTCCGGCTCCAAACACGCCGACGCAAGGTCAAATGTCGCCTGAGCATATGCACAAGATGAGGGAGGCCTGCGGGCCGGACGTCAAAAAATTCTGTCATGACGTCAAACCCGGCGGTGGCCGCATCATCCAATGTCTGGAGCAGCACAAAGCGGAGGTGTCGCAGACTTGCAACCAACTGCTCTCGAAGAAGTAAGGCGCGCACCGAGCCCGCTCTGCAAGTGGTAACACCGTGCGCTGTGTTGAATATACCGAGGACAGTATGACGAGCTGAACCATCTTCAAAAGGGAGTCATCCATGCCCAATACGAACGCTTCTTTTTCACCGCGCATGCGGAGCGATGAGTTGAAAGCACAGATCGGCAAGCTCGAAGCCTTGAATCACCGCGTCCCTGTCCAGCCGGCCATGGTCGCGTTCGACGACGAAACCGAAGCCTTGCTCAGCCGTTTGTATGGCCAAACTCATAAGTACGTCGAGGCCTACAAGTACGCCACTGTCGCCGAGGCTGAAGCCATGGTGAATCTTCCCGAATCGGCACAAGAAGCCATGGCAAAGGATCTCCCGAAGACGGCCTTGCACCAGCGCCGTCAGGCCTTGCTCGCTATTCTGACCGAAATGCAGGACATGGAATCGAAGGAGGTCAATATGCTCACCGGTGAAGACAAGGAGGATCCGCCAAGTATTTGATCCGGTCTTGTTCGTGAGTGCCGATTACCTTCCTTAAGCGCAATCGCCGGGACAGATTGACTGCGAATGTCCCGGCCGGTGCTGAACCGTCGCAGAGCTGATCACGTCTGCGCCTATCCGGGTCACGAGGCGCTCTCGTTGGTTCACATCTCGCCACGCATCAATGCAGAGACTTTCCTGTTTTCGGCCGACCCAGCCTTACACATGACTGACCGAGCCGGCGTTTAGAAGGCAACGCGCACCTAAGAAGACACCGGGGTCGATGCGAACGGGCAATGGGGTCAACGTGACAGGGACCATCGGTATCGGAATGGGACTACGTCCTGGGCACGAACCTCAGACCAGGGTCCTGCACAAACGAGGGTTTAAAGAAGAGTGGGGTAGAACGCCGTAGTCGTCACGAATACCGCTTCTGACGGCGATAGTGTGCGGCAACCTTGCTGCGGTTTCCACAGAGATTCATGCTGCACCAGTGACGCGCATGGTTTTTAGTCGTATCGTAAAAGAACAGCACGCAAGCGGGATTCTGGCACTTCTTCACAAGTGTGAGATCCTGCTCGCACAGTAGGTCAGCCGCCGACTCGGCAAGCATGGCATGCAATTGATCTGCGTCATTGACTTCCGCGTGACGTTCCAAGGCAAATGAGTCGCCATGGCGCCGCACCTGCTGGTAACCCGCCCGATACCGCAAGGCTTCGTTTACAGCCTCAATCACGGTGTGGGGAATACTTTTGCCTCCGGCAATCCGCTCGACCATCGCTCGTAACATCTCACGAAATACTCTAGCCTGATCGAGGGCGCGTGCCTTCGCAGGACCGTGCCATCGCCGCTCCACGTTCTTGGCAACCTCTGCGGGTATGGCCTCCGATTGGACAAGCCAGGCCACGAGGTCGTCAAAACTGCCCAACAAGTCGAGAGGCAGTCCATTCAACACAATGGCCGTGTTGATGAAGTCCAGGCAACGATGGTTGCCGACGAATAGAAATGGGACTCGCGACGACGTTTCAATCATGGGGATACACTTTCATCTTCAAACGATGACCTCACCTTCGAAAGCACTCTTGACAGGTTAGCCTTAAACGCGTATAACCGTCAATATGAATATTTGATGGTTATACCTTTGCAGCCGGCAATACAAGGAGGACCCATGGCGCCTAACCAAAATACTGAACCGCATTACCACACTCAGGATATCGACGGGCTCAAGATCTTCTATCGGGAATCAGGCGATCCGGCGGCACCGACCCTGTTGCTTCTGCATGGGTTTCCCACGTCGTCGCACATGTTCCGCAATCTCATTCCCCTCCTTTCGCGGCATATGCATGTGATCGCACCAGACCTGCCAGGTTTCGGCTTCTCCGACGCGCCGAACCGGGAAACGTTCGGCTATACCTTCAACCGTTTGGCTGACGTCATCGAACGGTTTACAGAAGCACTGGGTCTTACCCGCTTTGCCATGTACATTTTCGATTATGGTGCGCCGGTTGGCTTGAGATTGGCCTTGCGCCACCCGGAACGCATCACCGCAATCGTGTCTCAAAATGGCAACGCGTATGAAGAAGGTCTCAGCGACGGATGGAATCCCATTCAACGGTACTGGACGAATCCATCCATTGAAAACAGGAAGGCGCTCACGGCCTTCCTGTCACGGGAATCCACCATGTGGCAGTACACGCATGGGACGGACGAATCCCGGGTGGCACCGGAATCCTACACGCTCGATGTCGCCTTATTGACCCGGCCGGGCAACGAAGACATTCAACTCGATCTCTTTCTCGACTACGCGAGCAACGTCAAGATGTATCCTGAGTTTCAGACATACTTCCGCACTCATCGGCCACCCACGCTGGCTTTGTGGGGCAAGCACGATCCGTTTTTCCTTCCAGCGGGTGCAATGGCCTTCACGCGCGACAATCCAAATGCCAAGGTCGAACTCCTCGACACCGGGCATTTTGCTCTTGAAACGCACAGCGCGGAGATCGGCGTCAAGATCATCGATTTCTTGGCTGCATTCGGGCCCGGTAGGGTGCCGGCATGACACCGGCGTGCGAAGCAACCCAGATGCAAACACAGACGTTGTCGCAAGACCGCGTCATGAAAATCATCTCCGTCCAAGTGGGACGACCGCGGACAGTGCGTTGGCATGGAAAGACTGCGTCCACAGGCATCTACAAAATGCCGGTATCCGGACGCATCATGGCGCGCCGGTTCAACCTCGAGGGCGATGAGCAGGCCGACCGGACGGTGCATGGCGGGCGGGACAAGGCGATCTATGTCTATCCGTCCGAACACTATGCGTTCTGGCGACAAGAATTTCCTGACCGGCCGATGACGTATGGAATGTTCGGTGAGAATCTCACGACTGAGGGACTCGACGAGCGGTCGGTGCGGATCGGAGACCGATTTCGAATCGGCCATGCCGTAGTCGAAGTGACGCAGCCGCGCGTGCCGTGCTACAAATTAGGAATTCGGTTCGACCGTCCTGACATGCCCAAGCGCTTTCACGCGAGCCGGCGATGCGGCTTCTACCTGGCCGTCTTGCAGGAAGGCACGGTTGGCGCCGGCGACGTGTGGGAACTGATCTCCCGCGATGAAGCCGGCGTGTCGGTTGCGGAAGGGTATCGCCGCTATTTTCAAGACGGGCCATGACTGACAGCACTCATGACGAGCACCCACATCCATGGCACGATGCGAGATCGTATCGTGCCGTGTCTCCTTAGTATCCTGTCGATCATCCTAAGCACCATACTGGCCCGAACACCGGTCGATGCCGAGCAGCCTGTCCGCCCTCTTCGCGTCGTGACATACAATCTTCTGCACGATGGAGCCGCCTCGGGATTTTTCAAGGGAGAGACGAACCTCGAAGAACGGTTGGAGATGGTGATCCGTGAACTGAAGGTACTGGACGCGGACATCATCGCCGTCCAAGAAGCTTCCGACAGCCGGCGACACGGCAATGTGCCGGAGCGTCTGGCGCACGCGCTGGGATTTCACGTTGTCTTCGCGGCTGCAACCGAGCACGTCTTCCGCCTGTGGCCGCTGGACCAAGCCGTGGTCGGCATCATGGGCTTTAGGGAGGGCCCGGCCATCCTGAGCCGGTATCCCATCACAGCATCAGAGGCGATTGATCTCACGCGCTGTCAGCGTTGGATCGAACCGCGTATGCTGCTGCGAGCGAAAGTTGCGACCGAGTGGGGCCCCCTACAAATCTTTTCAACGCATACGGCGCGTGGAGACGAGTGTCAAATGGAGCAGGTTGGCAAGATCGTGCGCGAGCGGGGGGACAGCGGCCTCTCGCTCCTCATGGGTGACTTCAATACACCGGAAACCTCGGTGGTCTTGACGGCGCTTCGAAACGAGGCGGGCTTCATCGACACCTATCGCATGGCCAATCCCGATGAGCCGGGACCGACGGTCTGGCAACGGATCGACTCCGAACAGCCGACAGCATCCAGAAGGGTGGACTTTATCTTCATTCTGCCGGGCGGAAGAACGACGGCCGCTGTCCGTTCTAGCCGAGTCGTGCTCAACCATCCGGGCCATCTGCCTGACGGTGCCGCACTCTGGCCGTCAGATCATTATGGCGTCCTGGCTGAGATTGATGTTATTCAGCCGGAAGGTGGCTCAGAACCGCCACAATGAGGACAGGACCGGCACGGTAGTGGTAGGTGCTGCTGCAACAGATCTTCGACTCCAGACATTGTCTGGCCGACCGGCTCCAGGTATATATAACCAATCTCCATGATGGTCATCAGGACTACCAATTGTTCATATCAAGCCGTCCTATGCGCCTGCCTGCTCCTTGTCACCGCATGCACCGGGCAATCGCCGGTGTCTTCGACGCGCCAGATTCGCATGGAATCAACTTGGTTCGTCCAGTTGGATCGCAGCCGGCCATCTGAGTCTGCCGCATTGTCGGCGTACAACCATCCCTTTGAATGGACCGAGCCGGAGATGACCGCCATACTGACACGCCTCCTACTGGAACGCGAGACCGGGATTCTCCATCAGCGGCGCGATGTTGAACCGATTTTCTCAGAGGACGAGGTTTCGATATTGGCACCGGTGCTCCGTACGGCATTTACTCAAGCCACGCCGGCGGAACGTGTCTCCTTCGCATTACTCATACCGTCGGACACCAAACTGGCCGTGACCTCCGGCGCACTCTATGTCAAAGATAGGCGGCTGCACATCATACTAGCCAACTCACGCGAGAGACTCGACCCATTTGCCGCCGACATCGAGCTCGTGCGCAAGAATCCCTTGCGCCCCGTCCGGCAAATCAGCGGCCGGTTGACGTTCGATCCTCCCGAGGTCGTCATAGAGAACAAGCAGAATTGGGCGGGACATGGCGACGAGCCCGCCAGCGAGGTCATGCTCAACAATCAGGACATTCAGGAATTGGTCAAGGATCTCATGCCGGCTGCAACCGAAAATGCAGCGACACCCGAAGCGGACCTTCTGCCACTGTCTGCATCGTCACAGGATGGCGGCAATCTTGGTCCCAGCGACCCTGGTGAGCAAATTCGACAGCTGCGGTCTCAAATCGAATCGCTCACGCGACAAGTACGCGACCAGGAGGGTCAATTGCTCCAACTCAAAAGGGACGTTGAAACGTTGCGCGGCCAGAAGAAAAATAAAGCGCCTGGCCCGCCGGCACCCCGTTGAAGACACTGCGCGACACACCAACCCATCAAAAAGGCCAATGCAATGGCCTGCGCCGTCCGACGGCATCGTCTCGCTGAGCGATGCCACAGCTCACGCGTTCAGTTCATCCACACCAGGCTTGACGAGCCATGGTCCGTACACCGCTGAAAACACCGCATACGCGCCGCTCCAGGCGAATGCTGAGAGGGCCAACATCAGGTGCGTGAACGGCGCGGAACCATCACCATCTGGAGCAAGCACGCGCAACAGGGCGCCGATGCTCACGAGAACGTAGATCACGATTGTCGGACCGCCCGCCCGCTTGGGACGTCCCGTATGGCCCAAACTCGCCCGAGTCATCACCGCCAGCGTCATGGTCCCGACGGCCCCCGCGGTGAGCGCATGCACCGCATTGACTTGCGAAAGACCTGCACCCAATAGCGCAGCCCCCAACGCGAGCAGCGAGAGCACCAGCCACCCATATCCTGCATGCAGGATCATCACCAACGGCTCTGATCGAACCATCCAACCCCGCCATCGCCAAAGTCGGGCAAGATTCGTCACTCCGGCCATGATGAATAGCCATCCGCTCACCGCGCTGTCAGGGCTCATGATCCAGGTGAACGAGGCGACAAGTACGAATAGGATCGCCAACCCGTCGAACCACGAAAATTCAGGGGGAAGCCGAGCGCCTTCGGTTTGAATCATGAACTCGCGCGTAAAGTTCGGTGTAATGCGTCCCCCAATGAGCGTCAGCAACAGCATGACGAGCGACACTGCGATGCGCTCGGAAAATTCGGTAGGTGCTCCGCGCATGGCACCCACATGAAATTGAACATTGGTGATGGCATACAAGGTGATCAGCATGCCGATCGGCGCTTGCCCCCAGCTTCCTGAAACCGCGAGTTCTCGCCACACCAGCGAGGCCAGCACGATCAAAAAGGCCGAGTCGATACAGGCGGCCACGAGGGGCGCCATACCGGAGAGTGCAAGGCAAATACGCCCCGCCAGCCATAACAGCCACAGCAACAACAGCGGCACTCCCCGAAGCGGCGCGCGGCCAGTCCAGTTGGGCACAGCCGTCAGCAGGAAGCCGGCAATGACCGCCGGGAGAAACCCGAAAAGCATTTCGTGGACATGCCATTCACGCGAGCCATACAACAATTCGAGCGTTACTCCGCTCGTAAACAACACGACCCAGATTGGGATCGCCACGCCGGCAAAGAGCGCCGCAGAAAGAAAAAACGGGCGAAAGCCGTACGACAGAATTGCCGGTCCATCGTAACGGGGGACCATCGGCTCGCCATCCGTTCCAATACTGGCAGGAGCAGGGATACCGCTCACCCTGATGTCAGTCTCTTGGTGAGACATTCGGATAATTCCACATGAGACAAGAAGTCCGGCAGGAAACCGGTCGCCCGTCTTTCGCTTTTACCCCACAGACAGGCAATGGCATCCTCGACACCCGCCTACGCAACCAGCTTGTGCCAGGCATATGGCGTCAGATAATACGCAGCGACCGAGAACAACATCCCCAGTACTGTTCCGGACAATCCGGTCACGTACAACCCAATGAAGGGAGAGAGAAACACGATCAGGATCATGAGGACTGCAAGACGCTGGTGTTGCTCGTAAAAGTTTCTCCGCGAGGCGCTGCGCAAAGAATCGCTGAGCGAAGTCTCGGATTGGAACGGCATATGGACAGTATAGGCCTTCTCAACCGGCCATGACAGTCCTTGTCCGCGAGCTGGAATAATCTGGAATAATCATGTGATAAAAATGTTCGATTTTGCTCCCGTCATTACTGGTATGATGACGATTGACTCTCGATCGACCGGAAAAGACTTCTACTACGATCATATATAGAAAGGAGTCGTGGCTTGAATACGACGAAACTGATTGCAGCCGGCATTGTGTTTTCACTTATCCTGGCGCCGGTGGCGCCCACCATCTCGTTTGCGAAGGCCAGAGGAGGCGGAGGAGGATATTCGGGCGGTGGAACGCGGAGTGGAGGCAACGCGGGCAGCTTCGGCAGCCGCGGCTCTCGCACCTATGATCGCAACAGCGCGAAGCCGATCGAGCAGTCAACGACGCCCAAGCCGTCCACTGGACCTCCACAATCCGCCGCTCAGCCGCAGGCGCCTCAACCGGCTCCAGCAGCCCAGCCTTCGTTCCTTCAACGCCATCCCTTGTTGTCCGGAATTGCCGCGGGAATCGCCGGTTCGTGGATTGGGCACATGATTTTCGGGGCAGCCGAGACCAGTGCGAAGACTGATGAGTCAGGGGACCAGAGCGGTGCGTCCACGCAGACCGCGGGAGGATCGAATTTCACCGGGATCCTCTTTCTGATGCTGCTGGGAGGAGGCGTGCTCTATTATCTCTTCCTGAGAAATCGACGGCCCATTCCTGTCCTGACCGGCCCCCATCGTCGCGAAGCTGTGACCGGATCGCTGATGGCTGCCGGCTCATCACGTATTTCCGTGGCTGCCGCTGAAGAAGATGAGATTACGTCCGCCGACAAGGCCACGTTCCAGCAATTGCTGGAGGATGTTCAAACCGCGTGGGGGCGCCAGGATTTGGCAAGCCTCAGGCGAAGCGTGACTCCGGAAATGCTCTCGTATTTCAGCACCGCACTGGCTGAACAGGCCAGCCAGGATCTCGCCAACCACATGGAAGATATCGCCCTGCTCCGAGCCGAGGTACTCGAGTCGTGGACAGAAGACGCCGTACAGTACGCGACCGTCAGCCTGAATTGGAGTGCTCGTGACTATACCGTGTCGTTAACCAAACAGCCCGGACAGGCTGGCTATCTGGTGGAAGGCAGTCTGGATCATCCGACAGAAACAACCGAAGCGTGGACATTCATGCGGCATCTGAACGGAAAGTGGTTGCTCTCCGCTATTCAGCAAGTGCAATAGTAGTCAAACGACCGAGTGGTGTGCCCAACTCGGTTGATGAAACTGAGATTGGGCGCACGCGACCGGACACGTCACGGCGTCACAATTTCTCTTCCTGCTTGTGTCCCCTACCTGAACGTGATAGCGTGCACGAGATCGTGAAGACGTTTCTCCCGATAGGCAAACTCCTTCGAGGTAGGAAAGTCGACGCGATCGCGTAACCCCCAGTACCGTCCTGCATCTTCTGAGCACACCCGTTGCCACCGTCGCTCGCAAGACCAGCCACGAATCGTGGGGATTGTTTCTTACACTTTCAAGAGGTGCATCATTGATTCAAGAAGTTTCGTTAACCCTCCGGGCATTCCTGCGCGACGCAGCAGGAACCCTCTATCATGTCCTGGTGATCATCCTGAGCGCAGGCATCGCGCTTCTGCTTCCGACCGGCGCCAAACAGTTCCTGGCATTGTGGTCGCGAGTCGAGCATGACAAGCTTTCGCTGATCGCGTTGGAGATGACGACCGCCATCCTGCTCATCCTCTGCCTGAACTACATCCGTCGCAGTCTGAGCGACAGGGCCCTTGCCAGCGCAGCCGCCGGCGCCGGCCTCGTGTCATTTTCTCCCCGGCGGGCCCGCGGGGCGCAGCAGCAGATCGAGACGCTCAAAGAACAGCAAGGCACGGGAAGGACCATCATGGTCATCGGCTCCAGCGGCTACAGCACACTTGTGGATCAAGTGGGAGACCTGTCATCGGTACTCGACAAATGCCTGGGCGCAAAAATTCTTCTCGTGGATCCCTATAGCCAGGAGGCGGCCGCACGGATCCAGGCCATTGACCATCCGGCGTTGACGCTGACTCGATTCCGGGAAGAGGTTCGGCAAAGCATCGCCTTGCTCAAACGGCTCAGGGCGATGGGAAAAGCCGTGAAGCTGAAGCTCTATACCGATCCTCCCCTCATCAAGATGGTCATCCTGGGGGATTACCTGTGGCTCCAGCACTATCATGCAGACCTGGATATTCAAACGATGCCCGAATATGTCTTGCGGCATAACCGTCAGAATCACAATCTGTACACCCTGTATGCCCACTATTTCGAGCAGCGATGGGAAAGCACGGACCTTCCTGAATACGACCTCGAAACGGACGAACTGGTCTACCGAACAAAGACCGGAGCCGAGGTCAGGAGGGAGCGTTATGAAGTCGACTCGCATCACACAGTATTAGACGGACAATTGTTCGACCTGCCCCATCAATCCACTGCAAATCAACTGCTGGACGCGGTTCAGTCAAGGCCGGTGATGTCCGCGTAGGAAAGTTGCACAGACCTACGTGAAAAGATGAACCAAATCTCTCTGCTTCCGCTTTAAACCGCCAACCATTTTCCCCGCGCTGCCGGCATATCGCCACGGATCTCTGCACGTTGGACCCGCATCAGACATGTTGTTCCGGCGAGGGACAGCCTTTTCCTTCCGTGTAAACAATGCAACACGCAAAATAGCGCACTTAGAGCTCTGAAAAAGGGCACTCGGTTTGCACAACTGCCAAGTAAAGCGGGCGCGACATTTTTTCTGTCGCACCGCTTTCCGCACATCACGAAAACCCCAAACAAGGAGGTTCAGATGGAGCACGTGATGGAATTTTTATTTGCAAACAAATTTTTTGAGCTGCCGATATTGGAAGCGCTGTCATACATTGTGGCCGTCCTTACGATCGGAGCCGGAATCATGGCATTGTTCTCGACCCTCACAGGCGAGACTGGATCCAAACCGGCGACGGTACAGTATCATGAGGAACGGAGACAGGCTGCGTAGACAGGCGGCGCGGCAGCGAACCGGTCCGGCCCCTCGTACGACAAACGAGACGGCCGGACTGCGTACTATTCTTGGCCAAAGGTACGATCCAAAGACCGTAAACTCTTGGCTGTCTTCAGTTGGGCTGGATTAAGTTTCGCTCGGCGCAGGATCCACCGGGGTGCATACCTACGCTCTTCGTCCGGTCGGTTCATGAGCAGCGTCGCGCACAATACCCCTTGTTTCAACCACCAGACGCTCAGCTGCTTGTCCTTCATCACCCCTCGATAGACGACGTGGTCGTGTCCCTCGGCATTCCCCCAGTATTCGTAGGACAGGTCGAACTCATCCGAGAAGAAATACGGCACATGGACGAAGGGCTGGAACTTGTCCATCATATTGCGCATCGCCACCCGACCCTGTTCAACGGCATTGTCCCAGTGCTCGATCCGCAGACGGCGGCGAAAGATCGCATCGGGATAATTGGCGATATCGCCGGCAGCCCACACGCTGTCCACGTTCGTTTCGAGATACTCGTTCACGCGTATACCGTCTTGATCATGTGTCAACGGCGACCCGCGGAAGAGGCCTAATGCCGGGGTCACGCCGATTCCTGCGACGACAAGATCGACAGGCATCCGCACGCCGGAGCCCAGCACGACCAGCCTCCCGTTCCGTTTGTCCTCGAACCCTACGACTGTTTCATCTTTCATGAGCATGATGCCGTGATCCGCAAATTGTTTCTCAAAGAACGCGGACACCGGAGGCGTGAAGACATGCTCCCAGACGCGGTCACCGGGAAACACCATCGTCGTGTTCATGCCTTCGTTGGTGAGGACGGCGGCGACTTCCATTCCGATAAAACCGGATCCGATCACGACCGCCCGCTTCCCGCGCTTGATGTGCGCGTGAATGTGCTGAGAATCTTTCAGTTGACGGAGATAGAAGATCCACGGCAAATCAGCGCCGGGGACATTGAGTCTGCGTACGGCCGACCCCGTGGTGATCAGCAGTTTCTCGAACCCAATCATCCGGCCGGAGGGACCGTGAAGACGGCGGCGGGCGAAATCAACCTTGCTGACGGAGAAACCTCGAAAGAGCGTGATGCCATGCTCTCGATAAAACGACGGATCGGAAATCAGGATGTCGTCAGGTTTTTTCCCGCCGGCCAGAAAGTCTTTGGACAACGGTGGACGCTCGTAGGGAGGCACCTGTTCAGCCGTGACGATCGCAAGTTGTCCCTTCCCGCCGTTCTGCGATACGAATTCCTTCGCTGCGTATCCGGCCGCCACCCCGCCGCCCAAGATCACCATGGGAAAAGTTTTCATGATTGCTCCGCCATTTCGTATGAGTGTTGGTTCCCGACCGAGTCTCTTCGTCGTTCGCATCTTACTACAGATGAAAAGGAGGCACGCCACTGTGTTTTGACACAACGACTTGGTCACTCAATGTGAAGGCAGATTCCTTCTGTCTCCGGCGTCAGGATGCTTCCGTAAAGACCGATGCGCCATCATGAACGGGAATGACCGGCAAGTACCTGGAATGACAAAAAGCGTGACCGCCGTACAAACTCCGCATACACTGGTCTGGACTTCAACAGACTCAATGGTTTAAGGCCTCCCCTCCGTCGAACATGTTTGAGTTATGAACCACCTCGGCGGAGCCAGGATGACAATGTTTCGATAAAATGCAGGCTGTATGGATGGCATCCGGTTTGCTTCCTTCGACGGGACAGTCTCATAGGACAAGGAGGGGTTATGCGCAGACATTGGACCATCGTATCGTTGGGAGGCCTGGCCGCCTGTTTGCTCATTCAGGCTTGCGCCGGCCAATCCGCATCGACCTCGGGCGACGAGTACATGGCGGGAACAGAGCGGATCGACGAGCAAGCGATCAAGCACATTCCGCCTCCCGGCTTCGGAACCACTACCTCACAAACCAAACCCCACTCGATGCGAGCGGAGTTGTCGGCCCGCAACGCCACCGGCCTTCCGGCCGGGTCATTGAACGACGTGCTGTTCGATTTCGATCAAGCCACCCTCCGGCATGAAGCATTGCCCGGCTTGGAGGCGAACGCCAAACGACTCGAGCAGGACGGAGTGGACTATCTGTTACTGGAAGGGCGCGGCGATGAAGTCGGAACGGCAGCTTATAATATGGTGCTGGGAGAAAAGCGGGCGCAAAGCGTGAAGTCGTATCTGAAGGATTTGGGACTGACGATGCGGTTCAAGACCACCAGCTACGGAAAAGATCGCCCACTGTGTTTCAAGCATGACGAAGATTGCATGCAGAAAAACCGAAGCGTTCATTTTGTCGTCCGCGACTGAACAGTCGCGGACCACCCGCCCGTCTCACACCGCTTCCGCCTTCACCCACCCGGAGTCTGCAGGAGTGCATCGGCAATACATCGCGAGAGCACTGGCCAGGGTATCGATCGCCTCTGCCGACAGCACCTGGCGTTCATTGTAGAGAAACGTCCACACTTCCTTGGGATTGATGACCCACACATCATAACCCGCTGACGGCTCGACTCGTTCTACCCACCAGTCCGGAAACATCACGATCGGCCGGACCCAGGGAATGCGCTTCCGGCCGTCATTGAGCAGGCCGGCCAACCATTTCGCCTGCGATCGAGCCTGCGTCACGGGTTCGTTGGACGGCGGCGCGTTCGCGACCCGGACACTGTTACCGTCAAAAAGGATCTTGGGAGCGTGGTTTCGAGGTTTGTTTCGTGTTTTCGATTCGATCGTAAACACGCCGGCCGGACCAATAATGACATGATCGATATTGAAACCGTTTCCCGGTACGTCGTGAAACACGCGATAGTCTTTTCTGCGAAGCTCTTCCAACATCTGACCGACGATGCGTTCGCCGTCTCGTCCGATTCGAAGATGCGTGATCGATGTTTTCAGAGGAAGAACCTGTTTCCACGCATAGACGATCGTCATCAGTGCCAGAGTCGTCAGAATGAGCGGACTGATCGGCCGTCCCATCCAATATTGAATCCACTCATATCCGGCGAGGACGACCAGGCATAATGGGATGAGGAGGAGGTCGAGTATTTCGTCTTTAAGCCGGGAAATCTGTTCATCGATCGATTGTCCGGGCAGGCGCAGCGGCTGAACCGCTGGAGAAGCATAACGAGGTTGATGCAGAACGTTCGAGATCGGCTGAGACATACGTTCCTCCTTCGACGTGACGAGCCAGAAGGGAGAATCTTATATCGGCATACATAATAGAGGTAGCAAAGTCGCAATTTTGACAGGCAGCCCAGGGCCGGGATGGAAACCGTCCAAACGTGGTACAGTACGCCACCGAGAGGAAATACCTTGGCACCATCCTCCTCTGGAATATGAACAGAGCAAGCCAGCTTCACAGCGGTGCCCGCGAATCGGTCCCCGACGTTACACTTCCCGGAGCGCGCTTGCACCGACGGCGTGAATGGACATGGGTCGTTTTCTTCCTGATCCTGCTGATCCTGTCGGGATGCTCCCAACCGAAACCGAGCGCGGACCAATCGTCAATTCCGCCACCAAGTACAGCCGGCATTGCCACAATCGATTACTGGCGGGACGTGCAACCGATCTTCGAGCGGCGTTGCGCCGTTTGCCATGGGTGCTATGATTCCCCTTGTCAACTGAACCTCACCGCCTATGAAGGAGTCGCGCGCGGCGCGAATAAGAAAGTCGTCTATGATGCCCTTCGTCTCCTGACAGCCGAGCCGACCCGTCTCTTCGACGACGCTCATTCCGTATCCGAATGGCGGAAGAAAAGCTTTTTCCCCGTCCTACAGGAAGATGTAACCGCGACGGAAAGCATGCGCCGCACCGGAGTGCTCGCGCGCATGCTGGCGCTCAAACGCAGTCACCCACTTCCGGCCCAGACGATGCTTCCCGCCGGCTTCGACTTGGCGTTGGACCGCTCACAACAATGTCCGACAGATGCGCAGTTCGACAGCTTTGCCGGGAAATATCCCCAATGGGGGATGCCGTACGGGCTCCCCGGCGTCACGGAGCAGGAGTATCAGACGCTCATCAGATGGATCGAATTGGGCGCCCCCTATACGGAGTCCCGGCCCATTCCACCCGCAGTCGTTACGCAGATAGAGGAATGGGAAGCGTTTCTCAACGTCGATTCGCTCAAGCATCAGCTGATGAGCCGGTACATCTATGAGCACCTTCATCTCACCCAACTCTATTTCGACGATTTCACCGGGCAGTGGTTTCGCCTCGTTCGTTCCAGATCAGCGCCCGGACAACCAATCGAGCTGGTCGCCACACGCAGGCCCTATGATGATCCCGGCGTACCTCGTGTCTACTATCGACTCCAACCGGTGAAGGCCGCGCTCTTGGCGAAGACACACATCCCCTATGGGCTGAGCGCAACGCGCAAGCAGCGTTATCAGGAATTGTTCCTGGACGCAGCGTACGACGTCACCGCGCTTCCCGGTTACGACCCCAAGATCGCCTCCAACCCGTTCATCGCCTTCCGAGATCTGCCGGTTCGTACGCGCTACAAGTTTCTGCTCGACGACGCCTCCGCTTTTGTCACGCAGTTCATCAAAGGCCCTGTCTGTCGCGGGCAAGTCGCGCTGGACGTCATCGACGACCGGTTCTGGATCTTCTTTGTCGATCCCGACAGCACCGTGCTTGATAACAAGGAAGAGTTTTTGGCCAAGAACAGCCGGCACCTCTACCTGCCGACTGAAGAGGGAACGAGTCGATTCGGACTCATCTCCTGGGTGAAATATTCACGCATGCAGGACGAATTTCTGAAAGCCAAGCAGGCGTTCATCGAGTCCCTCAATCTGCGGAACGAAGAAAACAATCTGTCTTTTATTTGGAACGGCCGTGGAAACAATAAGAACGCCGCCCTGACCGTATTCCGCCATGCCGATAGCGGTTCGGTCGTACAGGGGTTGATCGGCGACGATCCGAAAACGTCCTGGCTGCTGTCCTACGATTTGTTCGAGCGGATCTATTACCTGCTCGTCGCCGGGTTCGACGTCTACGGCTTCTCCGGACACCAGCTCGACACCCGGCTCTATATGGACTTCCTGCGGATGGAAGCCGAATCCAACTTCCTGCTGCTCTTGCCGAGCAAAGACCGCGAGCGCGAACGGGATTTCTGGTACCGTGATGCCGACAAGTCCGTGAAGGAATACGTCCTCGGACGGCGTATGAACGTCGATCGGGAAAGCGGTGTCGAATACAAGACTGAGCAGCCCAAGCATGAGCTGTTCGAACTGCTGCACCGGCATCTCGCGGGATCTCTCACCGGAGAGTACGACGTACAAGCAGAGCCGGACGCAGCCATTCGCAGCCAACTCCTCGCGCTGTCGCGGATCAAAGGAAAGGCCTTGCAATGGATGCCGGAAGCCGCGGTGCTTACCGTCACGATCGGGTCGGGCACAGACGTGCATCGCGACCGGATCTACTCGCTTCTTCACGACAACGGATTCAGCAACATCGCCTCACTCTTCAACGTACAGTCCCGGCGCTTGCCCGATGAGGACGGACTGACCGTCTCGCGGGGTCTCATCGGAGCATATCCCAACGCTTTTTATCGTGTAGATCGGCAGAGCCTCCCTGAATTCGTCGCGATGGTCGCCGGGCTGACCGGTGAAGACGATTACCGCAGACTCGCCGAACGTTTCGCCGTGCGCCGTACGAACCCGGACTTCTGGCGGCACAGCGATGCCGTCCACGACGTGTACCATACGATCGCCCCGATAGAAGCCGGCACGCTCGATTACAATCGTCTTGAAAACCGCTAGAGACACGCACGTCGTTAACCCTCCCAGTGTTCCTAACTTACAATTTCCGAGAATTCCTGTCGTCGCGCGGTTACGCGTCCGTCGAACCAAATCTGGCCGTGTGCAGGAATGCGCGTGAGCGTTTCCGCTCAACGCCGCTTGAGCGCAAATGTGAGAACGTTCCCATGCAGATGTCACTGACAAAAAATGGCATTCCAACCGTTTGAGTTTCCATTACTCAGCGGCGGAGCCCTTCCTATCGGCCAGGGACTGCGATTTGCAATTCGGAAGATTGAAACTTCGGCGCTCAGTCAGAGCAAGGAGGAATCAGATGGAACACCACATTGCTGCTGATAAGATCCTTGATGCGGTGAACGCCCATCCAGGATGCGCTCTCGACGAACTCATCCTCAGCATGCCTGAATTGACCTGGTTCGAGGTTTTTCACGAAGTCGACCGCCTGGGGCGCGCAGGCCGTCTGAAGCTCAGTCAGAGCGGTCTGGGCCTGACGACGAGACTCCGCTCGCAATGAGGCATCCCGGAATCGCATAACCGATTCCGTGTTATTGCCCCCTGCCGCTGCGGTCGAGCTGTCGTTCTCTGATCTGGTTCAAATAGCGCTGCGCCTGTTCAATATAGGGCTTATTGGCAGGAATCTCGGGAGCCCGCCGGAGATATTCCCGGAATGCCTGGATCGCCTCACGAGTGTTGCCGTTGTCCCTCAAAAGAATGGCGAGATCGAAATACGGCTGCAGCAGATCCGGGTTGAGTTTGATCGCCGTCCGGTACTCCTCGATGGCTTCCTTGACGTCGCCGTTGGTCGCCAGCGCCGTTCCGAGGTTGAAATGCGTCACGGCATTATTGGGTTGTAGTTCGATGGCCGTGCGGTATTCGCTCAGGGCTCCCTTCATATCACCTTTGAGTTGAAGCGCACTGCCCAGGTTATTGTGAGCTCCCGCGTCATCGGGATGTTGCTTGAGCACCATCCGATATTCGGCAATGGCCCCGTCGAAATCCCCTTTCCCCTGCAGCGCCGCCCCGATCCCCAAATGAGTCTTTTCAAGATTCGGCATGAGTCGGAGCGCCACTTGGAACTCTGCCAGCGCCTCGTCGTAGCGGCCTTGTTGTGTCAGTGAGACACCTTTCTTCCGATGCTCCTCAGCGTTGTCCGGCGTGCGTGCTGACTGGTTCTGAGCCTGGCCTGGATCGATTCCCGCATGGCGGGCGCCGAGCAGGTGCGCCCAGGTGTGGGCGAACTGTTCCTCCGTATCGATGACCGACAGGATGTCACGGCGATGCTGGAGGATCATTTTCACCTCTCCATTATCGGTGGCGGCGGCCAGGCGTTTCCCGTCGATGCCAAGCTCTTTTTGGCGTTCATCAATCGTGTCCTTGATGCGCATCAACTCGGTCTTGGCGCGCTGATTCTCCATCAAGGTATCCAGTTGTCCGCCCACCTCGGCTGGGTCGAAAATAATTTTGACCGGAGCCGACACGGTCATGCCGCCATCGACCTGCGCCGTCTCGACAGGATATTGGAAGATCTGCAGGACGCCGATGCTGTAGGCCAGAAGCTCGTCACGGTTGAGACCCAGCTGCTTCACCGGCTCCGTTGTTTCCAGCCGTTCGACCGCCTGCGTCAATACCAGCGACTTCGCCGCCACTAAGGCGAGCCGTGCCGAATCCTGCTGACTATCATGCTTTTCCATTCGATGTACGCCCGTCGCGGTGACGTTCTGTACTTCGGCAGCGGCGGGTATGCCGGTTGAAAGGCAGCACGCACCGAGCAGCCACGATGAACACGTCGCGAGTTTCATGCGGGCGGGATTGTATCACGAGCCGACTCGTGCGCAGCTGGTAGGAATACGCTATACTCCGGCCATGAGAGGGAGGCGTATCATGAAATCATCCAACCGCATGTTCACGGGCATTGCCTTAGGCATGTCTGTCCTGGCCTGCGCCGTCCTGCCGGTAGAGGGACAGCTGGTGGATTCGTCGCATATTGACATGAGCGGCGCCGGAAAGGCGGCTGGCGTGGAGCCGCTTGGCCGCTATTCCGGGGTCAGAATGAGTACCGAGGCCACGATGGACTACCTGGTCCACGAAGCCGAGCGGGAAGATAAAGAACGCGCGGAGCGGGAAAAGCGCATGAATGTGATGGGCAACTATTCGAACTTCACGTTGGGCGGGCCCACGTACTTCGACCAGCTGTATTACCAGCCCAATCCAAAAGGAAGCCGATAGTGTCTAACTACGCCCTTCCTCCCAGTTCCTGAACTGGTGGAGATCTCCTGCCAGACTCTTCAGCAGCCATGCGATCAGTGCCGCATCATCGACATAGCCAAGCCCGGGAATGAAGTCGGGGATCAAATCCAGCGGATTGATGAAATAGATCATCGCGGCCACGATAGCCACCAGGGTTTGGACGGATACTCCCTTGTAGGAACCGCTCATCCACGCCTTGATCAGCCGGACCAGCAGTTGAATATCCAGCCAGAGCATTCCGCCACGCGCCCGCGCCATCGCCAGCGACTCGCTCAGCAGACGATTGAGCCGGTCCTTGTCCTTCAGATACTGCTTAGCCTGTTGCGTGCGCCGTCCGAACATCGTGACCCGCCTTTCTGAGTGTGAGCGCCCCTCAAATCTACGCCCCGTGTTTTAAAGCAATTCTCCCACTTGCCTGATGTCCAATTAGTGCCCGCCGCCTGACCTCGGCGGACTGAACACTTCGTTGGCATTGCTGAAGGAGCCGCCGGGCACCGGCCCGCCGTCGATGACATAGATTCGCCCGTCCACGACGGCGGACCCCAACCCGTGGCGCCCACCAGGCATCGCGGCCATCGTCTGCCATGTATCTTGTGATGGGTTATATGCCTCGTTCTCGCGAAACGTGCCGTCGCCGCCCTCGCCGCCGAACACATAGATTCGGCCACCGGTCTCAGCCGCAGTGATACCGCTTCGCGCGGTGGGAAGCTCCGCCCCGCGAGTCCAATGATCACGACCCGGATCATAGACCTCGGTCACCGAGAGATTCTTTCGGTAGTCGCCCTTTATCCGCCCGCCGACCGCATAGATTTTTCCGCCTGCGGCCGAGGCTGCCAGATGGTCTCGCGCCGTGGGAAGCATTGCGCGGGAGGTCCAGGAATCATGCGCCGGATCGTAGACCTCCACCGCCGCACTGTTCACGGTCCGGTCATAACCGCCGATGGCGTATAACTTGCCTTCGTGCACGGCGACAGCCAATGCTCCGCGTGCAGTCGGCATGGGCGTCCGCTCGGTCCAAGAATCCGCCGCCGGATCATAGGCATAGACCGTGGCAACCGGCTGCCAGACACTGAGTCCCGACTGCTTGTATCCACCGATGACATATAACTTCCCGTCCACCGCGCCAATACCCACGTGATGCAACCCGGCCGGCATGGGAGCCTTGTCCGTCCACTTGTCCGTGGCAGGATCGTACTCCTGAACAACCGGCGTGATCGACATGTTCATCACGTTGCTCAAGCCCGGCTCCTCGAACCCTCCCACGACATAGATTTTACCGTGCACCGCCGCCGCAGACACCTCGGTCCGCTTGGTCGGCGCGGGAGCAGCCTGGCGCCAGACGCCCCGATCGGAATCGGCCTGTGCGGTCGATACAGAGAAGGAAACCGGGAGAAAGCAGATCGCAACCAGGAACAATTCCAAAGCCGATGGAGAAAAAATGGCAGGAGTGAACGGTCGCATAGCCGTCATTATACAGAATCGAGGCCGTTGATCGACCCCGAATTCACGCATAAACCGTGATGCGCCGAAGATCCGACGAATGACTCCGCGAACGAGATCAGGACACGTGCCGCACTGACAGCACCAGCTGCGCCTGTGTGATGGCGTTGAGCAATGCCTGCCGCTCTGCTTCATTCTTTTTCAACCGCGGAACCCGGTTGACGAAATGCTCAGCCGCCTCGGTCAACGTCTCAAGTGTCTTGATGGTCTCAGTGTGGCCGCTTGAATGTGAACCATTGGCCTTCTTCCGCCGACCAATATAGGTCTGCGGCGCAGAAGGATTGTCTTTTTCCAGTTCCGGTCGCCTCGATCGTGCCATGCCTGCCCTCTAGATCTGTGTATAAGCCGGTTTATGGAGCGAATGAATTGTCTTCCTGATGCGATTCAGGTGTTTACCCTTATAGAGCACCATGTGATGAGATGTCGAGACAGGTAACTAATTGGAATTACGGCGATAATGCGAGTCTCAGCATAGGATTTATGACAAGGAGATACCATTATATATCATATGTCCCGTCTTGCTCCTGATCCGATTCTATAGAGCAGGCATCCCACTATTCCCACTATAAGCAAGCCAGGCCAGCCGCCCAACGGCGGCTGACTGAATATTGTAAACGGATCGGCGCTCAGACCAGGCCACAGCGCGGCCAGCGCGATCGGCACGGCCAACAGGATACCCATTAACGCTTCGCCGGTAATTAGGCCCGCAGAAAAGAGCAGTCCGCGACGCGACGAGTCTTCTCCTCCGCCTGCCGCCCGCTTGGCCAAAGCAGCAATCGCACCGCCCAGGAAGACAGTGGCAGAGAGTTTGAACGGAAGGTAAATGCCCAGTGCCACGGCAAGGACGGGCAAACGAAAGTCGCTGCCGCGCGTTTCCTGGCGTCGATCCAACAGAATCACCACCACGCCGATCACCGCACCCAAGCCGACGAGGCGCCAGGGAAGCCCTGCACCAAACACGCTCCGCGTAAGGCTCGCCATGAGGGTGGCTTGCGGTGCGCTCAGCGCATGGGGGTGGCTGACCGTCGGCTCGCCGATCCCATACTTCGCGTGAAGCAGCGACAGCACCGGCACCAACACGACGGCGCCGGTCAGCACGCCAACCACCTGCATGATTTGCTGCTTCCACGGCGTCGCGCCGACAAGATAGCCGGTTTTCAAATCTTGTAAATTGTCTCCCCCCATGGCCGCAGCGCAGCAGACCACCGCGCCGATCACCAGCGCTGCGGCCGGTCCGGCCGGATGTCCGGCTCCCATGAACAAGACGAGCAACAAGGCGGCCAGCATAATTGTGGCGATCGTGACGCCGGATACCGGATTGCTCGAGCTGCCGACCAAGCCGGCCATATAGGCTGCGACCGAGGAAAAGAGAAAGGCCGCGAGCGCCATGACGATCGTCATCAGAATGCCGATCCCGAAGCTGCCCACCACCGCGGCATAGATCCAGGCCATCGGAATCATCGACAGAAAGAACGGAACGACGATCCATGGCAGGGATGCATCCTGTTCCGTTCTCGCCACGGCTGTATCTGCACGAACGGCGCGCGCCGCGCGGTAACTGTCACGCAGGGTCTGCAAACTCTTCCATACCGGCGCGCGCATTTTTGTCAGCGTCCAGAGGCCGCCGGTCAGCATCGCGCCGATGCCGACGTAGCGGATGTGCTCGCTCCAGATCGTTCTGGCCGCCGTCACTCCGTTCAGATCTGGAGGCACACCGTTAAGCACCCCATAGGCCGGCATCAGGACCAGCCATCCGATGACGCCGCCAATGAGCACGACCACGGATGTGTGGAGTCCGATGATATACCCAACCGCGAGCAGGGCAGGCGACAGGTTGATTCCCCCATAGAGCACGGTCCGGCCCACGTGAGCGGCCCCTTCCAACGATTCAGCCCATACCCGCAAACCACTCTCCCCGACCTTCACCACTCCACCGATAAGCGCGGCAGAAAACAAGGCCCGGAAATCCCCAGCCGCCTCGGCTCGACTGCCGGCATTACGGTCAGCGGCCGCAACTTTCAGAACCTCCGCCGTCGCGACGCCTTCCGGGAAGCGCAAGCGAGCCGTGACAATCAGCGCCCGCCGCAAAGGGATGGTAAAAAGCACGCCGAGGAGTCCGCCTACCGTCGCAATCACGGTCGTCTGCCAGTAATCGAACGACGACCAATAGCCCACCAACAGCAGTGCCGGAATCGTGAAGATCACGCCGGCGGCCAAAGCCTCGCCGGATGACGCCGCAGTCTGGACGATATTGTTTTCGAGTATGTTCGACCGGCGAAAGAGCCGAAGAATGGCCATCGAAGCGACCGCGGCTGGAATGGACGCGGAGACCGTCATCCCGGCGAACAGCCCCAGATAGGCATTGGCCGCGGCTAGGACCGCCGCCAGGACTATCGACAACACGACCGCTTTCACGGTGATTTCAGGAAGCGTGACGGAAGGTGGAATGAGCGGGCGATCGTCACTCATGCGGACGGTAGGTTACCCTGGACATGGGACGTAAAATCAATGTGAAAGAGCGCATCATTAGAACAGCAGAATAGGCATTTTCGCAGCGATACAATAAATTAAGAAATGCGGATGGATCACCACAATCTACATCCGGAGGTGATGTATGTTCGGCGATATGGGCGGCAGCGTACTCATCGTCATGATGATCATGTCGATCATCGTGGGCTTTGCCATATTCGTCACTGTTTCGTTGAGGTTGATACTCGGGGCGGAGCCTGAGGCGATGGACCGGCAATCAGCGGGACATTCTGCAATGAAGCCCGTGATTCGCAAAGCTGCATGAACGACCATGCAGGCGCGGTAGATGGTGGGGGAAAGCAATCGATGCGTTTCTGCTAGAGGATTACCTCGCAAGGCTGCAGAAATACCTTGAGGGCAACTTCTTCTCCCTGGTTGGCATCAAGGAGATTCATATACAATTGCTTCATTCCTTTAACCGCCGCGCCCACTTGCTGATCTTCGAGCGCGACCATGAACGAGACGTTTGTCTCCGTCCAGCTATACTTTGAAACAGTCCCCGTTTGGCCTTTGCCGCCCAGTCCCGACATGACCGTATAGCCTTTGACCCCGACATCGTTCAACATCTGAACCACCGCGCTTTCGAACTTATCCCGGCAGATAATGGTGAGCATTTTCATGGAGTCACCTCCTGGTCAATACTCCCCTTCATCCTACACCATGACCTCGCTTCCTGGTCCCTTCTTACCACTTATTTATCTCTTGTACAGCACCGCTCCCTACCTGAAATCCCTGACGCTCGAGTGGTATTCCCATTGTCGAGACCTTTGGCCGTACCGAACGAACTGTTCGCTCTCAGCCCTCTCTCTGTATGCTGTACTCACATCGCGACGCCGCCGCCAACCTGAATCTTGTCTCCGGTAATCCATCCTGCTTCCTCGCTGACCATGAAGGCCACCACATCGGCGATGTCCTTCGGTGTTCCCAGACGGCCCAGGGGGGAAGATTGCACGCCCACGGTTTTCAGCTGTGGATCGCTCAGCATGTCGGTGTCGGTAAATCCTGGCGAGATCGTGTTCACCGTGATCTTGCGTGCGCCCAACTCCTTGGCCGCCACCTTTGAAAAATATTCGAGCGCCGACTTGCTGCCGCCATAGATGCTGCTCGCAGGGAAATAGAGTTCTGTGGCCCCGGTGGAGAGGTTGATGATCCTCCCGCCGTCCGCCATCCGTTTCGCCGCTTCTTGCAAGGCAAAGAACTGCCCTTTCGTATTGACGGCAAACATCTGGTCATACTCCTCCTCGGTTGCTTCGAGAATCGGTTTCGTCCAGAAGATGCCCGCATTGTTGATGAGGATATCCAGACGGCCGAAGGCCTTATCTGTCTCTTGGAACAGGCGCCGGACGTCGGCCACTTTCCCTAGATCGGCTTGAACTGCAATGGCTTTCGAGCCGTCTTCGTTGATGCTGGCCACGATCTTCTTCGCCTCCTCCGCGCTTTTCGTATAATTCACCACGACGCTGGCCCCCTGCTTTCCAAGCTTCAGGGCAATCTCTCGCCCGATCCCACGAGATGCACCTGTGACGACTGCGACCTTTCCTTTGAGTGAAGCCATGATTGCTCTCCTTTCATATGTCTACGCGCCGATGAATCGTGTTTGGGACCTCGACTGCTTGACCCTCGATAGAGCGCATGAAATATGCCAATGGCAGGACGATGGGGAATTGTGCACCTAAGTGCTGAAGAATACAGCACCCCGTGCGCCAATGTTACGAGGATTCAGCATTGGAAGCGAACACCGTGAGGAGACTGTTGATGCCGTCATATCGGCACGAGCCGAATATCCGGCGTGAGACCGATTATTCAACCGGCTCGAATCGAGGCTGATCGACATTCAATATTTGATAGGCCTCTTCCTCCGTTCGCACGACATGCAGGTTGGGACGTGCATCCCCACCTTGCAATTCAAACATGCGTGCCATGCCGAACAAGTCGAGAGTCGGCGCCACGAACACGACCGGACGGCTCTTATCCGGCATGATCGGTTTAGAGCTGGCAAGCTCGCGCATCGTCTGGCTCGAAAATGCCACCGCCGTTACCCCTGAAAAATCCGTGATGCCGGCTTGCGGATCAAATCGTCCGACGTTCTCCTGACCATACCGATATACGGTCTTGAGATCGTCATCCGTCGCCCGTCCTTCGAATTTGACGCGAAGGATCCGATGCGTTGGATCGAAATCAATTCGATACGGCACGTGAGGCCCCTTGGATGGTCAAGAGCGCGGGAATATTTATAAAGCCGATCGACGAGCGGAGTAAAGCGGGATGAACAATCTTCTCCCGTCCCGTCGTTTCACCCTTTGGAGGATCTGAGATGTATCGGACGGCGGAGCATTATTTCGTCGGCTGTTGCTTGGATAAGGGATTCCTCACGACATCAGGCTGCACTCTTTCATAATCGCAGAGGGTTTCATACACGGCGTCTTTCTTGATCTCATACGTCGCGCACGGGCGTCCATTTCCATCTCTCGAATACCCAATCGGCACCCGCTGCTTTTCAGGGACCAAGAACTCACACCCGCACAAGAGAGCAAGTGCGCCTGTGGACGCGAGCAGGCAATGGGTCAGGGAATGCCCGGACAATTCCTTCACGTTCTTTCTCCAACGCGGTCGCCCCGGCCGACGATCACGAACGGACCACGGACGGGATTCCTCGGAGACTTGCGCATGTCATGTCCGTCGGGCAATCGTTCAAAAGAAGGGGTCGGCAATGAAGCACTGCAGGGAGAAGGAAACAGATGGCCCTTCAGAACACCTGCACACGGGCAGGAACTATTGTTAAGCTGGCAAGAGAAGCTGTTACCAAATGAGGGCCCTGGAGAATGGCAGAACAGACCGTTGAGTCTCATTTATTTATTATCCTGGGAGCCACGGGGGACCTGACGAGACGAAAACTGCTCCCGGCGCTTTACCAATTGAGCAACCGCGGGCTCGAATGTCGGGATCTCTCGATTGTGGGAGCCTCTCTCCAGGAGATGGGAACGGACGCCTTTCGTCTCTGGGCCTATGAGGGGCTGCAAAAGGCCGGCTGGCGCCATGACAACAACCTCCGTGCCTGGTGCGACGCCTGCCTGTACTATCAAAGCGTCGGGAGCGGCAGCGCGCAGGATTACGAGGCCTTGGCCGGCTTTATCAGTGAACTGGAACGAGCCCGGGCCACACCGCACAATCGCGTATTCTATTTAGCCCTGCCGCCGGATACCGTCCCGACCACAATCCAACGCCTCGCGGAGGCCGCCCTCTTAAAGAGCGACGGCTGGATTCGCATCGTCTTCGAAAAGCCGTTCGGCCACGACGTCCAGTCGGCGCACGCGCTTAACGATCGGTTGCATCGCTACCTTGATGAATCCCAGATCTATCGCATCGACCATTATCTGGGCAAAGAAACGGTGCAGAACCTCTTGGCGTTCCGGTTTGCCAATCCGATCTTCGAGTCGCTGTGGAGACGAGATACCGTCGACCACGTACAGATTACCGTGGCGGAGGACATTGGCGTCGAACGTCGCGGCGCCTACTACGACCAATCCGGCGCATTGCGTGACATGGTGCAGAATCATCTCACGCAGTTGCTGACTGTCATGGCCATGGAGGTGCCGTCCTCGTTCGAAGCCGGCGCGATTCGAAGCGAGAAGCGAAAGGTGCTCCAGTCCGTGGCGCCGATCTCTCGGGAGGACGTGGTGTTCGGCCAGTATACGGCCTGGCAGATCGGCAACCTCCTCATTCCTGGCTATCGCGAAGAACCCGGCGTGCCCGACGATTCCATGACGGAAACATTCGTAGCGTTGAAGATGGAAATCCACAATTGGCGATGGAAAGGAGTGCCGTTCTACCTCCGCACAGGAAAACGTCTGCCGCGTAAAATGACCCAGATCGCCGTGACCTTCCGCGAGGCACCGGCACAGATCTTCCGGGCCCTCGGTGCGGATGGTCCGTCGCCCAATCAGCTGCTCATCACGCTGCAACCGAGCGAAGGATTTTCCCTGTGCTTTTCCGTCAAAAGACCGGGGCGGCCGTTTCAGTTCAGCGACCGAGCCCTGCATTTCGATTATGAAGAAGCGTTCGGCGCGTTACCGGAATCGTACGAGACATTGCTTCGAGACGTAATGATCGGCGATCAGACATTGTTTGTCAGCGCTGACTTCACGGAAACTGCATGGCGACTCTACGACCGCGTGATCGCCGAAAAACAGGACGTGCATTTTTATACGGCCGGCATGTGGGGACCGCCGGAAGCTGATGCCCTCGTAGAGCGAAACGGACATCGCTGGCAGTTAGGCTGGTAGGACGCCACTCAACTTTGCCATTCGGCCAACTCGACTGTGATGCCTTCGGGGCCTGAAAGAAAGACCAATTTGCGGGAATGAAAGGTCATCACGTCGTTGCGGAGCGTGACACCCTGGATGGTGAGGCGCTTCACCTCGGCGTCCACATCGTTCACGGCAAAACAGATGTGGTTATAGCCGAGTCTTGCCAGGTTCGCGGCATCCGATTCGGGAATCGTTTCAGGGTGGCGATACCTCAGCAGCTGGATTTCGAAGCGCGGTGACGACCGCGTCGCCACCAAGGTCACATGCTCGGCTTCAATCCCGTCCACGCCCATGTAGCGGGCAAACACTTCACCTGAGATCACGACGGACTTTTCTTCCGCAAACCCCAACAGGGCGAAAAACTCCTTGGCCTTGGCCACATCGCGCACGACTACCGTTACATGGTCCAGATGCATGATCATGGGTGCGTCCTCCCCGTCGTTTTGGAACCTCATCCCGGCATTTATCGGATACGGCTCTTGCCGCAATCGTGGATTCTTTCATTTCTATCAAAAGATACGCTCTCCATACGTGAGGCTCGCGTATCGTAAAGCATTCGAACAAGGACCAGCCATCCTGGAAATGTTCCATGCCGACGAGAATGGCTTGATTGGGAGCAAAGGGCGAATTCGATTGGCTATCAAGACCATTCTGCTAGATTGCTCTCAGAGGAACTATATGCCAAATGTACCCATCTTGTTTCATGACATCGACGGAGTGCTGTTTGGGCACTATGCGGGAGAATTCCAGCTCCGGCCCGGCGTGAAATCCTGGCTGGCGTGGGCGCACGAGCACTTCGAACTCATCTGGTTGACATCGTGGGAATCGGAAAGGATCCACTCGCTCTTGAGAGTGCTCTGCTGCGACAAGTTTGGAGACAATTTAGAGTCTCCGCCCTTTCACCATGCCAACTGGACGAACTACGAGAACAAAGTCGTCTGGGTCCAGCAGGCCGTCCAGAAGCTGAACGGCCGCGAGTGGTTCTGGATCGACGACGAGATCGAGAAATTTTCCCTTGAGATCGAATCGGCAGGCATCCCGCTTGGCCGATGTATCCAATCAAACCCGACCGGCCGGGATGAATTATTGAGCATTCAGTCCACCTTGAATCATTGTCTCGCGAACCGGAACATGAACGAGTCGGACAACGAGCGTGCCGCCTAGCAAGCCCCGATCAGACTCATGAAAACTGGATGTGTCTCGAAACGCAGACCCACGGCCAGATGCCATCGTGTGTCCTCATTTTCATCTTTCTACGGTCTGCGCGTTCTCATCCGCCGATTGTCACCGCATCTCCCCGCCTGATCGTGCCTTCGCTGATCACGGCAGCATAGACACCGACATAGCCCTGGCTATGCTGGACGGCGGTCTTCAAGATCCCCGTATCCTTTGGAAGATCGCCTTGCGGGAGTGTCGTCATGACACAGCGGGCACAGGGGCCTGTAACCTTCAGCTTCACATCGCCGATCGTCACGGTCCAACCGATCCAACCCTGCTCCACGAAACCCCTCTCCCCCTTTCCTGCATCCACCACCACATTCGGACGGAAGCGCGGGGCCTCGAAGCGGCCGGTCGAATAGAGCTCATGAAGGCGGTTCAGCGTGGCAGTGGTCACCAGATGAACAATGGCACCGTCGAAAAACGTGCCGGTCGGTAACGTGAACTCCTGCACACTGTTGCGTTGATCGATCCCTTCCATGTCGAGCTTGTACTCCTCGGACTTTCCACTCCAGGCTGGCAACGCAGTCTGCACGCCCGACACGCGTCCACGGTCGGCCTTCGCCACCGTCACGGTCCGCTTCAAGACACGCGACAGAACCTGGTCGCAGTCACTCGCCGCCGTGCTGACGGTCGATCCGTCCGGCAAGGTGATCCGGACGGCCGGCAGGGCCGTACCATTCTTGGGAGGCTGAGAGAACTCGGCGCGGAACGCGAACATCAACGGCCATTTGCCGGGATTCTTCGCGGTGGCCGCCTTGCCATCGGCGCTGTCGATCAACGCATACGCACGATCACCGAGCACGCCATATGCCGTCAGTTCAGCCGCCGCCAATTCCTCTCCCCTCATCGACTTGACCGGATACCGATACAACGTTATGACTGTTCCAGTTTCGATTGCCATAGAAATGCTGCCTCCTCCATGGGTGAAGCATTCACCTTATCGCAAACCACACATAGTTTGGAAGGCTATCTATCGTTTGGTGAGCGAAGAACGCAGCACGATGCCGCGCGCCCCGTGTCTGGATGAACAAAGCGGCAGGTTGCCTATCTGTTCGCTGCCGCGACAACTTATTCCATGGTCTTGGCATCGAAATCGACGAGCACATCGTTCTCGACCGTATAACTGATCTCGAGAGGATTGCAGCAGACCTCACAGTCTTCGATGTAGGTGTGATGGTGCACCGAAAGATCCAGGACCATCGAAATCTCGGCGCCGCAAAATGGACAGATGAAGGCGTGTTCCACAACACAAGTACGCTACCGCACGTCGCTGCCAAATGACAAACTCCGCATAGGGACACTCGGCTACTTCACTTCAATCGAAATTCCAACGGCTAAATCGATATCCTGAGTCGCACGCGGAACGCCCCAAGCCGCGACGGCGAACCCACCGATCAGCGCATAAGAATCCAGCGACCCTTCGGAGCGAGCCGCATCGGGACGAACGATGACTTTTGCTAGGGCTTCTTCGAACACGCGCGATGCAAGAAGTGAGCAGCGTTGGAGAGATCGAGTGCCATCAGCAGCCGTTGCTCCGGCGTCAGCTTTCGGGCTGCCTGGAGCTTCTCTTTGGCCAGGAGGTCCCCGAGTCGGTTTGACCTTCTCGATTCATGAGTGAAGTGCGTGGAACCTTCGCCGTCCATGACAGCTATCCTCCATGAAACGGTTCGGCCCGTCACGGGCACATGTATTCAAATCAAGGGCCACCCGCCCGGGTCCAAACTACTTCTTTCCACCTTTCAAATAGCACTGATCTTCAAACTGCTCTCCACGGAGATACTTCGCGATGACTGTCCAGGTTCCGCGGCTGTCGGTCAATGCGATATACGCCTTCTGGTCCAGTATGAACGGGTGAACCATAAACGCGTCGCGGAGAGCCGGCTCCTTTTCAGCCAACCCGGCGGCAATCGGAAGCGAACTCAGCGGATAGCGGCCTCCGGTGCGTTCGAACTTATCCGGCGTTGCCATCAACGGCGTCATATCCTGCCATGAAGTCTGCTCAAGGACCTCGCTGTCGGCAGGAAATACGTAGAAGCTGTCACTCGGCGCACCCTTCATACAGAACGTCGTCTTGACGACCAGATCGAGCTTTCCGTCATTGTCGAAGTCGAAGACCGCGCGGTCGAGACTCGAGCAATGACGTGTCTTCGGCCCCTGCCCGTGCAACTCAACCGGTTTCCATTCCACGGTCTTGAGCAGATCGGCCGGCGGCGCCGGCGGCTCGCCGAACAGCTTCGCAACCGTTTCACAGAACGTCACATCCTTTCCGCCCGCTACCTCAATCGAGGCGGCGGAGGCAAGAACAGACCATGACAGCGCGATGAGGATTCCGACCAGTGGTCGAAAGACTCTACGGATGCTACGGGTCTGTTGGAGGTCAGCCTGCACTCTTTACCCGCGATTTATTGCGCCGTGAAGCCGCCGTCGATGACCAGCTCAGCCCCGGTCACGTAGGCGGCTTCGTCAGACGCCAGATACAGCACGCCATAGGCGACTTCTTCCGGCTTCCCGATACGCCCTAAGGGGATTTGCTCCTTGACCTGCTGCGCGAGCACCGGCTCGACGCTGCCGAACATCACGGTATCAGCCGGGCCTGGGATGACGGTGTTCACCCGAATCTTTTCACGAGCATATTGAATCGCCGCGCTCTTCGTCATGATCACCACGGCCCCTTTGCTCGCTTGATACGCAAACACTTGACCATGGCCGATCAGCCCGGCAATTGACGCCACGTTGACAATGGAGCCTCCGCCCCCTTTCCGCATGGCGGGTATGGCCGTCTTCATCCCTAACCACGTGCCTGTCTGATTGACCGCGATGGTGCGGTCCCAAACCTCCTGGGTCAAGTCCTCCACGCCTTCCATCTGAATCGCCCCCGCGTTGTTCACCAGAATGTCGAGTCGCCCAAAACGCTGCGAGGCCGTGCTCACGATGTGTCGCCACATGTCTTCCTGCGTGACGTCGAGATGGACAAAACAAGCCCGGCCGCCGTCCTGTTGAATGAGTGCGACTGCCCGTTCCCCTTCCTCGCGATCACGCTGGCCGATCACGACCGATGCGCCCTCGCGCGCAAAGAGTCTGGCCGTCGCCAATCCCAGTCCTCGGCCTCCACCTGATATCACCGCGACTTTGCCTTCAAGCCGTTGCGCCATTCTTCTCAAGACCTTCCCTTATCCGTGTCACGCGATCGGCGATCAGCTCTTCTTTCGGTACACGTTGAGGCCAACCTTTTCCTCGCGATTCGGAATCGTCACATTGCCCTCCGTCGAAGCGATGATGATAGTCTTTCCCGAGGCAGAAGGCCCAAACTCCTTCGAGAGATCCACACGGATCGTCAGCATCGTTCCATCGACCGTCATCTCAACGTTCTTCATGATCCTCCCCCCGCTCATTCGAGTCATTAAATGTTCAACAGCGAGCGCTGCCTGCTTTGGTTGCGCTGGATTGTCACTGGCGGTGAAGAATACATCGGCCCGCATATTATTCATAGCGGCCGTCATCCCTGCACGCCTCAACCCATACTGCTCAATGATCACAGGCCAATGAGATTCCGATCTTCATCCTGCATGGAAAAGAAGCCTGTCCCATTACTTGGCCTGTCATTTGAGAACTTCTTTGCCGGGGATACGTATACGAGAGAATCCACGCTGCGGATTCATGAACATATAAATAAATCCGCTCTTCGGATTTGCGATATCCCCATAGATCCAGCCCGCGAGTTCCCCTCGTAGACTTTGGCAAATGCTGGGCAAATATTTATCGGTTCAACTCACACCACATAATGGAGGACGGTTATGAGCAGTCAGCTTACATACTGTTTCGTCGTCGGAGGCTTGTTGTTGTCCCTCGGCGGGTGCAGCACCATGGAGTCATCAGACCGCAAGATGACGGCCGACACAAAGATGACGACCGACAAATCGCTCTACGAGCGGCTGGGCGGCAAACCGGCGATCACCGCCGTCGTGGACGACTTCGTCGGACGCGTGGCGGCGGATAATCGCATCAATGGGAAATTCGCCAATGCCAACATTCCTCGGCTGAAGACCATGTTGGTCGATCAGGTCTGCCAGGCCTCCGGAGGACCCTGCACCTATGCAGGACGCGACATGAAGAGCACCCACGCCGGCATGCAGATCACCGGCGACGAGTTCGACGCCCTCGTCGGCGACTTGGTCGCGACCCTCAACAAGTTCAAAGTCGGCGAACGGGAGAAGAACGAACTCCTCGGCGCGCTTGGCCCGATGAAGAAGGACATCGTGACCTCTCCGATGACAATGAATCGTTCTCACGGTTACTGAGCGATGAAGACCAGCTCGGAGCCATATCTCGGCGCTTGGCGGAAACTCGGAGGAGCAATGCAAAGGATTTGGGGAGGGTCTAGATCAACCCCGATGTGATCAACCCTGGGCCGGCGAGAAGGGACAGTCTTTCGACTGTCCCTTCTCGCCGGATATGCATCTGTCCAACCGGCTGTTCACAACAGGACTTGCGACATGTGTGTCTCTTTGTTTCATGGATAGGCCGTGGAAAATTGTTTCAATCCCGGCTCCAGCCGCACGGCTTGATCGAACAATAGGCTATATTCACGGCGATTCCCGCTCAGGCGTTCAGCCTGCTCGAATGCCTTTCCGGCCTCCGATGGTTCATCCATTTTGATGCGGCAGCGCGCTTCGTCGAGCTGGAGCTGAATCTGTAGGAACACCGGCAAGCGATCAGCTTTGACTCGATGAAAATATTCCAGCGCAGACCGGCAATCGGCCTGGCGAACCTGGCCGGCGGCATAATTCCGAAAATCGCGGCTGAGATTGCGGCCGAACGCCAACAACGCATAATCGGACACTGGCGAGTCGGGATGCTTGGCGATCAGGTCGGTCAAGAGTCTTTGCCCAGCTTGCAGATGATCTCCCCGTTGCCAGAGAAGAAACTTTCCCGCTTCCTGGCTTGACTGTCCATCATCCATCAAGGATGCGCCGATGCCGCCCTCCTCAGACACGGTTACAGCCACCATGTTCGATCGTAAAATTTGATTGGATGATTTGCGGCTACCCCCATACCAGGCCGATACATGATAGGTGTCCGGGCGGGTGAGCGACCATCCCAATGCGCCATAGAAGATAGGAAAGGCCGCCGCCACTTCCTCGCCAGGTTCAAGAGCCATCCTGGGGTCCACGGTATCGGCATAAAACAAGGGCAGGAATGACAATCGCGGCGTGCCGGCACTTGACAACTCGATGTGCACGGCGCCCGTCTGCGGATCGAGGATTTTGTTGACCTCCGCCGGATTCGCACCGACATTCTTGATGTGAATCGTGGCATACGCCGGCTCGCCCAATACCAGCGCGGTTTTCTGCAGTTCCAAGCGAAGCTCCAGCGAGGCACTGCCGGTGGATTCCTGCGCCTGTCCGTGACCGGCAAACAGCATTGCCGGCAGCAGCGCCATGGCACAGAACCAACGACGCACCCTGATACATTGATTCATCGAGGCAGCCATCAATCGCAGTCCGTGACGGTTAACTCTTCCAAAGGATGCGGCCAGACGGCATGGGCATCGATCACCCACGTGAACGGCGCGCCGCCCAGAGCCCCTGGAAACTTGCATCGGGCCGGATGGTTCATCAGGTGGTCTCGACTCTGATCCGAGAATCGAAACACAGCCGTCCCTTCGAGGTCGTCGGTTTGAGTCATGATGGACGTGCCGTCGCCATCGCTATGATGCAGATTGAACGCATGGCCCATCTCATGCGCTGTTGTCCGTAGATATTCAGGTCCATTGGATTGAATCGTGGCCATGCGATAGAAGATGGCGAAGGCGGAACGCGTATGGCCGTCCCACATCTTGCCCAAGACGAATTCCGGCAAGCAGGCATCCAATACCTCGCCGTAGTGATTCACCACGACGCCATAAAGATGGTACGTGTTGCAAAAGTCGAACGGGCAGATGGACGTCGGAAAGATTGACAGCTGACGATGGCTGGATTCCAAGGTATCCAGCTCGGCATCGCTGATACAGTCGTTCTGCGCAATGTTCAGCGGCTGGATGTTCGTCTCGTCTTCCTGCACATCCAGCTTGATCCCCGCTTCGTCATAGATCGTTCTTAACGTCACCGACTGGCCGTTGACCATGTGTGACGGCGGGAACGATGTACCGGACATACGGTCGAACTCGAGGGCCACGCAGGACACAAGGAGACAAGACATCAGCAAAACGACCATCAGAGAAAGAAAGCGGACCGGCACGATTCTAGACATGGAAACTCCCCACGGCCGCAAAAAGCACGTATTTCGGTGCGACGACATCACGAACCGAGCACAGGCTACTCATCCTCACGATCACTGTCAACGACATCGCGTGACCATCAACTCGCTATAGGGACGTTCGACCCCAAACGCATTTGCAATCTTGGTGTCTCGACCATCAGGTTGGACTTGCCCACTCATTGTGAGAAACGTATTCTGTGCCATCGTCCATCGTGCTCGCGCGAACCAATTTGATTGTTTGCCGCAACGTCTGCCCGCCACAGCACCCTACGGGTGGAAAATGGAGGACACATGCCTATCACCGAGCGAATCCCGTTTCTGTTTGTTGTCACGGTCTCCTGTTTCGCCATGACGGCCATCGGCCAGGCTCAACAGTGGGATGGCCCCGCCAATCAAAACGGGACCATTTCACGACCCGGCCACGTGACGGTCGGAGACCAGGTGCCGGCAGGCAGCGGTCCCAAAGCGCTCTTGGAAGTGACCAGACCGCTCGCGGCGTCGGACGACCGCAACGACCGCTTGTTTAGCGCCAACAATCTCTACAAGGGAGACGCCAGCCCGAAGTTTGAGGTCGACACGCGGCACGCCTACGCCGGCGGGGCCAGAAGCAAGCTCCACATCCTACCCGCCGATCTGGATTTTGCCGTGCATCGCAAGGCCGCCATCGGCGTGGTGAATATCAACGAGCGCATCCCGAGCGACTACATGCTGGTCGTGGGCGGTAAGATCCTGGCCGAGGAGGTCAGAATCAAGCTGGTGAAAGATTGGTCGGACTATGTCTTCCACAGCGAATACTCTCTCAAACCCCTCCCGGAGGTCGAACAGTTCATTCACACCCATCATCATCTACCGCACATCCCAAGCGCCGCCGAAGCGGAAACGGACGGCATCAGCCTCGGCCAAATGCAGTCCAAGCTGTTGCTCAAGATCGAGGAGCTGACCTTGTATGTGATCGAACAGCACAAAGCCATCGAGACGCTGCAGCACAAGCTTGCGGAGGTGGAGCGCACGAACGGCATGGCCAACCGTGCAACTCAGCCGTGACCAATTGATCCCGATTTGACGGGAGAGGAACCATGCATGCAACCATCATATACGCGGTCTTCGCAGCTTGGCTGGCCTTCACCGCCCTTTCGGCACAGGTTCAAGCCGAAGCCAAGGCCCAGGGTCAATCCGACATGGTGCTCGACCACACCATCCAATCAGGTGAGTCCAAGAAATACGACCATGCCAGCGGCATCGTCTTATCCAACGGGTTTTGGGCCAAGACCGGATCGGATGTCACCGCGACGATTACCCAAACACCTGGCTTCTCCATCGACAAGACACCGCTCGACGCAAAGGACAAGCAGTACACCTCCAACGACGGTCGCACCTTTATCGTGGCAGGCTGCGTCCCGCACAAAGTGAAGGTCTACTTCATCGGATCTCACTGGATTGCCTGCAACGATCTGGACGAAGCGACGGACAGAGTGGTCGAAAGCAAGTTCATTTCCTGCCTCGACACGTTCGACAACGGGGTCGTTCAGGAGTTCTTCCTCAAGGAAGTGAACAACCGCACGTGGCAGTCGTTCCGCTTTTCCTGTGGTGAACTTAGACCGGATGGCACAGTCGGCGGGCAATTGGAGAAGATGGCGTTTCTCTTTGATTTCGAAAAGGAAGGGAAGCCCTACACCACTACCGTTCTCGCAAAGCATCTCTCGTTCGGGATGCTCGAAATGTACAACCAGCTCCAACTACTTCCCCGTGAGAACCTACTGCAAATCGCCATCGAGCATGCGAGCGCGACGGCGATTCTCGAGGCCGGAGAGAAAGGCCGCAAGCTGGAGGATTTCAACTTCAGCGACAAGGTCCCGAATGCGTTCGGGCTGGGCGGGCTGATCGGCGTCACCCACTGGCAATGCCCTCCCGGCATGATCATGACCGGAGCGGCCATCGGCCATGTGCCTGACAAAAAGGACAAGCACACGCGACCGGTCTATATCTTGGGAGAATGCCGGAGGCTGCTGAAGAACTAGCGCAGCGTCCCTCTTACGATTTTCCCCACAACTCTTCCAGCCGATCGGAGCGGCCGCAGAGGACTTTGTACCGTTTGTACTGCCCGGGATTCCTCGCGGCGAAATCCTGGTGTTCGTCTCCAGCCAGATAAAACTGTGCCGCCCGTTCGATCTGAGTCACGATCGGCTTATTGAACCGTTTGGACTGCTCGATCGACCGCTTCGACGCCTCCGCCTGCCGCTTCTCCTCCTCGGTGCCGTAGAAAATCACCGTGCGGTACTGCGGCCCGTGGTCGCAGAACTGCGCGTTGGCCGTGAACGGATCCACGTTCTTCCAGTAATGGTCCAAGAGCGTTTGATAACTGACCTTGACCGGATCGTAAACGACTTCCACGGATTCAGCGTGACCGGTCCTGCCGGCCGACACCTCCTCATAGGTCGGATTCGGTAGAGACCCGCCCGAGAAACCCGACGTGGCCGACACGACGCCTTCGACTTTTTCGAAGGCCAGCTCCATGGACCAGAAGCAGCCCCCGGCAAATACCGCCTTCGCGTGTTCCCCAGCGCGACTCGTGCTTCCGGATGCCGCCACGGCAAGGACCAGCAACACCATCGAGAACCATCGTGAAGCAGGCATGGGAGACCTTCCTTCGTAAATTGACTGTTCTGCATTTTAACCGATGAATCATCCAATCTGTAGCCTCGTTCCCCCACCTATTCTTGCCCCTCCAACATAGGCTTTCCGCCGGTGGTACGATCTAACTATGAGACAGGGAACATTACTCGCCGCGATAGCCCTGCTCTTCGCTTTCAGCGTTGCCGGCTGCTCCCATGTGCAAGTCCTGCGGCTGACCTCGGAGACATTTCCACCTCGCGAAGTGGAAGACGTTGCAATCCTGAGCGAGCGTCCGAACGTGCCGTATCAGAAAATCGCAGAACTCAGCGAGACCTCTTCATCGGATGACCTCGACAAGCTGCAAGAACATTTGCTCGACAAGGCCGCGCAACTGGGCGCCGACGCGGTCGTCTTCGGAACCCCGATCACCCGCACGGAACAACGCGTGGCCTATGAGCCGTCCTATAGCCCCTGGGGATACTACGCCCCGCACTATTATGGTCCCGGCCCCTACGGGTATTGGGGACCGTGGGGGTATCGCTATTCACCATGGGGACTCGGGTGGGGCTACCGTCGCACCGTCCCAGTGTCCTACCTTGTTCATGTCACAACAGTGAAGGGGACGGCGATCCGCTATTCCTGACGTATATGAGGATTCTATGAAGAGCGCCCGCTCAGTTCGGAGGAAGGAACGATGAAGACGCACCGCCTGGTGATGATCGGTTTGGCCTTACTGGCGGCGGCCGGATGTGCCGGAACCGTCGCGAAAGAACGGAAGGGGCAGCAACCGGATGCCGTCGTCGATATGTTGCACCGTGGCGTGATCGAGCTCAACGGGAACATCGATGAGCTCAAGGAACATATTGACCACCTCGAGCACATGCCGGCCGTCAAGGATCCCCGAATGCAAGAGCTCCTTGGATTGGATATTGTGGCGTGGCAACTGCATCTGCAGCAATGGGTGGTGCAACGCGATCATCTTCTGAATTCCCTCGCGTCAATTCAACGGGTGAAGGCAGCGCCGCAGGACAAAGCGACAGTTGGTACAGAATGGTCCACCCGTCAGGCCACTTTCGTGAAAACCGTGGAAGAATTGAAAACTCATCGGCGAAAGCTCGAACAGAAGCGGAGTGAAATGGAGTCGCACCTTCTGGAACAATACTTCAAGTAGCCAGATCCCGCGATCCCTTCCCTCCGACAGGGGCTATTTTGCAATCTCGTACAGGGAATAGGGCCTGAAGTGAACGAACAGGGCCTACTGGATATTCACGAAGTAGCGAATGCGGCGGAGAAATGTCTCATCGAGCTGGGTCCTTGAATTACTCGCAAGAATCGCCAGTCCGTTGAAGGTCTCCAGGCGCTGCAGCAGGTACCCCACATCGAGGCTGGCATAACGGCCATGAGTGTCTTTCACCTCGCTGCGCTTCCCAAACAATGCATCGGCCTCATCGAAAAAGAGAATCGCCTGGGAGCGTTCAGCCTGGTCAAATAGTTGAGCGAGATTCTTTTCCGTCTCCCCGATGTATTTGTTCACCGCGGCAGAAAGATCGACACGATAGAGATTCGTTCCAAGATCATGCGCCAGAGCCGCAGCTGCCATGGTCCTGGCTGATCCGGATGGCCCGTCGAATATTGCGACGACCCCTGATTGACCGCGTATCGGCTGTGAGACAGCTCGCTTCCCTGCGGGTTGGCGTAGCTTCATGTCTCGGACAATCTGCCGAAGTACGGCCAGCTCAGCAGGCGGCAAGGGAACCTGCTCCCATGTCGCCTTCACATGCAGCTGTTGAGCAAATGCGTCAAGGGCCTTGGGATTGTTGTTCGACATTGCGCGTGTAATTTACGGCTCGAGATGGAGTCTGTCAACGCGGTAGACGCTCAGAGACGCTCATCCGCAACATCGGCCATTACGGCTGGCTCTTGCCGGATCACATCACGGAAATCTGACTGTCAAATACGCATTTGTTCCAAGTGACTGAATCTTTATCGATCCAGTAGAATGCCCTTTAGGATGCCCTTCGCGGCCAGACCTTTGACGGATTCGCTTTGTCCGCTACACTTCCAACAAGGCGAAACGAATGGTATGAGGGTTGCTCACGATCCAAGGTGGAAGGCATCTATGCGATTGACTCTCCAAGCAAGGAACTGACCATGAAAACAACATCGATCCTGCTCATTGCACTCATCTTCGCCTGCTCTCAGGCAATGGCGGAGCAAGCCGACGCGCCGCTCTCCTGGCAAGCCGGGCCGACGGACGTGACGCTGTCGGATCAGGCCACGCTTCGGCTCCCGGAAGGGTATCGATTCCTCGGTCCTGAAGAAACGCAAGCGGTCCTCAAGAGTATGGGAAACTTTCCTTCCGGTTCTGAATTGGGACTGATCGCGCCCGCCAAGGATGAGGACTGGTTCGTTGTGGTGCGCTATGTCGATGCGGGCTATGTCAAAGATGACGACGCGGCCAATTGGAACGCGGACGAGCTCTTCGCGTCGATCAAGGAGGGAACCGAAGACGACAACAAGCGCCGTGAGGCACAAGGAATCCCGCCGCTCGTCCTGATCGGCTGGGAGGAGAAACCTCACTACGATGCGCAGGCGCACAAGGTGGTCTGGGCGATTTCCAGCCAGGGCAGCCAGAGTGCCGGGGTCAATTACAACACGCTGGCCTTGGGACGGCACGGATACATGAGCATGAACATGGTTGGTGACCTGCGCGATCTGCCGCAGTTGAAACCGCATGTGCAGACGCTCCTTACCAATCTGAACTTCACGGAAGGAAAGCGCTATGCCGATTTCAACAGCGCGACGGACAAGGTCGCGGCGGTCGGCCTTGCGGCATTGATTGCGGGCGCGGCCTTCAAGTCGGGCATCCTCGCCAAGCTCTGGGCCTTACTGATCCCCCTGATCATTGCCGGAAAGAAACTGCTCATTTTCCTCGTCCTCGTCGTCGGCGGGCTTCTGGCAAAATGGTTGAAGAAGAAACCCGCGCCCGTTCCGGCGGCCACACCGCCATCGCCATGAAGACACTGCTGCTCTTACTGTCCGCGGGAAAACTCGGGAAAGCCGCCGTGACAGCCGGCACGATGCTGCTGTCGATGGGGGCCTATGCCTTGGTGTTCGGGTGGTGGTACGCGGTGGGCTTTGTATTGTTGATCTTCGGCCATGAGATGGGACATTACCTGGCTGCAAAGCAGCGGGGACTCAACGTCGGCGCGCCCACCTTCATTCCGTTCGTCGGTGCATGGATTCAATTGAAGGATCAACCGATGAACGTGGAAACGGAGGCCTATGTCGGCATTGCGGGGCCCGTGGCCGGGACTATTGCCGCGGGAGGCTGCTACTACGCGGCGCAATACTTCGACAGCCAGCTGTTATTGGCCCTCGCGTATTCGGGATTCATGATCAACTTGTTCAATCTGATTCCCTTGTCCCCGCTGGATGGCGGCCGCATCACTGCCATCATTTCGCCGAAGCTGTGGTGGGTGGGTGTCCCGATTCTCCTCGCGCTGTTCATCAATACGCAAAGCCCCATGTTGCTGCTCATCGCCGTCCTTGCCGCACCGCACCTTCTCTCGACGTTCCGGCGCAACGAACAAGATCCGGCCTATGCTCGCTATTACGACACGCCTCTCGCCACCCGGTTCAGCTATGCAGCCTACTATCTCGGCCTCGCAGCATTCCTGAGCGTGATGAGCTACGAACTGCACCAAATGCTGCCTCGCACGCATTGATCGTCAGACATCCCAACCGATTGGCCGCTGATCTCTAGGATGGACCTTATTCGAGAGTTCTTGCTGCTTCCAACCCCCCACAAAATATTCTACAGGTTAGCGCAACGGAAAGAAGATTCCTGCTAAGAAAAGGTGTCAGTGTGCATTCAAGGTCCTAGTGCAACAGTTGGTGAAAAGCATGGGCAGGACTGTGCCAGTTGAGAATTTTGCGCGGCCGATCGTTGAGCAACGCCTGCACGCGTTTGATCTCGGAGCTAAGAAAGGTGTCAGGAACCATTGTTGCCTAGTTCTTTCGATGGCCGTCCCCGTCCTCGCAACGTCATGCCGAGATTCCATCTCGTCACCATCTGCTTCGTCCATAGCTCACTTCCGAACGGTAGACCCTTCACGACACTGCGGCGAAGGGCTTCGACCTGCTCGTGGTGCTCATCGGCGTTCACCCATTCCGCCCAAGCCTGGGGACGAGGTATCGGCCACTGATGCAGTGCGGCGCCCTTGGAGGAGGCTGCACTGCTCCACGGCCACTGCTCTGCACGCGTGACGAGCCCGGCGCGCACCGGATTGCGTTCCACATACCGACATACGGTCAACAGGTATTCACTCGTTTCAATGGGAAATGATTTGAATCGTCCTTGATAGACATGACCATTCCCCACACTGTTGCGATGCCGATGCCAGCGCTGGGTGTGCGTCAGCGTGAGCCAATTCATGAACCGAGAAAGATCGCCATCCCCTCGCGGCCACACCACCAGGTGCCAGTGATTCGGCATGACACAATACGCCAAGAGCCGCATCCCCACTCGGTCACAGGCTTGGGCCAGCACGCGCTCAAACGCGAGATAGTCACCGTCGTCCTCGAATAACGTCATGCGGGCGTTGGCTCGATTGAGCACGTGATAGACGGTGTCTCCTGGAGCCGCCCGTAACGGCCGTCCCATACTGCCTCTCCTTCGAGCAGCACCAACTCACCAAATGTGCGTGCGCTTGTACGCCGAATGTGGGGTGGGGGTCAAGGCAAATGAAGAGGATGACCCGCAGAACGTCTTGAGAATGCCAGCATTATGCTGACCACCGAACTCCGAAATCCATCGATGGGCTCAGGCCGGACTTGTTTTATTTTCCACCATCAAGTCAGGAAATGGTTCCTGACACCTTTCTCCGCGCGATTGAGTCTCCTCGTATTCAGTATGATATAGTGTTACAACGTTTTAGCGCTAAAACGTTGTAACGCGGGGAGGAATATTATGGCGGACAGTCGTATGACGGTGTACTTGCAACCGAAGGTGTATCGAGCCCTGAAAGTGAAGTCCGCGACGACGGACCGATCCGTCTCGGAGTTGGTGAATGCCGCCGTCATCGAGGCGCTCCGCGAAGACGCAATCGATCTTGACGCGTTCGACAAGCGCAGCAAGGAATCAACCCGTCCGTTTGAACAGGTCCTAAAGGATCTCAAGCGTGACGGACTCTTATAAGCTTGTGATCAAGAAGTCGGCGGAACGGGAGCTGCGAACAATACCCAAATCCGACCTCCGGCGCATCACAGAGCGCCTACGAGGGCTTGCCGACACGCCACGGCCTCAAGGTTGCGAAAAACTGTCCGGGCACGATCAGTACCGTATTCGACAAGGAGACTACCGTATAATCTATGGCATCGACGACGAAGCTCGCATCGTAACTCTCGTCAAGGTGGGTCACCGCCGAGAAATCTACCGCTGAACGTGATACTCTCTCTCCTTTTCGTTTGCCATCCTAGATGACAAGACAAAGAACCCCGACCGCTTTAGTTTTGCTCGCGGACACGCGTCATCGTTATGTACCTTGTGTAGAGCGGCGGGGAGCGTACGTTCGCCTTCGCATCTCGTCGGCATTCAGCGGCTTCTCAGATCTACCACCGCGAGATCACGCAAATCTTCCATCAAGCGCGCATACCGCTTGAGAGAGCACGACAACGGTCTTCTTTCCTTGTCGGTTCGTCACATACTGTGCCTCGAAGTGTTCGTCTGGTTGATCGCTTCGAGAGCATGATAGCTTATTGCTCGCCTAGAGATGAGATATCGAGAGAGGAGCACGCCGTTGCATTCGACCTCTGTTATTCAGACATTGAACCAAGTGTAGAGTTCCCGCCTAGATGACTGTGCTTAAGCGTGCCTGATTGAAGCCTCTCTTCGATTTGTTTCAGGACTTCCATCAAAGCTTGAAGAACATGCCCCATCGGCTTCCTGATGAAGATCACAACATTCCGATTTCCACGTACCTGTTTTTATCTTTCACCCATCAAGTCAGGAAATGGTTCCTGACACCTTTCTCCACGCACTGACACCTTTCTCCACGCTCGAAATCGGCAGTACCACTTGAAGGCAACCGCGCTCTTTACTTGACCAGCACAACCGACAGCGTCTGGCCTTTGTCCGAGATCTTGGCCTCGATTCGGTCGCCGGGATTCGCTCGAGCGGGGACCTTTGTCTCGCGCGTAAGCTTCAGCTCGATCTCTTGGCCCGCCGGCGTGGTGACGAGATAAGAGCGATCGACGAGCTTCAGAATGTCCTCGCCACGAGCATCCTTCGCGATGTGAAATTCTCCCTCCACCGCTGACACCTGGCCTTTCACCGTGGTCGACGGATACGATTCCGATTGAGCCTGGGCCGCGCTGATCGAAGGAGATAAGGAGAGACTCAATACGCTGAGAACGATTGCAGTGGCAGAACGACCGAGGATCAGGTCGTGCATACGGCACCTCCGCATTCGCCCACCAAGCACATGGTAATGCAGCTTGGATGCCAAGGCGGCAGTCAACGCATATCCTTAACAACATGCGGACGCATACCAGCACGACTTCATGCGACATGTGCGCCATCGCACTGTGTGCACGGTGCGATGTGTAAGCACCTTCTAATATTAGGCTAATCCCCTCCTCATTTGCAGATGGTTTGATTACTATTCAGCCATTCATGAGATGCAGCGTGCACTGCCTTTGCACTTTTTTCATTCTTTGACTTATGGACATTTGACGTTCCTGCTCTCAGCATTACTCCTTCCAACTTGGTTCCGGATACAGGGACTTCTCGCCGCGTTACGTCTTCCAGTGAATCTGTAAAGTCCTCCCGATCACCGCAGTAAACAACTTCGCCATTTGTCACGCGCGGTATTTACAACTGCAGTAACACCATATGCCCCCCATTTCGGTATGTCCACGGCCTATCAGGAAAATGAACATCCTCATTCGGTGTCAGAACATATTCTCCGACCGGGAGTTTGCTGTATAGGACTTCTGACCATGACCCCCTTCCGATCACAACCGCCTTTCGACGACATCGCACCGGCTGAGCTGGATCGTATTGTTGAAATTGAATTCCCTGAAGGAGGGACTAATGAGCGCACGAGTAAATACGGTGTTTCGTACTGTTTTCGGGGTGGTGTTTTCCGGCTTGATCGCATTCAATGCTCAAGCGGCAACAGTCTATGACGAAGTGCTTCACGGCGATCTATCCGACAATCACTTAAGCCCGACTGCTGTTGGCCTCAGTGTGGGAGGGAACGTGATTGTGGGTTCTACCATTCACCAGCCGCTGGATCGCGATTTCTTCTCTGTTACCATCGGCGCCGGCCAAGTGTTGAATGCCATCGTGCTTTCGAGTTACACAACCACCGATGATCAATCATTTTTTGGCCTGGCGATTGGAAACGGCTTCGAGAACCTGGGGTTCACCGGTGTCGATAGCTGGGCTCTGATTGGCAGTACGCCAGGGGTTTCGGTTGGCAATAATTTGCTCGACTTCATTACCAGTGGCCTGGTAGGTCCCGGTGTCTTGGGTCCTAGCCTCCTAGGCCCTGGCGTCTATAGTTTCTGGCTGCAGGAAACAGAGGGCAGCACGACGTATTCGTTGGATTACCAGGTCGCCGCAGTTCCGCTTCCCGCCGGTCTGCCATTGTTCTTGTCGGGGCTTTTGGGCATCGGAGCGATGGCTCGCAAGACTATGTTAGGTTCCTCCATCGGGCGGCACAGCCGTCTCCTCAAGCGTGCAGCTCGGCATGCATCTGTCTGACCCGAGGAAGCAGGATATCTCCGGTTTTCGCTCCATCGCCTGATCGGACGTCATACTGCGCCGCTTGCGCTTACGGTAGCCACAGCGTGAATCGTGGGCACCAAATTCAACGTCGCCATCGCCCGGCGCAACTGGGCAGAATACATTGGCATGAGGATTTTGGGATGCACTGATTCACGAAACACTGAGGGACAGAGTTCAGTGGCAGGCGTGGCGGGAGGGATTGGAGCGACGACGGAATACAGCGGATCAGCAGAGCTTGTGGACGATGGCTGGAGGTTCATGATGTCTGCGGAAACAGTTGCAAGACTCTGCCTCTGATGTCCTCTCGGAAGAGAATTTCAATGCACGAAATTTTCCTGTCAACGAGGTCAAGAACCAACTGTCCGCAGGAAGGACTCAGAGAGAGGCTTTGGTGGTTCGGTCCATAAGCTCCATTGGGTTTAGGCGCCGTGTAGAGCGTGGCGCAGAAATCATCGCCGCAGCGGCACCGATCAACCAGCCGAAGTTTCGGAATTTGGGCGATCAGGTCCCGTTCATTCATTTTCCCAAGAAGAGAGGTTAACTCGTCCGCAAGGTCCGGCAGGCTTTCTTGCAGCAGAAGTGACACGGTGAATCGGCTGGGCTACCGCGAAGCACGTTCGCGGGCGTGGGTGATCTCGCGTTTGCCCACAGGGCGAACGTGGGCGGCTTCCACCGTGATGACCGCAGCAGTCTTCCCTTCCAGAGTGGTGAACTCCACCTCGTAGGCCTGACCATCTCCATAGACGTGCACCACCGTACCCACATCATCCGCCACAAGCCCTTCGGTTGGCACGGTCGCAGCCAGCACCACTCGATCATGCTCTTTAATCATGGTCATGACTCCTGAAAGGTGAAAAGGTGTCCCTTCACTCGACAATCCACCGGCCATGGGCTTTGATCGCGTCATACATGGCATCGGGAGCGAGATCCGCGCCATTCGCCCATTGGACAGTGCCCATCACCACACCCACCTGAGCAAAGACACTTGGGTCTCGTAGCGGCTCGAACACCGTTCCAGTCGTCTGAGGACCACTCAGAAAGTTTCGCATGTCCACCTCACCCGTGGCGCCATCGACAAACGCGACCCGCAACGAGAACTCAGGCATGGTGCTCACGGAAACAACCCGCCAAGGCACAACATGCCGGATGGCCGGTTCTACGTCAGAGGGTCTATCGGTTTTGGAGTTTTGAGTTGGCTGCATAAATTCCAGTCCTCCATCAGTTCGTCTCGATGATCGGTTGCCCATTCCAGGACAAGCGCCATGGCACGAGGGGCAGCGTTCCTCGCAAGATGCGTAAATCGCGCACATCGAAAACCGCCTCGTGCTCGCCATACAGCGCATGGAAATGCGGTGGATTATGATCTCGCCAAAACATTTGAATCACGATACCATAGAAAACACTGATCGTCGGCATGGACGGCCCTACTCCGATCTGAATCTGGTCACGTGCCTTCCAACCCTAGATCCTGCTGCCCTGGTGGGGCTGGCGCCTTCGGCAAATTTCGATCTTCAGACTGTAATCGTCATGTCCCCACTCGCAGCGGGAAAGTACCGTCTTGGGATCTTCTCCGGTTTGAATAACAGTCAGCCTTGCCACGAAAGGCAAAACACATGACCAAGAGCGGGAAAAGTCTCTTCGGTCAGGTTTTCAATCATACATTCGCCTGTTCAGCGTCTTTCAGCCGCCGGCTGACTGTCGCCGCATGAACGCCGAGATAATCCGCGATCTCGGCCAAGCGATAACCATACTGCCGATATGCAGTATGGATATGCTGCCTGACCTTTCCTTTGCGATCAAGCAGCACGCGGAGCGTAGGCCGTTAGGCCTGCGTCTGCCGCCGGGGAATGTCGCGAATTACGCAATTCGGTTGGTGCCGGGCGACGAAGTCCTCCGACCCGAGATAGATCTGGCCCTGTACCTGATCCCACGGAGCGGCTCCTCCGCGCCCCGCTTTCACAAAGTCCCGATATCGACTACAGGCGTCTCCTCGGCGCGTGCCGAACTGCCCCAGTATCCAGTCAGTGGTCAGCCAGTCCGGAGGGGTAAGCTCGTCAGCCGTCGCCCGATAACTACTCCAGCCGTACTGTCGCGGATGCAGGACCACTTTTTCCCGGATGGGATTCAAGACCACATAGCGACATAGCTCGAGCAGGTGAGCTTCCCTTCTCCACGAGAATGGCTTTGAACCGTCCCTGAAACAGATGGCCGACTCGCCGGGGCCGCCGGTTGTATCCCTGTGTGTAGAGTCCGTTGAGATGACGCATACCGAGAGACAAATTGGATTGAGGCGTTTCGAGGAGGAGATGATAATGGTCGTCCATCAGACAGTACCCATGACACAGCCAGTTGTAGCGCTCGATCACGCGGGCGAGAACCGCAAGCCAGTGCGTTCGGTCACGATCATTGGCGACGATGGCCTGTCATTTCCCCGACCGGTCACATGGTAGACGGCACCGGAAAATTCGATCCGTAGTGGACGGGCCATGGGGAGGGACTGTACCGCTCACAATGCACGATTGCAAGACCTGACCCCAATGCGGTCTTCCCAGCCTCTGGATGTTTTTTGACTTGCTTCAGAGGTCTCCCTGCCCTCTCATGACCCTATCCGGCAACTTTAAACTTTAGGCAATTGGCAAAGAGAGTTACCGATCTTTAGATCCGAAAACAATCATTCCAAAGGAGGGGTGGCGGGAAAAAGGTATGACCTATAGAGGAAATACCAGTATTTTTCAGAAAAGATATAACAGTGTATCTACTCGGATAACTAAGTGCCATTTCTAGAATTACCGGGCGGCGCGGCCGTCTATCATGTGACGAGTCACGGCAATGCCCGGCAGAAGATCGTGGGAATTCGATGCGAGGCAGTCTGGCCATGGCGCAGAAGCCTACTCAGGATAATGCTGACCGCAAGACCTGAGCCCAGACAAACAAATGATTGTTTCAAATGATTTTCACTGTCAGCTATGCATAGTCCGCTTTGCGACACCCCACCGTTGAAACAAGTTTCTGCATTTTGATGCAATTTTGTCCTTATCAAGCGCGCCATCGATGATGAACTGTTTCACGTCCAGACAACAATTTGGTTGTTTATGGTAAGCGTTGTTTTTGTCGTCCCAATAATAGATCTCAAGGTAGACGTCTTCTTTAGCATCATCGGAAATTGATATTCCGCAGTTAATAGATTGTTTGCCCTTATAGAAGGAGAAATAAAGACAATGCCAAATGCCTTGGTCCTCATACCTATCATAGCCAGGGCCCCAGAGATAAAAGCGTGTTGGACTGTATAAATGTTCCTCAGCAATAACCTGCACCTCCTTCAACAACCGGAGAATTGCATCACCTGTGGAGAATGCCTTTCGCCCTCTATTGACAATGCCGTCCCGTCTGCCTTTTGAAATGGCACTTAACAAGCGGCCGAAATGCTGAATATCTGTAAGCGATACGGACTCATAGGCCATATTTGCCCTCGACAAATATTTTAGAAAGTTAGCGATCAGAAACTTGTCTACCTTGTTTCCTTTACCTGATGCCTGCTGGAGTGCAAGATACAAATCCTGCCAGCGCAAAGCGGCTATGGCATTCATGCTTAACCATTTTAGCGAGACTTCTGGATGATCCCTCGTGATAACGACAATACAATGATCGCAATCCCTTTTCTTTTTCGAATACTTCTTAAGTTGTCGATCAATCAAGGGGGCGGCTAACTTGTTCTCAATTATAAAAACAGGGATTTTCGCTTTACTTTGATTCTCTAGTTCTGGCGAGATGTAGATGTCATAACGAGAGTCTTGATCGCTAATCTGTGTTGCACATTTCCAGTTTATGTTGATCGGCGGAATTCTTCCGAGACCGCACACCAACCAAAGCTTCTGCAGTATTGCTTGCTGAAACACAGGAGAGTATGTAAAGCACGCTTGAAATGCATTTGTGAGACTGTCCTCTGCATGTCTTCTCATTCCGAGATGACCTACAGCTGTGAACAGGTCTCGCTGAACAGGAAAATTATCTAGAGCCATGTAATTGTGCTTTTTCTTATACCAGATCCGACGAGATAGAAAGGAGCTGCCATTCTTATGTTCCCACTTCGTCTATACTTTAAAGTTTCGCTGTCCATCGACGATCTCGAGACAGCAATATGCGGGGGATTGAATCCATCCGTTGCCGGTACAGTCATTCTGATTCTAAATCCATTTAATTCATGTGATTGAATATTGCTTCACCAGCCCTGTCAGCGTCATATTCTCCGCGATCACGTCGTGGGGTATGAGAACATACTTCCATGGCTTGCCGCCGTTGCTCAGAGCGTGAGCGGTGGCGCGGCTGCACCAGAGGACAGCGGCCTCTTTCTTCGCCAACACATCGGGTGACGTCATCTCGTTCTTGGCTTTGGGTTCGAGCATGTAGATACAGTCTGTTGTCTCAGCGACAAAATCGGGTTGGTAGTCATGGTGCGAAGCGCCATGCTTATATGTGATTTGAAATTGGCCTGAGGCAGGCCGGAACCACTTCTGCGAATCCCGGTCGTGAAGACAAAAAGGTGAAGACAAAAAGGTGTCAGGAACCATTGTTTAGTCTTTCGGTGACCGTCCCCTCTCTCGCAGCGTCATGCCGAGATTCCATCTCGTCACCATCTGCTTCGTCCATGGCTCGCTTCAAAACGGTAGACCCTTCACGACTGCGGCGAAGCGCTTCGACCTGCTCGTGGTGCTCATCGGCGTTCACCCACTCCATCTGGGCCGGGGCAAGTCAGGAATGGTTCCTGACACCTTTCTCCGCGCTCTGACACCTTTCTCCGCGCTAAGGCCGCCTCGCCATTTCTACAAACCGGCACAGGCCGTTCGCCAGCTGCATCTGTCTTGGTGTCCAGCATTGAGGGTCAAGAAGTGCGGGGCTTGCGACGATGAACGTGGCACAGCGTCCACGCGACGTAGCCACATTAAGCCGGTTGAGAGAATAGAGAAATTCCATCCCGCGAGGCGCATCCTCGGGAGACGAAGTGGCCATCGAGTAGATGACTGCCGCACAGGTTTGCCCTTGGAACTTGTCCACAGTCCCGACCGGAACGCCCCGTGGCTGGAGACGAGCAGCGAGACGGTTCACCTGGGCGTTGTACGGCGCCACGACCCTTAAGTCAGCCGCGATAAAAGGGCACGTCTTCCCATCCTGATCCACCCACCTCGCGCCTATCAGTTGATCCACCAGTTCCGCGACGGCCCTCACTTCCTCATCGGACGAGCTGCGATTGCCGTCGTGCGCCACGGCGATCCACCAAAGCCCCGCACCATCGAAGACCGCTGTCCCGGTAAGCCGTTGAACGGCCAGAGATGGAAGGGGTTTTAACTTGCCGGCGTAGAACAACTCCGAGGTGAAGCTGCAGACCGCCGGCGCTAGGCGCCAGGTTTCCGGCATGAAAATGCCTCGATCAGTCGGCATCGTCTCGCTCCCACCGAGGACGTGAGCCAGTGCCGAGACCCCGACACCCTCCGGATGGCTCGCCTTCTGCGGCTGATCCAATTGCTGCGGATCGCCGAACACGACGACACTCATCGCTGCTGATGCTACTGCCAGCGTGTTCGCCAGCGAGAATTGTCCGGCTTCATCGACAAACAGCAAGTCTACCGACTGCGTCGCATGCTCGCTCGCCCAGAGCCAGGCCGTTCCGCCCAGCACTTCGATCTCCCGACTGGTGATGGCGGCAATGGCTGATCCGTTATCCTTAAACGGCGTCACACCATCAGCAAGGTTCCCCTCGTCGTCCACTTTGTGGCCAAGCCGGAGTTCCTTCCCTTCGTTTCGGCCTTGCTTCTCGATCTCGGCGAGTAAATTCTGGATGACTTTGTGACTGTTCGCCGTCACGCCGACCCGCATACCGGCCCCTACCGCTGTACGAATCATGCGTGCGCCCGCATACGTCTTCCCAGCCCCGGGCGGCCCTTGAATGGCCAGCGTTGTTCGATCCAGCTCGGTGACGATTCGGACTGCGAAGTCCGCTGCGGATTCGTTCAGGCGAGGATTGAACTCGCCTTTGCGGAGTCGCGGAGGACGCCGGTAAAGAAGGTCTGCGCCGGCGGAGAGCTGCTGATAGCCCGCCGCATGCAGATTCGCCGCAAACCGCATCACGGACTCTTGCTGCCGTTCCATACCGAACACATCATTCGAAAACACCGACCGGGGATGGTCCTTGCCTGAGTTACGGCCGCGCTTCACGTCTATGGTCAGCGCCGTTCGGTCGAGCTTCAGTACCTCGCCAAAGGCCTGACCGTCGAGCCGCTTCAGCGTATCGCCTTCAGTAAGTTCCACCTCCTGCAGCGGGAACCGATACCGGTGGATGATACTCCCGGTCGGCTTCCCCTTCTTCCCCAGAAAGGGTCCGACCTCGACGACATGCTGAAGACCGGTAAGCGCTTTTGGTTCGTCGATCAAGTCTTCTTCCGGAAGGTCCTTTAGTCGGAAGTATTCCCACCAGTTTGCTTTTTCTTCCCGATGGTGCCAGTCGATCAGAAAAGCCAGCAGCCATCGGGGATGGTCGGGATGGTGGGGGTCGGTCGCTGCCTCCGGTGAGAGGCCGTCAAGCAATTCGGCGCGAAGGGCCTCTGCGCGTGCGGTGCGATCGTCTGGGTCCTTTTTTTCGGCCTCTTTGGTCGTTGGCCGCAGCACCTCTACCCCGTCTTCGATCTGACGCGTCCGCAGACCTTCCAACCACTCTCGCAACCGCCATGTGGAGACGACGTCATCGCGGTTATATTCTTCGACGATCTGCCGCGTTTCTTCTGAAATAGTGTCCGGGTCGCCAATTTCTAACGCGATCTCGATCGCGATGCGGTGCGTTGCCGCGTCCCGCAAGGCGATCACTCGCTGGTATCCGAAGTACTGCTCGAGCTCTTTGATCGAATAGCTCTCGACACCGGCGCGTACTGCCTGCCGAACGGCCGCATACAGATCGACAAAGCATTCACCCCGCAACAGGTCATCGAGCGCGTCCTGTTTGATCGCATAACGGCCTGCGAGACGCTTGAGAGCCGTCGGCTCGTACGGCGCAAAGTGATAGATGTGGAGATGGGGGTCTACTGTCCGTGCGTGCTGGATCGCATCGATCAATGCTTCAAAGGCCGCTTGTTCCTCCATGGTATCCATGGCCCACCAGCGCCGATACTCAAAGTCTCCGGTAGCGGTGACGTGACCCAGCCCAAACAGATACTCATGCCCGCCCTCACGGACAAAGCGTGCTCCCTCCAGGTCGAGAAAGAGATCGCCGGGGGATGGTTCGGGCAGGCGGCAAAGCCCCTGGGCGGGGACGACCGGCAGCACCTTGAAGATCGGTTCCTTCTTTGTCCTCTGCTCAAGCTGCACCTGCGCCTGCTCGACAATCCGGTTGTACGTGTCAGCTGTGCCTCGGGACGGCTTGAATGTGACGGGAACGGGCATCACGGCTGCGGCCGCCAGCGTCGTCACGCCGCGCGATACCAATTCGGTGCGCTGAGAGAGGCCCACGCCGGCGATGAAGGAAAGGTGATCGTCATCCCGGCGTCGCTTGTTGCAGCGCTCCCACCAGCGACAGACATCACAGTGCTCCACGGGATCAGGGTAGGTCTCTGTCAGGAGCACATCGGGCCCTTTTCCCAACACCTTGAGCATCCGGGCGCGCACCATGCGGAAATACGCGGCATAGTCCGCGAGACGATACGGCTGGACGATAAAATCCTTCCCGGGGGTGACGACGAAGAAACGCTCGGGCGCGACGCCTTGGATCTCGCCCAGCAGGTCGGCATAGAGTGCAAGCTGCAGGATCGTCCCTCCTCTCGTCTCACGCGCCAACTTCGTATCATAGGGCTCATAGTAGAAGTCGCCGAGACTCGATCGCCTTCCAGGTGGACAAGGCTCCTTGCGCAGGACATCGGCATAGCCAATCCAGCCCTGGCCGGCAAACGCTCCCTGGCAGATGACGTCCGCTCCAGATTTGAGCGCTACGACGGTTTGCGAGACGCGCTCGTCAGGTGCCGCATCAACTGGTATCTCGACTACGGTGAGTCCTTGCGCGCGCAGATGTTCGACGTAGGCTCGCTCGTGTGCAGCGCCCTTCTCCCGCAGCAGCGTGAGTGCCATATCGAGCAATGCGGCGGGCGCCTTAAGCTTTCCCATGGCAGCAGCCAGGTCCAATGCACTACGATGCCGGCACGCCAGAAAGTTCGACAGATCCGTTGCGGCAAAAACTGCTGTCTTGTCAGTCATGTGCATGGTTTCTTTACCCTTGTGGAATAGCCCAGCTTAGCGTCCGGCGTTTTGCCTCGTTGCGATAGGGCAACGCACATGAGCGCAGCTGAAACGCATACCGATTCCCCCTAAAGAAAGCAATCCTTCTAAAGCAAGAACGTCTGTCATCTTGAGCTCATGGTCTTTGAACGATCAGTGATGCAATGCCCGTTTTCACCCGAGACTGCCGAGATCTTCCGCCACGGCTACGGCGGGGCTCATCGAGAGCACTGCCAGGAGCATCACTATTTTTTTCCACATGGCCGCCTCCTTCCACATGCCGGACTCCATGATCATGTAGCGCATTGTGGCAGAGCACTGTGACATCTGAGGTCACAGTGGGACACGCTCTGGATGAATGTATCGGGTTAGGGGTTGCGAGCTGGGGGGATTTTCGGATGATGAAGGCGCGAGGCAGGCACCGGAGCCAGTCCCCTACCCTCCATCCAAGTCAGTGCGGAGTGCTGAGAATACCAGAGTAAGAGCTATTGACGTATGGCCTGAGCGGTCCTCAGCCTTTTAGTTGCAGCAGCAGTCAATGACTAATAGGTTGGGGAATCAACTTGCTCGTCGTTTCGCGATTAGTGCTCGCACGGCGGGAACCAGATCGGTGGGAATCTCCATGACCGTTTGGGTCTTGTCTTCAATGGCGGCCTCATCTTCTGCCACTGCTTCTTGGTCGGACTGCTCTTCATAGTGAGCCAAAACTCGGCGGACTCTCGCTTCATCCCAGCCCCGCCCTCGTCTGTCCGATCGCTACCCGCGCGCCTTCTCTCCCTGGACGGTCCTCTCCTGGGTGTCTCAATACATTCTCTACCTCCCGTTCGTCAACTTGATGACCATAGACGTGAGGCAAGTCTGTTTCGAGGTCAACATAGAAACGAATATTCATTCTGCACGCCCTGATCCGCGCTATCCATTACCCAAACGACTTCCTGAGCTCAGACATATCGTGTTGACTGTAACGAAAGCAAATTCGAAAGTGCAGGAATGGTTTATTTATTGAGGTTTTTGAGGACTGAGGAGTGCCCATGGGGTCATCGCTGCTCCCTCTGTCTGGTTCCTTCTTTAATCGCCCCCGATTCACCTGATGCCTTCGCGCTTGGCGAGTTCGACCGGAGGAGCGAGGCATCCACCGATGCTGAGCGTATTCCGCGACATGGGGTGCTCTTCATCGCTCAGTTAATCCTCCACCGCTTATGAGCAAGTGATCGAAAGCCCTGTGCGACTTTCGCCAAAGCAGTGGGGCCCCGCCCGGCGACCTGAGAAGGAAAGCTGGAACTGACCGAGGAACACGGTTGAGACAACCGTGACCGAGGGAATTCCAGAAGGCTTCCGCTCGGACCGCCGTGGAAGGGGTGCTGCGAGAGGCGACGGAGCACGACGCTTTCGATCACTTACCCTCTATTTTCCATCCTGTCCTCTATGGATTGCCGGCGATTGGTAGTGTTGAATGGTGATGAAATTGACATATGCATAGACTATGCATACCATTGGTAGCATGCGTACCACGTTGGATCTCAACCAGCACTTGATCGAGCAGCTGATGAAAGCGACTTCGGCCAAGACCAAGACTGAAGCCATCCATCTTGCCGCTCACGAACTGATTCGGAGAAAAAAACTCGATCAGTTGAAAAACCTGAGCGGGAAAATCCATCTCGATCTCGATTGGAAGCAACTCGAGCAAGTCGAAGTCCGTCATCAAACCTCCCTCAAACGCCGCCGACATGGTCATCGCTGATACCTCCGTCTGGATTCCCTTCTTTAACCCCCGATTCACCTGAAAAGGCCGCCCTGGACCTACTGATCGATGCCGATGACGTCGTACTCGTTGGGGTCGTCTTGGCTGAGCTACTGCAGGGATGTCGGACATCCTCTGAACGGGCGGTGCTTTCCGAAGCCCTTTCGGCTTTACCGTATCGGGAGATCAACCGGTCTATTTGGGAGCAGACCGGCGACCTTTCCGCTCAGTTGCTCCGCAAAGGAGTGACATTGCCGTGTCCGACCTCATCATTGCAGCGCTGGCTCTGGAGCAAAGGCATTTAGTGTATAGCCTCGACATGCACTTCAAAAAAATACCGGGTATTCGTTTCTACCAACCGACTGCACGGTGATTTCAAGACGGCACACGACTCCATATCGTGCAGTTTATCTTCCCTGGGTCGGGCTCATAGAGTGTAATGATCTTCAACACACCGGAATCAACATAGGAAATCTGGATCTTTAAGGGGGGACAGGCACCGACTGCATCGGAGTCAGTCCCCCTACCGCTTTGCGAGCTGGAGTCTTCCACTACCCGCCAGCAAGTGATCGAAAGCCCTGTGCGACTTTCGCCAAAGCAGTGGGGCCCCGCCCGGCGGCCTGAGAAGGAAAGCTGGAACTGACCGAGGAACACGGTTGAGACAACCGTGACCGAGGGAATTCCAGAAGGCTTCCGCTCGGACCGCCGTGGAAGGGGTGCTGCGAGAGGCGACGGAGCACGGCGCTTTCGATCACTTACCCTCTATTTTCCATCCCGCCCCATACGGATTGTTCGGCGAGTCGTATCGATAGGGACTGCCTGCGCCGAACTTGTTGTTCATGGAATCCGGTGAATAGGGCGAGCCGTAACGGCCGAACTGATTGCTGGTCGAATCCGGATCGAAGGGATTCGCGCTGAGCTTGCCCCGGTAGTTGCCCTCTTGATCGTACAGTCTGGGTGCGTCGGTGGCGAACGGACTGGTCGCGGACTGGTTGCTGAACGGACTGCCGTACGGGCTGAACGGATTGTTGATGCCGTCCGGCGCGAACGGGCTGCCCTTGCCAAACTGGTTGGACGTTGAATCGATGCCAAACGGGTTGGCACTGAGATAGCCGAGATCTTCCGCATGTAACACGTCCGGAGCGGCGAGCAGAGCGAGCAACAAGAGACCGATCGTTGGCATGGCGTTCCTCCATCTTCATCAGCTCAAGGTTGAAGAGGTGCCGTCTCCCTGCGGCGGGTTCGGAACAGGCGGAGCCTGCTCTTCGGCCGGCAGCGGCTCCTTTTTCCCGGCCGGTTCGCGCCGAAACGCGGCAATCCGTTCGGACAGCCGGTTGAATGTGCCGTCGACCTGTCTTCTACAGAACGACACGGTATTATCGCCGGCGATCCCGAGCGATTCACCGGCTACCCACACGTCGTGATCGGCGCCCAGGTAGAGAAACGTCCAGCCCTGCTGTTCGAAGTCCTTGATCATGTCGAACACCTGTTTGTGCCGGTATTCCTTCGAGGCGTTTTCCAATCCATCCGTCAGGATGACGCACAGTTTCTTGGTTTCGGCGGGAGCCGCCGGCCTCTCGGCGGTGAGCGTGCGGCCGATGGCATCGTAGAGCGGGGTCGTATCGCAAGGCCGGTACGTTTCGACGTCCAGATCGGACACGGCGGACGGATCAGCGCCCTGATACCGGATCTCGGTTTTGCCGGAGTTGAAGAGTGTCAGGGTGACACGGGTGTTGGCAGGCTCCTGCCGGAGTTTCGCGAGATATTGGTTGAAGCCGGCGATCGCCGCGCCCTTGCAGGATTGCATCGATCCGGTTTCGTCGAGAATCAGCGTGACGTACAATGGCTGCGGGACGGAATCGGTATTCCCACTCCGGTTGTCATGCATACGATCACCTCCAGGTTTGTGGTTCAGCGGCGGCCATCATAGAGGTGAACTGTGACATCGGAGGTCACTCGTCTCAAAGAGTCGAACGCTCCGTGTTCTTTCAGCGGCAGGGTCGAATCGCTGGAATAGATCGCTGGGGACGACTTACTGAGGAAGGAGGATGAATCGCCCAAGCCGAGCAGGTCTATAGACTTCGAAGTCTCGACGGTCAAGGGTGAAGATCTGCCTAATCCGCTCGCGTTCGGCCACCGCCACGAGAGCTGCGTCGGCTAGATCCATCGGAAGATCTTTGTACTTTTTCATCAGCTCCCTCATCCTTGAGACCTCTTGGAGTTCAAGAGCAAGGAGCACGATCACACCTCGTTCGAGCATCTCCCAAAGCGCTTCCTGTGCTCTCCATGAAAAGCTCAACAGATACATTGCTTCGGTGAACGCCGGCCACACAGTACCTAACGGTTCACTGACCGATCGCAGGGCCTCAACACAGCGCTCGTGATGCCTGTCATCTTTGTGAATCAAGGCAATGAGCGGTCCTGCATCTATCAAGACCATCGTCAGGCTGTTCGGTGGCTATTGGAGAGCATTAGGCGAAATGTCTTCCCGGTGTGGGAGGATAAATCGGAAGGGCCCCCGTGCACGCTTCCGATCAAATCGCGTGCTTTTTCATAGGGACGCTCCCGCTCATCTTGTGCCTCAACTTGCTTCGCAAACACCCCGATCGCATCTCGTATCACTTCCGATTTCGTCCTCCCCCGCTTCCTGGCGAGTCGTTGAATCAACCGTTCCGTTTTGACGTCAACTCGTACTGTTAGCGGCATGATGCGGTTTCACTACTAATATTGTTGTATGACAGGACTGTACTACGGCTTTCGATTTCTCGCAAGATCGAAGTTCGTCTCGGCCGGTGAACGGAATGGTTGTATGTATGCAGAGTCGAGGACAGACGAGTGCCAACCAGACAGATGTAACCACTCAGTGGTTTCCGTTGCAGAATGTTTTTCGCTTCTTGCGTGACGGTAGTATTTCCGCCGCCTCCGCGAGTTTTAATTGCTCCGGGCAAGATGAGCGATCTTTTTCGCCTCCGACGATACCGCATCGGCGAGTGAGGGGGGACGCAGCACCCGGACACCGCTGCCGAAGCTCAAGATCCATCCCAATAGCTCGCGCGTGTCAGCCACCGTCAGCGTCATCCGCAGCCGGCCGTCTTTGAGCGGTTTGGTCGTCTGGCTGGGATGCCACGTCCGGTCCTTGACCCACACCGCGGTAGCACGGTCGAACAGCAGTTCCACGGTGATGCGAGGCCCCCGCATGACGGTCAGTGAATCCTGAATGAACGCATCGAGGTCGAACCCCAGCGGCATTTGATAGGGATGGTCTGTCGCCGCCACCGCGCGCATGCGTTCGACGGCAAACATGCGCGGCTCTTTGCGCAGGTGGCAGTATCCAACCAGATACAGCCCACCCGATGCGTACCAGAGCCGATAAGGATCGATCTCCCGCCGCGTCATACGCACGCGTGAGGCGGAGAAGTACCGGACCTGAACCGTACGATGACTTTCGATCGCCCGGGTGAGCTTATCGATGGTCTCCCGATGCTGCCGGTACATCTTGTGCGGCCCTAATCCAACCGCAAAGACATTCTGTATATGGTCAACATAGTCCAACGAGGCGGCCGGCAGCAGACGCGAGGCCTTGGCCATTGCGGATTCCAGCGCCGTTTGAATCTGCGTGCCGGCCAGCGGCCTGAGCAGAGAGCGGCTGATGACCAGCGCCATGAGTTCGGTCGGTGAGAACGACAGCGAGGGAGCCTGGCGAAACCCGTCCATCAACCGCCAGCGGACCCGGCCGTCGCCCCGTTCGTTCACGAGAGGAAAGCCTGCCGCTTCGAGCGCTTCGAGATCGCGCCGGACGGTTCGTGGATGCCGCAGATAGTCGGCCGGCAGGCGGTTGACGATGTCTTCGAGCGTGACGCCCCCTGGCGATTCAAGGAGCCTGAGCAGATACCACTGTCTGGTCACCTGATCGTTTCGTGGCATGGAGTCAGAGTGGTTCAGACCTCATCGTGACGCATGGTCATCCCTACGAGAAACCAGATCAGCCGATGCGCGCCGGCAATGAGCGGACAGGGTCACCCATCCATTGTTCGGAATGCAATCATTCGGAAGGAGGGTCTGAGCAAAAAAGAAAGAAGGAAAGAATCTTTCAGGCAATTGCCGGTAATCTTACGAGCAGTTCGGCTGTAAATGTATCTTTTTGGATGCTGGAAGGCACCGAAGACAATGGACGATGTTGTGCGTTTTAACGGCCGGATGGGACTGCATTGGCTGCTTGTTCGATGGCGGCGAAAATCTTGGCACACGTGTCCGGGGCGAATTCGTGTCCGTAAAAACGAAGGAATACGCCCTTTCGCAGGTTTTCGATTGTGACCTGCGGATCTTGCTCACGCAGAGATGCTTCCACAAGCGCGCGTGCGGTGTCTCGCATGGAGCATCCCATTATGAGGCGATGAGGCGCTCTTCGCCGGTGCGCTGCATCAGCAAGGTCTGGTACCGCTCCTCCATGTCGCGCGACGTATCCTTCATGCCTGGACCTCCTGGTAGAGCACAGCACAAGCTGGGTAATCGCATATTTCTTCCTAGTCAGGAATCCGCATCAGCCATTGACTTCGAATCTGCACGCAAGACAGGGACAGGCACCGACTGCGCCGGAGCCAGTCCCTCTAGGCGGCGTGCGAGGCCGCTCGTTCCAACAAATCGTGTATGAGTGTCTGATATGGCTTCCCCTGCTTGGCCGCCATTTTTCGAAGCCGCTCTAAAAGACGCGGCGACAACCGAATGGCAATCAATTGTTTGGCCAGACCACTTGTCGGTCTTCCAACTCTTCGCATGCGACGTAACTGTGCGTCCGTCAGTTCAGGCATATCTGAGAAATCGATCTTAGAGTCCGGAATATGCTTCGCGCTCACGACGGCTCGCTTGCCGCGCGTTGATGATCCTGATTGTTTCTTTCCCATGTTCATCACTCCGCAATGTGTAGACGACAAATACAATCCTTCCTCTTACTGACTGCCCTATACGTCGACTCTCCCTGATCCTCAAACATTCCCCTAGCCAGCAACCCCGCCCCGGCCATTGACTTCAAATCTGAATGGTGGCTATTGTGCCTGCCGTTTTTGCCCTTCGGGAGGCGCGCTGTGGGGCAATACGAATCTGGGATACGCGTCACACCTCACGCCCGAGAGCCACACAGAGGGGAGCGCCGATCCATGGACAACTCCGACGACGACAATACCGACAATACATTGGGCCGCCGGTCGTTCCTGAAAGCCAGCCTGGCAATGGCCGCAGCGCTCGCGGCCTGCAGCAAGGACGACTCCAGCCCACCACCGGCCTCATCGACACCCTCATCGACCTCGACAACTCTGTTTCCAGGTGAACCAGACCCGGCCGACCTGACCGCTCCCGGTGAACTTCCGCCCACCGAGATCCCCAACCCGTCGCGCTTCTTCGGACCGGATCCGGTGTTCACCGGCGGCACGCCGCCAGCGCCGGCCAACTTGATGCAATCCTTCAAGCATGTCGTCGTCCTGCAATTGGAAAACCGCTCGCTGGATAACTTATTGGGCTATCTGTATCCGAAAGACGTGAGCCCGCAGGGTCAGCCCTTCGACGGCGTCGCAACGAAGAATTTGTCCAATCCGATCCCGCCCTATGCGCCGGGATCCGGCCAAGGGACGATCCCCGTGTCCAAGGCGACCGGCCTGTTAAACCCAGTTGTGGATCCGGCCGAGCAGTACGGCTCGGTCAACGTGGCGCTCTACAACGCGTTCAATCCGCTGACCAACCAGTTTGCCAAGACGGAGGCAGACTATGCCACGCCGTACAATGTGCCCGACCAGGGCGCGTTCTTTCCGCCTCCGATGACCGGGTTCATCACGTCGTTTTATTGGAGTCTGCTTTCGATGGGAAAGGCCGGAACCTACGAGGAATATTCGACCATCATGCAGATGTACCCGCCGAGCATCGTCCCGGCGATCAGTCAACTGGCTCAGAACTATGGGGTATGCGACAACTGGCATTGCGCCGTGCCCAGCCAGACCTATACCAATCGTGCCTTTTTCCACGCCGCTTCGTCATCGGGATTCGTCATCAATACGCCGTCTATACGCTGGCCGTTCGAGAATACGGCGCCTGTGATCTTTCAGTCGCTGACCGACGCCAACCATACCTGGACCATCTATTATGACGGCTTCGATATCGTGCCGCTGACGCGGCTGTTGCACTATCCGACATTGGGCGACTTTCCAGATGCCGCGCCCTACTTCAAAGACATGACCTCGTTCTACGACGACGTGGAGAACGGCACCCTGCCGGACTATACGTTTATCCAGCCGCGTTTTCTTCTGGAGACGAACAGCTACCATCCGGACTACGGCGCACCGGCCGTGAAGCGCGGTGAGATCCTCGTCAATGACATCTACCAGGCGATCCGCAATTCGAATTCACCGAATGGGAGCAACTGGCTCAATACCCTGTTCATCATCACGTTCGATGAAGGCGGAACCTGCTATGACCACGTGCCGCCCCCGACGGCGGTGCCGCCTGGCGACGGGTACGCCGATCAGGATAATTTCCCGTTCAACCGGCTGGGACAGCGCATCCCCACAATTCTGATTTCCCCCTGGATTCCCAAGGGCACAGTGTTCAGTACGCCGCTGGATGCGACCACGCTGATGAAGACGCTGGAGGAGAAGTTCGGTCTCGACGCATTGACCGCACGCGATGCGGCCTCGACCAGCCTATCGGCACTTCCCTGCCTGCCCACCCCGAGGACTCGCGAGGACATGCCGCGCTTGCGATTGCGCAAACTGTCGCCTCAGGAAGCGGCGAACGACGGGCTGAATCCTCCCGGAGCCGTGGCGAGGGATCTGGTGAAGATGGTCAACGCCGTCGCGACCGGCAGCTCCGACATGCCGCCGGGAGTCCATACGATCAACGATTCGATCGAGTTCCTGAAGCAGAACAGGCCGGCGTGACACTGAGGCTGATCACTTCTTATCCCAGAACTGAATCTGTTTTGAGGCGGGGGCGCCGAGGTTGGAATCCGGATAGTCGGTCTCGACTTTGATGATCTTGCCGTCCGAGGACAACTCCGTCTTCGACGTGCCGATCTCTTTGCCTTCGTACTTGATCACGTTGACGGTATGCAGGTCGTCGATCTTCGTGATGCCCATGGTTTGACCGGACGTCTTGCCATCGATCATGACCGGAGCATCCTTGCCGTTCAGCGGCGTGACGACCGTCGTATAACTCGCCCCCGGCGCTCCGGGACCGATCACCGTGTACATCAGCTTCCAGCCTTCGCTGACCTCTTCGATGTTCAATGTCAGCTGACCTCCCGGCTCGGGCTCCCGAAGAATCCATGTCCCGACCCATGGATTGTCGGACGCGGCCGCTACAATAGCACTCAGGCTCAACAGATAGACAGCTAGTATGAGGCGTGTCACCGGTCCTCCTGATTCGTCTTGCGGCCGGGGCTTCCTGTTCTATGCCCGCGGCGGAACACACTCGGCGTGCAGCCGGCGCGCCTTGCAGATCTGATAGCGGCCGTTTTCCGCCCAATACCTCAGCGATTCATACACGTCCGACCATGTGTTGAACGAATTCGCATCGAGCTTCTTCTTTCCCACGCGGCGGTCCACTCCAGCTCGAAGGACTTCTCCGGTTTCCGCATCGGTAATCTTGGCTTCGATGACGGCCTCTCCCGTAAAAGCCGGCTTCCCGGTGGCGACGGTCTTGATCACCGATCCTGCCGCCAGCGCATTCATCGGCGCCGGGATCGACGACACGACGTCCAACACCGGCCAGGACTCTTCCAGGTGGGTGATCGCGACTTGCGCCCGCAGGGTCTTCGGGCCGGTCTTGTCGACCATCTCGAAGTCCTTGGACAGTTCTTGGTAGATCAGTGCATAGAACGTGTCGGCGATGACCTGCGCTTCCTTTTGCGAGACGCCTTTCATCTTCGATTCCGGGCCGCGGAAGATCAACACGGGGTCCAACAAAATCTTGGTGTACGAGTTCGGCGGCAGCGTGGCAACCTTGGGATTCTTATAGATCAACAGCGATTCTCCCAAATCCTCGTTGCCGTGCGACATCATGGGATACATATCTTTCATGAAACCCAGGTTATCGACGGTCCGTGCCTGCTTCGTCGCCGCGCATCCGCAGACGATGAGAACCATGGCAACGAGCATCATGCGTTGCAGCGACATCATGTAGTCCCTCCATGAAGGAATGAACGGCAAGACCGCCTGCGCCGGATTGCCGATGCGGCGGCACGCCGGAAGCTTACGAGGGTGTAACAGCCAATTGCAATACCACTAAGGAAAGAAGAGGAGGAGACAACTGTGCATGCGGTCACAAGACTTACGCGCGAAGCTCGGGGCACATTATAGAGATAGAGCCCAACCGCATGGTACTAATCAACGACCAAGAGATAGAGGCATAAGGAAATGGCGCGTCTATATAATGGAGCGAACTAACGGGGATCGGGACGAAAGGAGACAGGCTATGCCTAATCTCGCCCTGGTGACGGGTGCAAACAAGGGGATCGGCCTGGAGATCGTCAGGCAATTGGCGGCCAAGGATTGGCGGGTGTTTCTCACCGGCCGGTCGCGCTCGCAAGTCATGGATGCTGCCGCCTCACTTGGCCCATCCGTCACGCCGATCGTGCTCGACGTCACCAGCATCAGCAGTATCGAATCGGCCTTCAGAACTGTGTCCCAGGAGACGGACCATCTGGACGTGCTGGTGAACAATGCCGCAATCGCGGATGACGATGATGGTTCGGTGTTCGACCTGCCGGCCGAACGTCTTCATCGGATGTTCGAAACCAACACGATCGGGCCGCTGCTCATGATCCAAGCCTTCCTGCCGTTACTCCGCAGCAGTCAGTCCGGGCGGATCATCAATGTATCGAGCGGAGCCGGCCAACTTTCGGAGTTGGGCACCTGGGCGCCGGCCTACAGCATTTCGAAGACGGCGCTCAACGGCGTGACCAACCAATTCGCCTCGGCATTGACCGGCGAGAACATTCCAGTCAATTCGGTTTGCCCCGGCTGGGTGAGGACTGACATGGGAGGAAGCGACGCGCCGCGTTCGGTCGAACAGGGCGCGGACACGATCGTTTGGCTCGCGACCGAAGCGCCTCAGTCCATGACGGGACAGTTCGTCAAAGACCGCAAGGCAATTCCCTGGTAACCCTAGAAGTGCTGAGAACTTTGCGAAGATGCAGGCTAAGTTCAATTGCCTTGAGATGCCATCGTTCTTCTTAATATCAATTCCACGCATTTCGAAATGGTTGCATTGAATATTTCAGTTGCTTGCTTGCACAGCGTTGACTTGACGTTTGCAGCAGCCTAGACTTCACCCGCCTTGAGCGGATCACATATGGATCAGGAATCGCTCGTACAAATTCGAGAGATAGTTGGAGCGGCTACAGAATCGCTGCGGGCCGACCTCACCGAAACGCTTCGAGCCAACATTACGGAAGCAAGACATCATACCGGCGTTCTCACTGAAGGCCTCAGGCAAGATCTCCGGTCAACTGCGGAGTCACTTCGAACCGATATTGCCGGCACTCGCGTCCTGACCGAAGAGCTCAGACAAGATCTTCAGTCAACGGCCGAGTCCCTTCGAGCCGATATTGCCAGCGCTCGAGACCACACGGAAATCCTCACTCAAGGGCTCAGACAAGATCTTCAGTCAACGGCCGAGTCCCTTCGAACCGATATTGCCAGCGCTCGAGACCACACGGAAATCCTCACTCAAGGGCTCAGGCAAGATCTTCAGTCAACGGCCGAGTCCCTTCGAGCCGATATTGCCAGCGCTCGAGACCACACGGAAATCCTCACTCAAGAGCTCAGGCAAGATCTTCAGTCAACGGCTGAATTGCTTCGAACCGATATTACTGAAGCGCAACTCCATGCCGATGTCCTGACCGAAGAGGTTAAACAAGATCTTCACACGACGGCAGACTCACTTCGGGCAGATATTGCTGACACCCGGCGCCACACGGGTGTTCTGACTGAAGAGCTACGGCATGAACTCCAGTTGGTCGCCGAGGGATTTCAGATACATCTGGATCAGCTCCATGTTCAGGAAAGATCTCATCTTGATGAACAATTCAGGGAAACCCGCGCCCTCGTCCAGCTTTCTTACGGGCAAATACAGGAACGAGTTGAGCGACTCGAACAGCGCGTTCGAACCATTGAGCAAGATCGCTGATTTACCGCTATACCAGCAGCCCTAGCTATCTACATTTCGACATCACCTGCGCTTGATACCAGCTAAAACACAGTAGACTTGACCACAGCGGCGAGGCGTCCGCCCGGCTGAGCCGCGTTCCTTACCTTCAGTCGAAGGTGGAATGGCCGCCGCGCGACTTGTGCCGAAGCGCGGGACACCGTACGGTAAGCCGATGCGGTCGTGCCCCACGACGGCGAGCATTGTTCGCCGGTCCGTCCTGCACAGCATCGGACGGACCAAGTTGCGGAGCCGAGCAGAGGCGAAGCCCGTACGGCCGAGCTGAGGCACCGGAGCGTGCGGGCGTCCACCGAGTTTATCCTTTGCGTGCACCTCTCCCCTCCCATTAGAATGAACCTACATCCCATGGGAGACCGCATGAGCGACGACAATCGCGCGCCTCAACAATCGCAAACCGATAGCGACCCCGAGGAAACACGCGAGTGGTTGGAATCGCTCGACTATGTGCTCAAGGCGAAGGGTGCGGATCGTGCGTCCTATCTCTTCGGACGGCTCCGTGAACGACTAGGCTCCCAAGGAACGAAGGTCTCCGCCCCGCTCAATACACCCTACGTCAATACGATTCCTGCTGCGCAGGAGCCGGCCTACCCCGGCAATCTGGAAATCGAACGCCGCATCCGCAGCTTCATCCGTTGGAACGCCATGGCCATGGTCGTCAAGGCCAACAAACAGCATGCGGGTATCGGCGGACACATCTCCACGTTCGCTTCGGCTGCTACCCTGTACGAGGTCGCCTTCAATCACTTTCTTCACGGTAAAGACACGGAGGGTGGAGGCGACCTGGTGTATTTCCAGGGTCATGCCATACCTGGCATCTATGCACGCGGGTTCGTGGAGGGACGTCTGTCCGAAGAATCGTTGCATCACTTCCGCCGCGAGCTGAGCGACAACGGCAAGGGGCTCTCGTCTTATCCGCATCCGTGGCTGCTGCCCGACTACTGGGAATTTCCCACTGTTTCGATGGGGCTCGGACAAATCATGTCGATCTACCAGGCGCGCTTCAACCGGTACCTCCAAGATCGCGGTTTGAAGGATACGAGCCGCCGCCGCGTGTGGGCATTCGTGGGCGACGGCGAAACCGACGAACCGGAGAGTCTCGGCGCGATCACGCTGGCTTCGCGGGAGCGGCTCGACAATCTGATTTGGGTGGTCAACTGCAATCTGCAGCGGCTCGACGGGCCGGTTCGCGGGAACGGCAAGATCATCCAAGAGCTGGAAGCCATCTTCCGCGGCGCAGGCTGGAATGTCATCAAGGTGATCTGGGGAAGCGACTGGGATCCGTTGCTCGCGAAGGACGATGAAGGGATTTTGGTGAAGCGGATGGGCGAGGTCGTCGACGGCTGGTATCAGAAGTACACCGTCGAAGGCGGCGCCTACGCCCGCAAACACTTCTTCGGGACCGATCCAAAGCTCCTCAAGATGGTGGAGAATCTCTCGGACGAGCAAATCCACAAGATGATGCGCGGGGGCCACGATCCGAAGAAAGTCTATGCCGCCTACAAGGCCGCCGTCGAACATCGCGGGCAACCAACAGTGATCCTGGCCAAAACGATCAAGGGATATGGATTGGGCGAGGCGGGCGAAGGCCGCAACGTCACCCACCAGCAGAAGAAGATGAACGAACACGAGCTGCGCGAGTTTCGCACGCGGTTCGGCGTGCCGGTTCCGGATGACCAGCTCGGCTCGACACCCTTTTTCAAGCCGCCGGCCGCCAGCCCGGAGGCCGCGTATCTCGTCGAGCGCCGCAAGGCGATGGGCGGCTTCCTGCCGGAACGGCGCGTGAAGGTCGAATCGCTCGAAACGCCGAAACTGGAGCAACTCAAGGAGTTCATCGAAGGATCGGGAGACCGCGCGGTGTCGACCACGATGGGGTTTGCCCGCATGTTGGGCCGATTACTCGGCACGAAGGAATTCGGCAAGCATCTCGTGCCGATCATTCCCGACGAGGCGCGCACGTTCGGGCTCGAAGCGCTGTTCCGCCAATACGGCATCTATTCGCATGTCGGCCAGCAGTACGAACCGGTCGACAAGAGTTCGCTGCTTTATTATTTCGAAGCCACGAACGGACAGATTCTCGAAGAGGGCATCACGGAAGCCGGAGCCATGTCGTCGTTCATTGCCGCAGGCACCGCTTACGCCACGCATTCGCTCAATACTATTCCACTCTATATTTTCTATTCGATGTTCGGCTTTCAGCGCGTGGGCGACCTGATCTGGGCCGCTTCCGACATGCGAGCGCGCGGCTTCCTGCTAGGTGCGACGGCAGGACGCACGACGCTCGAAGGTGAAGGCTTGCAGCATCAGGACGGACAAAGCCATCTGCTGGCCGGCGCGTTTCCTACGATGGCGGCCTATGATCCGGCCTTCATGTTCGAACTCGCGGTCATCTTGCAGGACGGCATGAAGCGCATGTATCAGGATCAGGAGGAGTTGTCGTACTACATCACCCTTTATAATGAGTCCTATCCGATGCCGGCCATGCCGGCGGGCGCAGAGCCGGGAATTCGCGAAGGAATGTACTGTTTCCGGCCGGCGCCCGAGCGCCGCGGACATCGTGCGCATCTATTGGCAAGCGGCCCGCTGGTCAACGAAGCGCTGCGCGCTCAAGATCTATTGCGTGAACGGTACGGCATTGCCGCAGACGTGTGGAGCGTGACCAGTTACAAAAACCTGCGCATGCAGACGCTCGAAGCCGAACGCAGAAACATGTGGCACCCTGACGAGCCGCCGCGCGAGAGCTACCTGCAAAAGACCGTTCGCTCGTTCGACGGACCCTGCGTGGCCGTGAGCGACTACGTCCGGCTCGTCTGCCAGCAAATCTCGCCATGGATTTCCGGCGGTCTACTGGCGCTTGGAACAGACGGCTTCGGCCGAAGCGATACGCGCAAGGCCCTGCGCCGGTTCTTCGAGATCGATGCCGAGCATATTACCGTGGCAACGCTGTATGCGCTTCACCGCCGGGACGGAAAGGTCACGGCCCAGATCGTCCGGCAGGCCGCGCAGGATCTGGGTCTGAGTCCGCATGACGATGCGCCTTGGCACCGGTGAACAGGTGAGCGCACAAAGGATGAGTCATGAAGGTTGAACTCCCATTCCTGGCTGAGGGCGTCGAAGGCGGCGACGTCGTCCAAGTTCTCGTCAAGGAAGGCGAACAAGTCACGGAAGGTCAATCGCTGATCGAGCTTGAGACCGAGAAAGCGACCGTGCCGGTGCCCGCCCCAGCCGCCGGCAAAGTGACCCGCCTGCTCGTGCATCAGGGCGATCACATCAAGGTCGGTCAGGCATTGGCCGAACTCGACGGTGGAAACGGCGACGGCCAATCTTCCAAGACAGCGAAACCCGAAAAGTCTGCCGTCGCGCCTGCCCGGCAGCCGGTACCGGAAGATGAGGCAGCCCACGCCAAATCGGTCGAGGCGAAGGAATCGAAGCCGTCACAGGCATCGGACCAATCCAAGACGCAAACTCAACCGGCCTCGCCTGACGCTCCAGTCGTGGATCACCAGGATCAGGTACCGGCGCAACCGGCACGAGCTGATCGCGAAGCCGACCATTCGAAACCTTCCGGAGCGACCATCCCCGCTCCCCCGTCCATTCGCAGGCTGGCGCGCGAATTGGGCGTTGACCTGACGCAGGTGAAAGGATCCGAGGCCGGAGGGCGCATTACGGCGGAAGACGTCAAGGCTTACGTGCGCGAACGATCGCGCGGTGCGGGCAGCCCGGCCGGTAAAGATGCGCAGGGGGCCGGCGGCAACGTGTTTTCGACGATGTACGGCACCGAGCGCCGGGAAGCGCTCCCATCGCTCCGGCGAAAGATTGCGGCCAACATGACGCAGGCCTGGACGAATATTCCGCACGTCCATCAGTTCCAGGATGCCGACATCACCGATCTCATGCAGCTGCACAAACGATACGCCCCGCAGTTCAAACAAAAGGGCACGATCCTGACGCTCAGCAGCCTGTTCCTCAAGGCTTCGGTCCATGCCCTCAAACTCTATCCGCAGATGAACGCCTCGCTCGACCTCACGAACGGCGAGGTGATTTACAAGAACTACTACAACATCGGTGTCGCGGTGGAAACGCCGGCAGGACTGATCGTGCCGGTCATCCACAACGTGGATCAGAAGGATCTTCTGCAGATTTCACTGGAGCTGGCCGATCTCGCCGACCGTACGCGGAGGCGCGAGGTCAAACTCGAGGAGCTGCGCGGAGCGACGTTCACCGTGAGCAACATGGGTGGTCTCGGCGCAGGACCGTTTACGCCGATCATCTACCCGCCGCAGGTCGGCATTCTCGGTGTGGGCAAATCCCGACTGACGCCGGTGTACCGCGACGGCCAGCTCGTTCCCCGCAATATCCTCCGGTTGTGCGTTGCCTACGACCACCGGCTGGTGGACGGAGCGGACGGCGCGCGTTTTACCAACGAGATTGTGAAAGTGCTCGAAGATTTCCAGGCGATGTTCCTAGGACTCTAGCAGGAGAACCATCGATGGCTGAATCCCACTACGACGTGGCAGTGATCGGCGCAGGACCAGGCGGCTATGCCGCAGCCTTTCAGGCGGCGGACCTCGGCTTACGCACAGCGTTGATCGATCAAGAAGCCCAGCCGGGCGGCGTCTGTTTGCTGCGCGGCTGCATCCCCTCGAAAGCGCTGCTGCATGCGGCGCGTGTCATCAGTGAGGCGGAGGAGGCGCAGGCCTGGGGTATTCAGTTCGAGAAGCCACGCATCGACCTCGACACGTTGCGCCGCCGGGTGAGGGCGATCATCACCAAACTCACGAAGGGCGTCCAGACGTTGGCCGGCAGCCGCAAAGTCGAGCTGATCCAGGCCCGCGCGACTTTCAAGAACGGAACGACGCTGTCGTTACGCAGTGGAGGAAACTCCCGCGAACTCACGTTCGCGCATGCGATCCTTGCTACCGGATCGCGTCCGGTCGCGCCGGCCTCTCTCAAGATCGACGACCCGCGCGTGATGGATTCGACCGGGGCGCTGGATTTGCCGGAGATACCGGGACGCTTGCTCGTCGTGGGAGGAGGCTACATCGGTCTCGAACTCGGGACGGTCTACCAGGCATTGGGATCCGAGGTCACCCTGGTCGAAGCGCTGCCTCGTCTGCTCAACGGCGCGGATGCTGATCTCGTTCGGCCGCTCCATCAGCGGATGGAGAAACGCTTCAAGGCCATCAAGCTCGAGACCAAGGTGGACAAGTTGGTACCACAAAAAGAAGGGATTGCGGCGACGCTGGCCGGACCGGACGGCAGCACAAGCGAGGTGTTCGATCGGGTGCTGGTCGCCGTGGGACGGCGCCCTAATACGGAGGAGCTGGGATTGGATACCACCAAAGCCGCGCTGTCTTCCAAAGGCTTCGTCCAAGTGGACCGGCAGCTGCGCACGGCCGAGCCGACGATCTTCGCAATCGGCGATATCACCGGCGAGCCGATGCTCGCGCACAAATCCACCCATGAAGGGCTGGCCGCAGCCAGGGTGATCTCTGGCAAGCATGCCTCATTCGACGCCGCGGTTATTCCAGCCGTCGTCTTCACCGATCCGGAAATCGCCTGGTGCGGTCTCACGGAGGAGGCGGCGAAAGCATCCGGTCAGGCCGTGACCGTCACGAAATTCCCCTGGCTCGCCTCAGGACGCGCCACGACATTGGGACGCAACGACGGCCTCACGAAGCTGGTGTTCGATAAGGAATCAGGCCGCGTCCTCGGAGTCGGCATCTGCGGAGTGGGCGCCGGCGAGTTGATCGCCGAGGGAGTGCTCGCGGTGGAAATGGGCGCGGTGGCGGAGGACGTCGCGGCTTCGATCCATCCCCATCCGACGCTGAGCGAGACGGTCATGGAAGCAGCCGAATCGTTCCATGGACAACCCACCCACCTCTATACAAAGCGCTAGCGCGGGAGGCCGGTTCCGACTGCTCGACCTGACTTTGCCCTCGCCGGTTGAGAATCTGGCTGTCGATGAGGCGTTGCTCGATGAGATGGAAGAACGCGGGGGTCATCCCCTGCTGCGCTTCTGGGAAAGCGACCGCTGCTTCGTGGTGCTCGGCCGAAGTTCCCGCACCACCGACGAGGTCAATGTCTCCGAATGCGAACGAGACGGCATACCGATTTTTAGGCGGATCAGCGGCGGCGGGACGGTCCTCCAGGGGCCAGGCTGCCTCTCCTATGCGTTCGTCGCGAGACGGGATCTGCATCCCAGCCTGGGGGATATCCGCGCCACCAACCGCTTCATCCTCGACCGCATCGCGTCGGCACTCCGCCGCTGGGAACCCGAGATAGCCTTCTGCGGGATCAGCGACCTTGCCGCCGGCGGGATGAAAATATCCGGGAACGCGCAGCGGCGCACGAAGCGCGCCCTGCTGTTTCACGGAACGATCTTACACGGCATGCGCGCCGATCTCATTGCGCGGTATCTGAAGCACCCCGCACAGCAGCCCGACTATCGGGCGAACCGGCCCCATGAAGCCTTTCTGAGGACGATTGCTGCGAAGGCGCCAGACCTCAAGCATGCGATTGCCGGAGCATGGAACGCCGTTTCATCAGTTGCGGGCTGGCCAGAATTCCGTTTGCAGGCCGGCATCCGGAATGTGCTCGAACGCAGCCATCCCTGATTCCCTTTCGCTTCCTGACGCATCCTGCAGTTTGCAGAACAGATTGAGCAGCATCATTTCTTCCAGCGAGGACGGGATCGAGCCGGCGATGCGGGGGTCTGCCACGACGACGGCAAGACATTGGGCGCGCGACACGGCTACGTTGATGCGGTTGCGATCCAAGATAAACGCCAGGCCACGCGAGCCGTATTCCCCGTAGCTCGAACAGAGAGAAAGGATGCAGACCGGCGCCTCCTGCCCTTGGAACTTGTCGACGCTTCCGACCCTGGCTCCAGCGGGAAGCGCGGCCTGCAGCGCACGCACCTGCGCGTTGTAGGGCGCGATGAACAGAAAGTCCTCGAGCGCCAGCGGTCTCGTCTTGCCGTCCTTGCCGGTGTAGCGGCGGCCAAACATCTCTTCATAGATCGCTTTGACCCTTTCGACCTCCTCCACGCTCTGCTGGACGTTCCCTTCGTGTTCGACCGGGCTGAGGACGATGCCGTTCCCTTTGAGGATGAGGTTCGCCCGGTTCAGGACTCGGTCGATCTGCTGCCTGGCGCAATCAGGATGAGACTTGAGACATTCGTCGTACATGCTTTCCGAGATGAATCGGCAGACAGACGGGTGCATGCGACGGGATTCACCGAGAAACAGTCCGTAATCCGACGGAACGACCGCGTGAAAGACCGGCACATCCGGCAAGCTGGCGGACATATCCTTGAGGGCATACTGCAGCACAGACAGGCCGGCATCGTCGGGGTGCGACCCTTGAACGGGATGTTCAAGCTGCATCTGATCGCCGAGGAGCACGAGATTCTTGGCGCTTCTTGCCATGGCCACGGCATTTGCGAGCGTGACCTGTCCCGCTTCGTCGATGAAGAGATAGTCGAGGCCGTCGATCCATTCGCCGCGACTGAAGAGCCACGCCGTGCCGCCGACCACTCCGGACTTGTAACGGCCTTTCGCATCTCCGCTGCCGGGAATGTGCACCAATTCCGGGTTCGCCTGATGAAGCTGCTCGTCGCACTCCCCTCCGACCTTCAGGCCCTCCAGCTTGCCGCCTTGCTCTCTCAGCGCCTCGCCGCATGCCTTCAACAGATTGCCGATGGCCTTATGGCTGTTCGAGGCAATGCCGATTCGTTTCCCCGCTTCGAGCAGCGCAACGATCACCCGGGAAGCGGCATAGGTCTTTCCCGTACCGGGCGGTCCCTGGATGACGAGACAACCCCCATCCATCCCCCTGGCGATGCGTACGGCAGCATCAATAGTTGTCTCCGCTTCATGTTGCATGCGTGCGGCCGGAGGCTGCCGAGTCAACAACGCCGTGACGGACTTCGGCAATGCGCCGTGAAGATGCGAAGCGGCGAGATCAGCCAATGCGTCCGGAATGCCGGCCGGCGAGATAAATTCGTTGTGGATGAGTGATCCCTCCTTGTAGAACAAACCCTCGCATTTGGTTTTCAGACTCTGCTGACCGATTTTTAACTTCAGGCGACCGGCTGCTGCGTCGATTTCAGTCAGCGTGAACGTGGCGTCAAGATTATGCGCGAATCTCACCTGGTCGTCTTTGGCCAGCTTGCATTCCTGCGCAGGATCGAACTCATAGCCCTGGACGAGCGACTTTTTCTCCGTCGAGCAAGGTCCGTCAGACTGAATGCCCTCGATGCATCCCGGATCATCGCGCCGCTGGTCTGGAGCAGCCGCCGCCCGGTCGAACATGCGCCACCATATCGGTTTCTGCTCGCGCCGGTGGAACTCTACGAGGTCGGCCAGCGCCGCGGCCGTGCTGTTCTGCAGCTTTCTGAGATCTCCGACGGTCTGCAACCGGTCGATCACGATGGGTGCCATCTCCCGCTGTTCCTCCTGGACGGGCTCTGTCGGAGGAGGCGGGACGATGCCATGAGCTCTGGCTGCGTCTCTCAACCAGGCGGTCAACTCGGCGGTGGACCGGCAATCGTCCTCGTTGTAATCGCGGATGCCGTTGAGGATGCCGTTCTGCTTCCAGTCGCCGGATTCTCCGCTTTCGATCCACCGGCTATAGGCGACGATCGAATCCGCGGCGGTTGCTACCCGTGTGGCCCGTTGCGGACGATAGAGGCGCTCGACCGACTTGATCGAATAGCTCTCTTCGCCGATGCGCACCCCGCGCCGGACGATCTGATAGAGATCGACGAATACATTGTTCCGCAACAGGTCATCGACCTGATCCTGCCGGCTGTCGTGGCGGGTGCTCAACCGCCGGACCGCGCTCACTTCATAGGGTGCATAGTGATAGATGTGCATGCCCGGATGCTTCTTCCAGCGATCGAACACCCAATCCACGAATCCTTCGAACGCCAGCTTCTCCCCGCCCCGGTCGTGCCCCCACCAGTCTTGAAAGCGGTATTGTCCTCCGCTGTGATCTCGAACGCAGATGCCGAACAGGTATTCCAGCCCGCCAGGCGCGAGCGGGTAGCCCTCCATGTCGAACCAGACGTCGCCCGGATCTCCGGGCGGCAGCGCGGCGAGTCCGACCGCCTCGCCGTTTGGCCCCACGTGATGCAACACCTCATGGCTCGGCGGCGCTTGCGGGTCGGCGTGCCTGGCTTCGCCCGTCCGCCGTTGCAGGCGGGCTTGGCCTGCCAATTTTTCGAGCGTCGTCGAGTCGAGCCCGGGAATCTTCGTTCCTGAGACGTCGGCGGGCCGTGGTGTGAATGCCGGCCTTCGCGAGTTTCCTGATCTGGCTCGAGGTGATGTTGGCCACGAGGACCAGATGGTCGCGATCTCGAAAGAACCGGTCGGCATGTGACGTCCATCGGCCATGTTCGGCGCGGGGAAACGGCAGCGGACGATTCCTGAGATTCCCGGTGAACCGGTCTTGCAGATCCAGAAAGGTCTTCTTCGCATGGCGGTAGTAATGGATGAACGACTCCAGCCTGAACATGACCCTTTCCTTGCTCCCCAAGATCACGCCAAAGGTCTGCGGCAACCGGCCGCTCACGGAACTGAGCATGTCGGAATAGCAGCAGAGCTGGATGGCATAGTAGGGCTTGGACGAGCGAGCCAGCTTGGTGTCCCAGACCTGATACAGGCCACGCTCGTCGAGCAAAAGAAAGTCGGCGAATCCGAAAAACGGACCGTCGCACAGTGCCGCCTGGTAGATGACGGGAGCCTCCGCAGTCACGGCAGATCGTGTCTGCGCCTGAGCTTGGGCGAAGTTGCGCGTCGACACTTCGACGATCGCCCTGCCGGCTGTCCTCATGTCGCCGAGCACCGCCCGTTCGTGTTCGGCGCCGGTCCTCGCGATCAGCTTATCGTCCTCCGTCAGTTCGTCCGGAGTTATGGACCCGGGACATTCCAGATGATACCGGTCCATCCAGGAGGCGAACGGCGAGGCCAGGTAGGTCATGAGGTCGCTGGGGGAATACTGCAACTGCCCCGTTGATGACTTTTTCATTCGATCCTTTGTGTCAACCGCCAAGTCATATCTTCGGGATCTTGAGTGTCTTGCTGATCATCAGGCTGCCCGACAAAATGAACATCAGCACCAGCGGGTGCAGCTCCCAGGGACCGATCGTCCACACACCTCCGTACAGGTGGTCGCCCACTCGCCCCTGCCACGCCGCAACCGCCAGGATGGCCGTGAGCACCGAGGTGGTCGGAATCGGTGTCCCTTCGAAGTAGGCGACCTTGTCCTGCCCTGCGGATAATTGTTCTGCGGTCACGTTGTACCTCGCCAGCCGGCTGACGCCGCAACAGACAAAGTACATCAACGCAAACCAGTCCCATTCTCCGCGCAGGCCGGCCGCGAACCCGAGCGCCGCCGGCGCCACGCCGAACGAGATGACGTCGGCCAGGGAATCCAACTCGCGGCCGAGCGCCGAATGCTCGTGCCGTACGCGGGCAACGCGGCCATCGAGCCAGTCGAACAATAGCGCACCGGGCGCAAGGGCCGCGGCGGCGAAAAAATAGGTCGGCGAGCGGCTTTCCATATAGAGCATGCTGAACAGGACGGCTCCGAGTCCGCAGGCGGCATTGGCAAGCGTCAGAACATCCGCGACGTGAAACTCGCGAATCATCGAAAAATGTTTCCGGCGCGTCTCGGCCATGAGGGAAAACTTACGCGGGATTCCCTAAAATGTCTATTCGCAGATTTGAACACAGCGGAATCACAACCAAGGAGGCACGAACATGAACAAGATCCGTTCGCGAAACCGGACAACGCAGCCGGCCGCCGCTTCGAAACCAAAGAAATCATCCGGCTCTCAAAGAAAAGCCGACGTCCTCAATCGATTGGATGACCTCTGCGAGCGGATCGATATCGTATTGCCGGAGGTCACCGCGCGGGTGGCCGCACTCGAACATCTCCTGTTGGAGAAACAGCTGTGCACAAGGGCCGACTTGCGCGGGGCAAGGGAATTCGTACGAAGGCAGGAGGAATAGGCCCTCTCCGCAACGAACCGGGCTTGCCCGGCGGTATGGTCCGCTGCTCACACGGCAGCCATTGCCGTCAACTTTGACCCCCTTTGGGCAAGAGAATCAGACGCCCGGATAAGACGCGCGTAAGGAATTCGCTTATAGTGCGACGTCTCGTTACCTCGTCGAAGAGGACCTGATTGCCGCTCACAAAGGAGGATTCCATGCAGACCAGCGCCACACCGGACGTTTCTTCTTTTCGGAAAAGGGAGTACGCTTCCTCACCGCATCCCACTTCATCCAAGGAGGCTCTTATGAGCACGCTCCGGCTCCTCTCGCTCACCATTGGGTTGATTGTGACCTGCCTGTCGCCGGTATCGGCGGAGATTCTCGCGCTGGTCAACTACGAAAGTAAGCCGGATCAAAAGGTACGGCGCGAAGGGATTGCGATCATGGAAATCGATCCCGACTCGGCTGACTTCGGAAAAATCCTGATGGAGATTCCCCTGCCTTCCGATCTCGTCGCACACCATATTTTCTTCAACCGCGACCGGTCGAAGTTTTATGTCACCGCGCTGGGCAAGAGCCTGCTCCACGTCGTGGATCTGACCAAATTTCCTTACCGGCTGCACGCCATCGGCGTACCGGATTGCCAGGTCGGCGAGGATCTCGTGGTGTCCGAGGACAACAAGACATGGTTCCTCACCTGCATGGGATCCAGTAACGTGATCATGGGCGATGCGGTGAATGATCGACCGACCAAGACAGTCAGCACGTCCGATCCCGCGGTCGCGACAATTCTCTATCCGCATGGCATTGCGATTCACAATGGCATCGACCGCGTGCTCGTGACGAGCACCGTCAAGCCTGACATGTCGGACGCGGGGGAGTCGGTGACCGTGCTGGAAGCCAGCACCGGGAAAGTCCTCTCGACGCATAAGATCTCGACCAAACCCTCTCCTGCCAAATCGGCCCCGGTCGAAATCATGTTTTCGCCGAATGCCAATCCGCCGGTGGTGCACATTACCAACATGTTGGAAGGAACGCTCTGGGCCGGCGTCTGGGATTCGAGCGCCAAGGCCTTCTCGTTCACTCAGATCGATGATTTCGGTCCCCGTGAACAGGGCATGCCGCTGGAAATGCTCTATAACGCCAAGGCCGATCGGCTGTACGTCACCACGGCGAAGCCCGGGTTCGTCAATCTGTATGACAACAGCGATCCTCGAAAGCCGAAATTCCTCAAGACGATCCCTGCGGCTGCCGGTGCTCACCACAGTGTGCTGTCGCCGGACGAACGCTACCTCTTCGTCCAGAACAGCCTGCTCAATTTGGACGGCATGAGCGACGGCTCGATCACCGTCATCGATCTCAAAAACGATACGGTCATGGGAAGTATCGACACATTGAAATCGGCTGGATTCAATCCGAACTGCATTATGCTATTGCCCAATCATTTTCAGAAGGGCTCGATGAGGGCGAGCGCGAAGTAGAAATATTCTCGCGCGGAACACAACCGGAGAAGCCGGGACAGCACGCTCCTTTGCTATCCCGGCTTTCTCCGGCTGCCTCCGCATCAGTGGCCGGCGATCAGCCAGATGATGAGAATGAGACTTACTGGTACGCCTAAGAGCCACATGATGACATAAGGCATAGGACCTTCCCCCGTTGGACCCGTTCTCTAGGCATGGATGTGTCGGAGTTGCTGCTCGGCGCCGCGAGGGCTCCAACCCAAATCGCGCTCCAACCAACTGGCCGCGCTTTGGAGACGAGGCCGCCGGGAGTGATCGTCACGCTGTGTTCCTCGACATACACTTCCGGTGCGCTGATAGGCATAACAGCCTTCTGGTCACAGACTAATAAGTCGGTACAGCCGCTAGCTCTGCAAAGGCAGGGCCAATCGACCGGTGAAGGGTCCGCCTGCATGCAAATATACGCGACATCACCGGGATAGCTATGGCGATGCATGAGGCAACCGGCTGCCCGGCTCAAGGGGCTGCTGGGAAATCTTGTCTGGGACTGACAATTCGTCCTCGACGTGAACGTTGGGAGAAAAGATCCGCTTCTCTCTGCATCCTTGTGGAATCCCTCGGAATTCCAAGAATGCCGGTACGTTCTGAGAAGCGGGCGGTGAGACCGTCAGGAACCGATGGTGGCCTCGGGCGTGGCTCTGTCCGGTTGAAGACAGAACGGACATTTCGCAGGCCGTTGCTCGGTAAGATATCGACGGGAGCAGTGGAAACATTGCCAGATGATCTGACCTTTCGGTGGCTTCATTCCAGTGGGGATTGGTGAATTACGCGGCTCTGCCATGAAGATGCTCCTTCTCGTGCTGTACAGGGCTCATTGAGATCGTATCGATTGTCCGGTTCTGCAAGCTTAGCGAAAGCGGAACCTCATCCTTCAACGGGAAACACCCACCCTTCCTAGGACTCCTCATGCCCTTGCAGGAAAACCGACTGTTCGAGCGTACGGAAAAATTCTTGATAGGGCTTCGGATCTTCGAGCGCGCGCATGGAATACTGGACACTGATGCGCACAAGTGATTGAGTTTCGCCGCGCGGACGGATCGTTCCAGTGAAGCGCACGAGGTTGCTGCGGTAATAGAACGGTCCCCACGACCGGTAGCTTCTGGCAAGGAACAACAAGGTATCAGGCTGGTACATATAGTACGAGACCCGGTCGCCCAGGTAATCGGTCTCGACTTCGACGAACTTCTTGCCTGAAACGACTCCCAGGTCCTGGTCAAGGACGTCGACTTTGAAATCCAAATCCTGCATGGTCGACACGACCGCTTGGAGCAGTTTCAGGCGATCGGTTGTGTCGAAGATTCTGGTTTGGGCGGCCCGAATCTTGAGCTGGCTCGTCTCGGAAAGCCAGACCTGGTCCCGCCAGTCCAACCCGTTCCCCTGAAGCTCGTCACGGTTGCAGCCATAAAGAATCGCGAGGCAGGCCAAGGCAGCGACCATCCGGTATGCCACGGAAACCGTCATGACATGATTCCCTTCGTCCCTTTCACGGTGCAGTTGGGCTATCCTTGGTTATGAACAACGATCGTTCGAGAGAGGCAAAGAAATTTTGATAGACCTTGGGATCCTCGATCGGCCGGTTGTTGTAAATCGCATTGGCCCGCACCGTGAGCTGGGTCTCATTGAGCTGCCGTACGGTCACCGTAAGCATGAGGACGTCGTAGTAATTCGGCTCTGCGAAACGGGCGGCCGTCACGAGGCCGAGGGCGTCGTTGGCGCGTTCGATGATGAATCCCAAGTCTTGCAGCGCGCCGATGACGGACCGGATCGCAAAATTACGGTCGTTCATGTCAAAGATACGAGTCTGATAATTCCGGATCTTCAACTGAGCCTGGGTCGGTGCGAGCAGAGTCTGTGACGGGTCCGACATCGCGCATCCGTACAACAGTCCCAAGAGGACGATTGCGGCTCCCCATCCCCGGTGTCGATTCAGCGCAGATCCCCGCATAGATTCCGGCTCCTCGGGCTACATATCGTGCGCTTCCAAGAACACCGCCTTGGACAGCTTGACGAAGAACTGTTGATAGATTTCCGGATCGCGGATCATCTCCATGTACTGTCCGCCCGGGGGAATGTATTCCCGATTGACGTGACCGTCTCCCTTCCACACGATGCGGTAGAAGCTGATTCTTACCTGTTGTTTCGTACCTTCAGCGTTGATGGGTTTGGTGACCAGATTCGCAACCAGCTGCTGGTGGAGAGCGACCGGTACAACCTCGACCCTCAGCGGGAAAAAGAAAAACATGTTCCGCCGCAGGCCATGGGCATGCTCGCTGGCGGGCCGCTCCTTGACCGCACGGAAATAGCCGACTTCGTGCACGCTCTCCTCGACCTGGTAACCCAAGTCTTGGAGGACAGCCGCCGAAGCCGACAGCAATTCGGTCTCGGATGCCGTGTCGAACGTGCGAATGGACATCGCCCGGTTGCGCAAGCTTTCCGGTGTGAGCTGGAAGAGTTCGTCGGGTTTCGTCTCTTGGATGCACCCGGCCAGCAGTGTCAGCCCCGCGGCCCACGCGAAGCAAGCCGCCCGGCCGGCGAGCCGATCTGATCGGGAGGCATGATCAGAACTGTGTGTAGTTATAGGCAAGATCGCGGACCTTCTTGTCTTCATCGTACTTGATGATGATCGTGAGCGTGCGTTGCCGCTGAGAGCTCGAGGTGTCCTGTGAATTCTTGCCCAGGATGATCAAGGTGCCAAAGGAGGAACTGCTGGTGTTCACCCGGTCGGTCGAGACTTTGTCATACATCCATACCTCCCGCCGCTTTTCGTCGGTCGTGACGATGTTGGGAGAACCCAGAATCTCGACGACCTGGGCCGACGGCATGCCGACCTTGATTTCGCTTTGTACTCTGCCCACCGTCAACCGTTCATCCTTGATCTCAGCCCTGCCTCCGCCTCCACAGCCGGCAAGGCCGATCGAAAAACAGAGTCCACAGAGTACCCATCGGTAATTCATTGTGACCCCCTCGCGTGAAATCCGGAGAGATTCCGGCATCTATTTGAACGTTCTCGCATGACGGCAACCAGGACGCATTGTTACAATGCCATCGTACACCCTACCACGACGGCCCGGTCGCTGCATTGTCAGGATACTGTTTTCTCTAGTGAAAATCACCCGGGCCGGCGCTGCCTACCCATGAGCGCTCAGTGTCCGGACTGCCGCCTCTGCTGCACGGCATCGAGCAGAATCGCGACCAGCATGTCGCTCATCACGTTGACCCCGGAACGCGCCCTGGCCAGGATCCAGTCGACGGTCATGATGAGCGGGATGGCCGCCACGATGACGTGATCGGGCAGTCCGGCAGCCGAGAGCACGAGCGGCAAGACGATCAACCCGGCTTCGGGAATACCGGCAACGCCGGCTCCAGCCATGATCGAGGCCAACACGATCAGGAGCTGGCTGGTCACCGGTAAATCGTACCCGAGGGCCTGCGCAAGAAAGAGCGCCGCCATCGCCTCATACAACGTAATCCCGTCGTTGTTCAAGTTCGTACCCACACAAGCGGCAAGGCGGGCCGACTCGGGCGAGACGTGCATGCGGTCGAGACACCGGAGCGTGACGGGTACGGTGGCGAGACTGCTATTGCACGAGACGGCGGTCATGATCGCATCGGCCCCTTTCCCGATATACTCCTTCGGGGTTTTCCTCCCGATGAGCCATGCGACCAATGGGTAGTACACAAATGCATGGATCGTCAGGCCGGCCATGATTGCGGCGAGAAACACGGCGACCACGGGAAACACCCCGGCCCCGGATCGGCCCACCACGTAGGCCAGTACGCCGAATACCGCAAACGGCACGACCAAGATGATCCATTCCAATATCTTCACGAGGAACTGATAGATCCGCTCGATGACCCAGGCGAGGCGATCTTTGGCGCTGCCGGTGCGGTCGGGTTTGGCGTGGAGGCGGCGGAACGTGACGCCCAGGAGCAAGGCCAGGATCACGACGCCGATGACGTTGTTGCTTGAAAACGGCTGCAACATCGTCCGTGGAATGTAGGATGCAATCCGCTCAAACGCATTTCCATCATCTGGTTGTGCCGCTGCGACAGCCGGCGCCGCCTTTGAATCGGGTACGACATTCAGCAGTTCCTCGACGCGGCCTTTCCAGGAGAGACCGGGCTCCCACAGGTTCATGATGAGCAGACCGATGGTCATGGCAACCGTCACGTTGATCAGGCAAATGGCGATCAGCCTGGTACCCTGCCGCAATGGCAGATTCGTGCGAAGAAACGAATCGAGAATGGCAAAAAAGATGAGCGGAATGGCGAGTGTCTTCAGGACGGTAATCACGAACAGCCCGAGCTTGCCGAGATGTTCGTTGCGCAAGCCGAACAGATACGGCTGCTGGCCGAAAAGGATTCCCAGCAGGGTTCCACAGGCCACAGCGATGAGCACTTGCGTGTAGAGCGGCAGGCGGGAGCGATTCTCCGACGTTGATGACGTCTCCTGAGACGGCACTCTATCGATCAACTGGCCGATCCTCCAACGCTGGACTACTCACGTTGCCTTGCCGCACTTATACCAGCGATGGGCATGCCGCGTCTCCGGCATTCGTTTTACCGGCAGGCGAGGGATGACCTCTACGCATATCGACCGGAGCAGGGCTAGCGGGAGGCGATTATTCTCAACTGCGCATCGTGCACCATCTGCTCTTGAATCTGTTTCATGGCCTCGGAGAGCGCACGATTGAGGCGAGTGCCGGGTGGGACGTCATTCGTGGGATTGAACTTCTCTTTGAATACCGATTTACCGGTATATGTTCCGATGAGAGTGCCGTTCGGCTTCATCACATAGATGATCAGATGCGCCTCGCCACTGGTGACGTGCGTCTTGAACTGCAGCATCTGGGCGACCGTGGCAAACGCCGGAACCGGGACTTTGGTCCAGAACTGAGGACGAACATGCTCATTGAGCGCCACAATCCGCCCAGACAGAATGACGTCAGGGTGCGGATCGAATCGTGTCACGCGCATAAAGACACCGGCCGCGGCCATTGCTTTTATGATCTCGGTCCCGATCTGGTCGGTCAACACCCCTGGCTCGGTCTTTTCGGCATCAGGAGTATCGATCCCAAAGGTCACCTTTCCTGATAACAGATCAAACGTTGGATAGAGATCGTGGAATTCGGCCGTGGCATCGATGATGGGCCCGGACGACGACACCGTGATCTCCGGCACGTATTTGGGTCCCGCACAGGCGGCGAGCACCAGACAGAGGAAAAGCGTCTTGACTGCAGGCAATCTGTGAATGATGCGTGTCGATCGATTCATCGTAGAGCAGGTGTTTCTGGTTCTGACAGCCCGTGTCCCAACGGGTGCAAAGACCAAACCGGCTGCAAAAGCGAACGTTTCACATGTCCGTTCTCACTGGAATGGGAACTCTTGTCTGCAACGCGGACAATGCGTCCTGTTTCAGAACATCCCCCTCGCCATCATGTCCTCCGATCCCAAGATCGGAGATTGTCTAAGGGGGAACCGGCAATTAGTATTCGAATGAACTGCAACATGAGATCTATACGACTCACATCTCTAAGCCGCACCGTCGTACAGTCCGTCTGTACCGCCCTGTGCCTGCTGGTGGTCCCTTCCTTCGTGACGGCCGAAACTCCGGCACCATCGGTCCATTGGGGTGCCCTCAACTATCCTGACCAGGCCGACACGTTGTCGATCGGGTACACCGGCAACCGGTTCACACAATTCAACGGCGACAGGGAACAGTTCAATAATATTTCGGAGACGAGCGGCTTCAACTTCGGCGCATTGAGCTGGACGCAGCACTGGAAGCGGCTCGAAGGTTTGAGCACGAACGTGACATTCGGCGGCGGTCCAACCGGGGAACAGCCGACGCGTTACCTGCAAAATGAGTTCATCCACAACACTATTTACAACATTCCCACGGTGCCGGTACTCCAAACACGCAATTCATTCGACTTCATGGTCGATGCGTCTGCGACCTACTGGCACGGCGTGTTCGATTCGCCTCGCGTATTCTTCATCGGAGGCGGCGTGTCATCGGGAAGTCTCTATACTGAGGGATTCGGGCGGGCGGGAATCAGGAGATTTCCTCTTGGTTGCGCGCTGGCGCTCATGTGGGATCGTTGCGATAAGTCCGTTGAAAATATCGGCTGGTTTCGAGCGTTCATGAAGGGATTTCGGCTCTCCGGCATGGGCAGGTTCGGGGCGATTCAAAACGGATCGGCCTTTCCCACCGGCACGGTGAACCCGCAATCCTATCTGGCGCAGGCCTCTCTGAGCTGGGGCATTTATGACAAGGTCGATAAGGAACCCTGGTTCGAAGTCGAGGCGGGCGCGACAATGGACTCGGGATTGTTTGCGAATGCCAACGGCTCCCGGTTAGAGCAGCAATTCTGGACGGTCGCGATGCGGATCAGAAATTTTTCGCTGGAAACGTGGAACGATCAGCTCAACAGCCAGGATTTCGGACCGACGTATGGATTTCGGATCAGCTACAACTTATATCCGCACATATTCGGGAATGACTAAGACTGCGTTATGGGAGACCCGTCTCGACCAATGGTACAGCCGGCACGGTTGGGTCTCACATTGGCACGGATGTTACGAAAAGACCGAATGCCACAGAGACAGAAGCCATCCCTTGATGGTTGCAACGAAACCCTCCTCGGCAGGAAGCGGCGACGTCTTTGCCGTTCGTGGCGAGTCGGAACCGACGGTGGATGCAGAAGCGGTCGTCACCGCTGATTGAGGCTCTGCCGGCGTCTTCGGGACGACCGTTGTGGGAGGCGGTATGGCGGGTGTCGGTTCACTAGTTTCCGGTGCGCTTGAGAAGGGAGTGCGGATGCGCTCCTCGTGGCTGAGTCTGTTCTTGTACGCCTCGGCGCTTGATTGTAATGCAGCCGCTTCTCGCCGGGCACCCTCAAGCGCATGCCGCAAAGAATTCCTGGTGGCAGTGAGCTGAGCCACGGACCGCTTGAGTTTGGTAAGGGTTCCCTCAGTTATTTGCTGCTCGGCGGCCGCCCCTTCCCTGGCCTTCCGCGTCTCGGCAGTTGCAGACTCCGCTTTCTTCGTCAGTTCCTGCCCCTCAATCTGAAGCATTTTGATCTGTTCGGCGAGGACCTGCTTTTCAGTCCTTGCAATTTCAATCTCGGTCTTGGTGACATCGAGTTGGACTTGGACGTCATCATAGGTGCTTCTCTTGACGCACCCGGTGCAGGAGATGACGGTCAAAGCGATCAACCAAACCATGCGGTATGGTTTCAGGACGTTGTGGTCCCGCATAGGCTCTCCGACAGGTGATCTCAAGCATAGACCGTTTTCATTAAGAAATCACGATTTCCGCGAAACAGGCATCAACCCGCTGAAGTTGCTCAAGCCGCAAAAACCAGACAATCGAGCGCAAGGTCAATGGGTTACAAAGCGTTTACGGGGACTCTACGGGGGTGCGCGGGCACGACATCCGTGCCCGCGCAAGAGGAGGAAAGACAGGGCTTCAATCGACTATTTTTCGGATGCCAACGGCGGCATGTTGATGCCGACCCGTTCCAAGCCCATGATCACCGTCAAAGCCGTCGGGGAATGCTGTACGATTTCTTTCTGGACTTCGATACGGCGCAAATCGACGAATTCCGGTGCGGTCAGCCCGAGCGACTCCCGATAAGCCCGGTCGGCGATGCCGCGCTGCTTTTCCGCCTTTTCACGCGCCTCCTCGGCCTTCTGGAATTCCACCATCGTGATCTTGCGCTGTTCCTGCACGATGGTCTGCGTGGTCTGTTCGACGACGCCCTTCGGGGGCAGGATGCTTCCGACCACCACCCGGTTCAGCCGTACCGGTATGCTCTGCTTTTCAATGAGTTTGGTCTGCACTTCGCGCGCGATGGCTTCTTGTAGCTTGTTGCGCGTCGTGGGATCCGTCGTCAACTGGAAGAGCGGGTACTTCTGCACTTCTTCACGTACGAATGTCCGGAAGGCCTCTTTCACATTATTCTGATACCAGTTGGGCCCGTAGCGGGAGATGAGTTCCGGTGAGCGGCCTTCGACGACATTGGCGATCATGAACGCGTCGAAAGACACCGGAGCGTTCTCGGCCGAGATGATATCGAAATGCTCGGAGTATTGAAGCGGACGGACATCCACATCGACGACCTTTGTCGTCGGCGCGACCCACACGCGGCCCGTCTTGGACGGCACCGGATCGACACCGCCATGCCCGAAGAAGAACGGCTGTTCGACCAGAACTCCCTCATGTCCCGCCTCGACCGCCACGCAGCCGCTAAGTGCACCCGCTATCGCGACGGCCAGCACAACGCCAGGAGCATAACCCGCTGGACCTCTCATAACTGTCCTCCCCTTCCTCCCCTCCCGCGAGGGACCACGCAGTGAACTGCTCGCCTCGTCAATCCATACTGATGGGAATACCTTACGAAGCGCTGTTTTGAAAAGTCAAAGCCCGTACTTATACAGACGTTCCATGGAGTTCCAGACCCCACGCGTGGTCGGCACGGCCGAAGAGAAAACCTTATGGGGAAACTATGAGATGCCGGCCTGACGTTGCAGCCAGCGAACGTACTGGATGATCTGGTCCACGTCGGCGGAAGTGACGGTATCGATCTTCGGCATATTGCCGAACTCCCAATGATGGGCTTTCACGCCCGTGGCGGCAGCGCGTTGAAATGCGGCATCCCCGTGGTGATTGGGCTCATAGATCTTATGGACCAGCGGAGGCCCCTGGGCAGTGCCGGTGCCTTCCTTGCCATGGCATACGGCGCAATTGGCGTTGAACTTGCCTTCTCCGGCCTGAAACTCAGCGGGAACCGGTCCGCCCCCGACCGCCGGTTTGGGTTGGGAAGAGTCACACGCAGCCGCAGCCAGCAATGCACCGGCGACGATGAGGAGCGGCCATCGAGATCGTGTCATGTCCGTGTCACTTCCTTCCCGGATCCTTGGAAACCGGTTCGCCAAACTGTTCCCGCAGCATGGCTTGCGTGCGCTGCAGCGTCATGCGGCGGTAGATCCGCGCCACGATCGGCGTGACGACGATCAGGGCGATCGTCAGATACATGAAGAATTCTTCCGTAGACATGTCGAACATGCGGCTACGTTACTCGATATGAGGTCGGGTCCACAACCCCGGCCTGACGAAATCCTTCACGACGGATCAGGCAGCTGTCGCATTGTCCACAAGCCAGTTGGCCAGACGGGTCGTAGCAGCTGTGCGTGAGTTCAATCGGCGTGTGCAGTTCGATGCCGCGCCGGATGATTTCAGCTTTTGTCAGCGAGAGCAGCGGTGCACGGACCGTGAAACTCGTCCCCTCAACGCCTGATTTGCTCCCCAGGTTGGCCGCCGCTTCGAAGGCACGGATGAATTCCGGCCGACAATCCGGATAGCCCGAATAGTCGATTATGTTGGCGCCGAAATAGATGTCTGACGCTCCGACCGTCTCCGCATAGGAAGCCGCCAGCGAGAGGAAGATGAGATTGCGACCGGGGACGTAGGTGACCGGGATGCCGTGGCCGCGGTCCGACTCAGCTCGGTTTTTCGGAACGTCCACATTCGCGGTCAGGGCAGATCCGCCGAAGGCGCGGAGATCGAGCGTGGTCACGAGATGCCGAGCGACGCCCATCACTGTGGCGATCCGCCTGGCGCGCTCCACTTCTATCGCGTGCCGCTGCCCGTAATCGATCGTCAGGAAGTACAGCTCGCAGCCGTCTTCGCGCGCAATGGCAGCGGTCACCGTGGAGTCGAGCCCGCCGCTCGCCAATATGACCGCCCGAGGTTGTGACATGGCGGGGTGCATGTCGTGGCAATTATACCGATGCAGCATGAAATGGGGTGCCATGCCGCACGGCCATGCGCTTGTCGGATTAAGGCCTACGCGATCGGAAGGAATGTGCTGGAACGGGCCGCCGAAGGATCCGCGTCAGTCGCGATCCTCTTCCTTTTCGATCTTCTCGAGGAGTTCTTCTTTCGACTGGCACTCGACGCAGAGTTTGGCGAACGGCACGGCCTCAAGACGGCGCTCGCTGATTTCGACGCCGCACTCGGCGCAAATGCCGTAGGTGCCCTCCGTCAGGCGGGTCAGGGCCTCATCCATGGCCTGGCGGCGGCGATTGCGCATTTCCATGAGGGAAATGCCCAACTCCCTGTCCAGGTCCATCAAGGCTTGGTCTCCGACATCGCGTGCCGACTCAAGCCGCCGCTGCTGATCTTCGGTCAGCGACTGCCCGAGACTGCCTTCGATCTCCTTGATGATCTCCTGGCGCTTCCGCATGAGCATCTGCTGCAAGGCATCCCGCCGACGTTCGCGGACTTCACGCTCTTTGGCTGACTCTTTGGGTTTGGCTGCCAACGGAGAAATCGCGGCATTCGTTGGTTTTTCCATATTGGTAATCTTCTCGATGACCGCTGCAATAGCGGGTTCAAGTTTCGAAACCGGTTTGACAGGCGCTTTGGGTTTCGGCAACGCCTTTTTTTTCGCCGTCGTTTTTGCGGCCATGACGTCGTCCCCTCCTGGTGGACGTCGGTAGGCTAAAAAGTGCGGCATTCATAGCACGTCGAGTTGGAGTTTGACAAGAGCTTGTAGCGAAAGGTATGCGGGCCGCTAGGGATAGATAATGGAAGAGTGCACCGCGTGGCCGACGAGCTTCTCACGCCCCTTGAGTTCCTTCAGCTCGACGAGGAAATCGAGTCCTACGATCGTTCCTCCCAGCTGTTGGACGAGGGAAACGGTGGCAGCGGCCGTGCCGCCGGTTGCCAGCAGATCGTCTACGACAAGGACTCGCTCGCCGTTGGAAATAGCATCGCGATGGATGGTCAGGGTATTGGAACCATATTCCAAGCTGTAATGGACTTCGAAGATGTCGGCAGGCAGCTTTCCAGGCTTGCGGACCGGAATGAATCCGGCCTTGAGCCGTTGGGCAAGAATTCCACCGAAGATGAATCCCCGGGATTCGATGCCGACGACCTTGTGAATGCCCTGGTCTCGATAGTAGGCCGTCAAATCATCGGCGATCGCAGAGAAGGCCTTCGGATCCTTAAGCAGGGTGGTGATATCGTAAAAGAGGATGCCGGGCTTGGGGAAATCCGGAACCTCACGGATGAGGGAGCGATAATAATCTGAGAGCATCGACTAGAGCAGATCCGATCGTGTCAGCGTTTTCCGTTCGATGGTATGGCGGAGACGGCCGAGCGCAGCCATTTCGATCTGCCGGACCCGTTCACGGGTGAGACCCATCTCGGTCCCGATCTCCTCCAGCGTTTTGGCTTCGCTACCGTCCAGCCCGAACCGCGACACAATAACAGTTTGCTCTTTTTCCGGCAACTCCTTCACCCACGCCATCATTTCCTCGCGACGCAGGACGCCTTCGGCCGTGTCAGCCGGCGACGGGCACATCGGATCTTCGATGATGTCGCGCAGAAAGGTATCGGCCCGATCGCCGATGGGACTATCCAGCGAGCAGGTTGTCCGGACGACCTGCTTGAGGTCGAGCACGTCTTCCTCTGTCGTCTTCAATTTGACGGCGACTTCAGCCGCCGTTGGCTCGCGGCCCAGCTCCTGTACGAGCACTTCGACCCTATTCAGATAGCGGTTGAGACGTTCCACCACGTGGACGGGCAGCCGCACGAGCTTGCCTTGGTTGATGATGGCCCGTTCGATGTATTGCCGGATCCACCAGGAGGCGTAGGTGCTGAAGCGGAATCCGCGCTTGTAGTTGAATTTCTCGACGGCCTTGATCAGTCCGATGTTGCCTTCTTCCACGATATCCGAAAAAGGAAATCCTCGATGGATGTAGCGTTTGCCGATGCTGATGACGAGGCGGAGATTGGATTCGATCATCTGCTGCCGGGCTTGCTCGTCCCCGGCCATCACCCGTTTACCGAGCTGCTGCTCTTGTTTGAACGTCAGCAGACTCGAATGGCGGATTTCACGAAGATAACTCTTGAGCGTGTCGAGACCCTCGGAATGCCGTCTCGATCCCCCTTCCGATTCCTCCGATTCGCCGCGTTCCTGGGCGTCGCCGGAATCGTCCTGATCGGCATATTGTCTGCGGGCTTCGCTCACGTGGTCACTCCAGTCTGATGCCGGTCTTGCGCTCCTTGACCGTCTTCCGCTTTAGTACCGGATGTGAAATCCGCTGAACCGCCCCGTCGCCGGGTGCCAGTCGATATCGACGGCCGTAACCCGGGATGCGGGAGGCCCGATTTTTAGATCTTCAGTGAGACCGAGAATGGTTTCTTTCATGCCTTCGACTTCGAGTTCCACGCGACCGTCTTCGAGGTTTCTCACCGTTCCGCGCAAACCACGCCTGGAGGCCGCTCCAAGGGCAAAGGCGCGGTACCCGACTCCCTGCACTCTTCCCTTCACCGAAATGATCGCGCGAATTGCGAGAGGTTCAACTGGATCGGTCATCGAATGCACATTGCGGCACTGCGCAGATTTCGGGCCTGCCGCGGCAACGAACGAATATTCTCACACATGTGAAAACGCGTCACGTCTTTTACACTTCTGCGCGAGAAATGAACAGATACTTTTTACGGGTTTATATCGAGACGGACAAACGAACGCCGCTGCCTTGTCCGAATCCGAAATCCGACTGAACGATCGTATCGAATGTCGCAAGTGTCAACTACGCCATCACGCCCGAGCGGATAGGACTGGTTTACGAAGCGTTCACGAACGGACGCAAATCGGCAGCAACGGAGTGCGGGCCCGGACGGCTCCCCTCCATTAATATAGGAAAGCTGGGCCTGAACGAACGATTGGGGACTGCGCCTTCGATCAGTGTGCGTGAGAAACAAGTCTTAGGTGTATTTGCGAAAAGCTGGAAGCGATAGGAATCGGCGGTTGGTCGGGGCGAAAGGATTTGAACCTTCGACCCCTGCGTCCCGAACGCAGTGCGCTACCGGGCTGCGCTACGCCCCGACCCAGTTACACCGAGATGCGACTCGCGATTCTCTTACATCAAGGGGGCGAAACGCAAGCCATGTGCTTCCGCAACGGCGCGGCAGGTTACCTTGCCATCATGCAGGTTGATGCCCTTGGCGAACCCTGGGTCGGTTCGAACCGTCGATTCCATGCCCTCCGTGGCCAGCCGGAGCAGATACGGGAGTGTGGTATTGGTCAAGGCATCGGTCGACGTTCGCGGAACGATCCCCGGCATGTTGGCGACGCAGTAGTGCACCACACCGTCAACTGTATACACGGGCTCCGAATGGGTCGTCGGTTTAGTCGTTTCGATGCATCCGCCTTGGTCAACCGCCACGTCGACAATGACGGATCCGGCTTTCATCCGTGATATCAACTCGCGGGAAACGAGTTTTGGCGCACGCGCTCCTGCGACCAGCACCGCGCCGATGAGCAGATCGGCTGTGGGAACGGCCTCCTCGATTGCCAACTTCGTCGACGCCCGCGTGACGACGCGGCCAAAGTACTGGTCATCGAGAAACCGCAGCCGTTCGATGTCGAGGTTGATGACGGTCACCCGAGCCCCCATGCCGACAGCAATCCGCGTGGCGGCGCTACCGACGACGCCGGCACCCAGGATCACAGTATGGGCCGGTTCCACACCAGGCACGCCCCCCAGCAGCAGCCCCCTGCCTCCCTGCATCTTTTCAAGGTAGCGCGCGCCGATCTGGATCGACATGCGTCCCGCAATTTCGCTCATGGGTCGCAACATAGGCAACGTTCCGTCCCTGGCTTCGATCGTCTCGTATCCGACAGCGGTCACCTTGGCCGCGAGCAACGCCCTGGTCAGTTCTGGTAGCGCTGCAAGATGCAAATAGGTGTAAAGAATTTGCCCCGGCCGCATGAGGGAGCATTCCGAAAGAAGTGGTTCCTTGACCTTGGCAATCAGGTCGGCTTTTTCAAACACCTGTGCCTTCGACTGCGCGATGCGGGCGCCCGCTTTCCCATACTCTTCGTCGAGATACCCGCTTCCGACTCCTGCTGTTGACTCGATCCATACGTCGTGACCGGCATGGACGAGCGCCCTCGCACCCTCCGGCGTCACGCTCACTCGAAATTCGTGGTCTTTGATTTCCTTTGGAATCCCGATGATCATGCACTCGCCTCCATCCTTGGTTCACTCCTTGGCCGCATGCCTATTTTATCGACCGCGCAGCTGAATTTGAACATGGCTCGCGTTTGCCGGAAGGGCCGCTCGGTGGACAGTGCGCAAGACCCTGGTGTAAAATTCGCTTCTTTACACGTCATTTTACGTGGAGGAATCGGCATGAGCCCAGCGTCGGGATCCTGTAATGCCTGCAATGCAAGCGGCATCTCGTTGATGAAGCTTTCGCTTGGCAAGGATTTTTTCGGGAGGTCTTACGACCGCCTGTCCCCTTCGAGCGATCAGAGTCCGAAATGGTATTGCGAGCCCTGCTCCATGCAAAAGAACCTTCAACGTGATTTCCGGGACATTGGGATGGAGCATGAAAAACTTGCTGCAGGCCAGCAATCGGAGCTCTCGAACGGCGACGCGTTTCAACGCGCCACGCTTCGTCTGCGTGAAATCGTTGCCATATTGGGCGGATCCGGCGGACAGTCGCAACTCTTGAGCGCCGCAGAGGTCAAACAACTGATCGATCGCTTTCAGGCCACGACGATGCGGGCCTAACACGGAGCGTTCGTGCCATCCTTCAAACGTCATATTTTTGTCTGTACGAATCAGCGCGGCCCCGACGATCCTCGCGGGAGCTGCGCAAAACTGGGATCGGAAGCGCTGCACGCCCACTTCAAGCAGGAAACCAAACGCCTGAATCTGAAAAATATCGTTCGGGCCAACAAAGCCGGCTGCCTCGACCATTGCGCCGAAGGACCCAGCGTGGTGGTCTATCCGGAAGGCATCTGGTACACAGTGACCTCCACTGCCGACGTGACGGAGATTATGGAGCGTCATGTGATGCGTGGCGAAGTGGTGACGCGTCTGATCATGCCCGATCATCCGGCCCCGGCAAAGCTCCCTCCGCTAAACACGTAGCGTCCCAGGACAACATGGCTGTTGAGGACAAATGGAAGGCCAACTTGCAAAAAGTCGCCTTCATGAAGAAATTTCCCGGTTTATTGGCTAGTTGGGAGGCCTTGAACGGAAAAACGATTCAGGCTGTCATCGCCCTCAAGGGCAAGCAGGGCGCCGCGGCAATTGTTTTTACCGACGGAACGTTCACAGTCGCCCCCCCGATGATGACCGAGCCCTATGAATTGGGTGAAACACTCGCGGTCGCCCGACAGCATCTCGAAGCGAAGCATCGTGACGCGTATGCAGAATTTGATCACCTGGAACAGAAAGACCGGGAGGCGCTGAAAGCGGCGCGTGTTGAGAAGATTCTCGGCGCCATTCAGAACAATCTCCAGCAGATTCCGGAATTGAAGAACCGGCTGAAAGACCTCGTCAAGGAGTGGGAGTGAGCAGTTTGCCTGAAAAAAATATGTTCGAGATCTTCTCGCAAGGTCTCTTCGAAGGAGTCAAGCCCATGATGGTCACCCGCGATCACCTTGTTCGCCATCCCGACCGGTGTCTGCACCAAGCGATCTGCGTTCCGATTTGTCCCACCGGAGCCTGGCTCTCGACACCGCCTTACAAGTTCGACCCTTCCCGTTGTCTCGAGAGCTGCCGGCTGTGCCTGGATGCCTGTCCGTCGCAGGCCATCTACGCCGTGTTCAAAAAGGGAGATAAGATTCTGGGGCCGCAGAAAAAATAACTCGCTTCCGGCATCCAGCGAGGGCGCAGTTCGTTTCATTCTCAGCGCCTGCTCGATATCTCCACTCTATTCCTCAGTCACTCGACGAGGTCGTGACGGAGCATCCAGGGTACAGCTTGTCCCCCCCCCACTCCATCTTGGCCCGGTCGAGACCAACGCCCTATGCAGGTTTTTTGACAAATGAAGATTCGAGCAATTCGCGATCGAAACCGGGAGTGACCATCCCGAGCCGCGCATACCGATACAGCACGACATCGAAGATCGTGGACATCGTCGAGAGGATCAGCCAGAGCGAGGGGAAGTACAACAATGCCAGTGCCATCACGACCATCGCGGCGACTGGACGCGATGGGATCATGCCGGCGCCGACCACAAGGACAAATGCTCCAGGAATTGCCCATAAAAAGGAGAGGAGCCCGAACCCGATTCCGGACAACAAGTTTTCCCCCCACGTCCGGCGTAACAGCGCCACCGATTCCTCGACCGCCTCGACCGGCCCCTTGCGCTCGGCAACCAATATCGGCACGACCAGAAACGTCGCGACGCTCCAGGCCAATCCGATCATCCTGACGACCATGCCACCGAGAAACCCGGACCGCCGCTCCAAGGCCTTCAGCACCGTGCCGACCGTCGCAGCAATCACGGCCCACCCGAGAATCTGCACCGTGCAGGAAAGTGCATCACGTAAACCGTCCAGGACCGAGGACGGCTTACCCGCAAGCCTGCGCAGCACGCAGGACGCGAGCGCAGCATTGAAGAAGACTCCTGCCCCGTACGTCACCACATAAAAGACAAACAACCCGACGTAGGACGGCACATCGTTCGATGGCGTCGTTTGGCGAGCCGAGCCATCCATCAAGAGATTCATCAGCGCAGGGAACGCCCACAGCGCGGCGAGCAGCAGCAAACAGACCGACGACATGATTGGAAAGATGAGCAACGCTGGATCAGCCCGGAGTATCTGCCATGCCGCCGACATGATCGCCTGAGTCCTGGCGAGCCGCTGCGACCACGAACCCATCGGATGCACCGTTCCTTTTTCAGCTCTAGATGATGTACTTGCGCAACTGTCCCCAATACGCGGTGCCGACGTACCCACATGCGCCGGTCAACATTGTCAACGCAATGATTTGATACACCTTGTTTCGGGGAATCTTGACCTTGACCGACGGGTCCAGCAAATCCGGAGCATTCATGATCAGCTTGAGCGATTCACCGGCCGACAATATCGGCCACATACAGGAAAGTCGCAGGCGGATCTCATGTCGAGGAACGCTCATCGTATACGCCCATCCTTGATCAAGATGCTCGACGGCCGTTCGGGCCAGCTTCCGCAGCACGGGGCGCAGGGCAGGTAGGCACTGTGCATCCAGCAAGTCTGCCGGCTTCAGACCGGCTTCAGAGAGCATGGTTTCGGGTATGTAACAACGCCCTTTCCGAAGGTCATGGGAAATGTCCTTCAGGATGTTCGTGAGCTGCAATCCTTTGCCAAAGCGTACGCCAGTTTCCGACATCTGCGCGATGTCCCACGATGACAGCGCTTTTCGGTGCGCGCACATGAGATCGGTCCAAAATTCTCCGACGCATCCCGCCACGTAGTAGGTATAGCGGTCGAGTTCATCGGCTGTCTTCAGCGCAACGAGTTCTCCGACCGATTGGCCGGGGAACACGGTCAAATCCATTTCCATGCCCTGGGTCAGCGTCGCCATCAAACGCCGCACTCGACGTCTGTCGTCCGGGAAAAAGTCCAGAAAGAGGCGGAAACAATCGTCCAGCCGTTCGAGTAGAGTGAGTTCGGCAGAATCACGTTGCAAGGGCGCGACGGCTTGTTGAATCTCGCGTACTTCCGTCCAGGAAATGTCATCGCTGGTAAATTGCGATCTGAGGCGGGCCAGGTAGTCCAACCGTCTCGGCCGATCGATGAGATCGGTGTCCGCGATCGTGTCGGCTGCGCGAGCGAACAGATAGGCGAGACCGACCTGATCCCGCACGTCCGATGGCACAACGGCTAACGTCGTATAAAACAGGCGTGACACACGCTTCAGCAGATCGCGAAGCAGGTGAGACTTGGAGGGCTCTGTGCTCGTGGCCGCACCTATTTGACTTCGAGCTTGCCTTCCATGCCCTTGTCGCGATGGCTCGGAAACGGCCAGAGTCGTTTGTCGCAGTAGATGTCGAATGATCCGGGTCTCGTCGGCGTGAACGTGACGATCACTGTCTTGCCGGCACTCACGTCGCTTTCCACGGATAGACTTCCGGCCGGGTCTTTGATGATAAAATTGTGCGGGGTGATGGTCGTGACGCTCGTCAGTGTTAACTCTACTGGCTTCCCTGCTTCCACGACCAAGTGGTCAGGTTGATAAGAGTAGCTGTCCAGGATCACCTTCATCCGTTGAACGCCGTCGGCACTTGCCGGGACCACGACCGGCGGGCCGAGCTTGACCGGCTCCGTGGCATGACTCAACGACGTCATGACGAAGGGCGCGGTCATCAATAAGGCTGCGGCCAGGCACTTCGTGAGCTTCATAGATGAGAAGGTTCTAACAGGAAGCCGCCACCGGGTCAATCAGCCCTGCCCCTGCTTGACCTTTCGGGTGAAGGGATTATTTGTAGAACGTGCCGACTGTCGGTATTGTATAATAGTCCCACCAACAGCTCGTCTGTAAACCCACGAGCGCGCCGGTTGGGCAAGGAGGATTTTCGATGAAGTGGATCAAAGGTATCGGGCTGTTTCTGATCGCGAACTTTCTCATCTACATCACCCTGTCATTTACCGCGAACCTGCTCATCAATGCGGTTCTGCCGGCATTCGGGATTGACGTCCGAGGGGTCTTCAATCAGCAGCTCCTCGTATGGTCTCTCGTGATCGGCTTTGGCGGCGCCTTTATCAGCTTGGCCTTCTCCAAACAGATGGCCAGGGCCATGCTCGACTGCCAGCAGATCACGCAGCCGCGCTCGCATGCCGAACAGGTGATCTATGGTTCTGTGAGGGAAATCTCCGAGCGCCTGCAGATCACAATGCCGGAGGTCTGGGTGTATCAGTCTCCGGACCCCAACGCCTTCGCCACCGGGCCGAGTAAGAACAATTCAATGGTCGCGGTATCGACTGGTCTGTTGCAGAACCTCAAGGAAGAGGAAGTCAAGGCGGTGCTGGCCCACGAAATGGGCCACGTGTTCAATGGAGACATGTTCACTACGACCATCCTGGCCGGGTTGATGAACACGTTCGTGCATTACATCAGCAACTTCCTGTCGAATATCGTCGGACAGCCGTCGGATCGTGAAGAAGGCAATACAGCCGGAAATCCAATTCTGGCGTTCGTGACGTATATCTTTTTACAGATCGTGCTGTCATTCCTGGCCATGCTCGTCGTAAGTTGGCATTCACGGCGGCGCGAATATGCTGCGGACGCGTTTTCCGCCAGGGTCTACGGCAAGCAATCGATGATCGGTGCGCTGCAGGGCATCGACCGGTGGGTGAAACGCGCTCAATTCGAATATTCGAATCAGGATGCACTGGCGACGATGAAAATTTCAGGCACGTCGTCAGGGGTGATGCATTTGTTTGCCACGCATCCCCCCATTGAAGAGCGGATAGCCGCTCTGGAGCAACTGTAAGGCATCACATTCACCACGGGGAGGTCGTCATGAGGTTCGAGGCGGTGGTCACAGTGCTCGCTTTAGGCATCGGACTTCTGACCGGCCTCCCTGAAGGTCACGCGGCGGAGGAAGGACTTCTCATGGCAGCCAAGACCACGAGTCTGTACGATTTCACGATGGAGGACATCGACGGGAAACCGGTCAATCTTGGGCAATACAAGGGCAAAGTGCTTCTGGTGGTGAACACCGCGAGCTTTTGCGGAAACACGCCCCAATACACCGATCTCGAAACCATTTACGAGCAGTATCACGAGCGTGGTTTTGAAGTCCTCGCGTTTCCTGCCAATAATTTCGGGCAACAGGAACCGGGGACCAATGCGGAAATCAAAGGGTTCTGTCTCACCAAATACAGCGTGAGCTTCCCGCTCTTCGGCAAGATCAGCGTGAAGGGCTCCGACAAGCATCCGCTGTATCAGTACCTGACCGAACAAACTGCATTCCCTGGCGAGGTCGAGTGGAACTTTCAAAAGTACCTGGTCGACCGGTCCGGCAATGTCGTAGCCCGCTTCGCACACCGGACAAAACCGCTTTCTCCGGAAGTGGTCAAAGAGGTTGAGCGGGTATTGGCGGAAAAGTAACCGTCATATTTTCCTGAAGAATGCGATGTGGTCCCGGTATTCCTGGATCGCAGCTCCCAGCGCCGGTGCCCCGCGGGGTATATTGGCATCCAGCGCGTCTTCGACCTGTGCATCATCGATCTCCACATCATACCGGTCCTGAACATTCGTGCGCACGGGCCCTCCCGTCACCTCCCTGGGCATGAAGATCTCCTTCCATACCTCCTTTTCGACCAGGCACACATCGCGGAACCGTTCATACAGCAGTGCAAGTTTCTCAGGGTCGGTCACACGGATTCGTTCTGTCATGCGCACCCCTATGCGTACAAAGATTGAAGGCATGTAGCATTACCGGTTGCGGAGGCGGGAATCAAGAGAGTGGAAACAGAGCACTATTTGGATGGAGAGGCCGGAAGGGAATCCACGATGGTGAACCGCATAGTACCGACTTGATTCACTGCGTGAAACGGTTGCTGCCCCAGCGGCGTGATATAAATTTTGACGACATATTTCCCGATTTCCCACTTTTCTGCCGGCCGTTTCAGCTCCAGAAATCCATAGCGTTCATGGCCAGGGACTTCCAAACTGTCTTTACCGAGCGGCGTGGCGGACAATTGCCCGTCCCCGCGTTCCAGAAACCATTGAGCGCTGAACTGTGCGGGATCCTCAAGTGGAGCCGATTCGAACACGATGTAGATGGCCTGTTGGTCCGGAGTAAACGTCGAGGCGGGATCGATCGGCTTCAGCCGGGGATCCTGAGTGTACCATCCCTTTCGACCAAAGCTGTCCCACTCTACGTCATATCCCCGCGCCATCTTGATCCAGATGAATAACGCTTGGGGAACCCCTTTCCTCTGATCGTCGAACGAGGGAAGCTGCGAGGAATCAATCTCGGTATTCGACTGTTCCTTCGGCGTGACCAGATCTCTGGCCCCCGATGCAGGCTGTACTGTGGTGGTGAGGTGGAAGACGACCGAGAACACGGTCAGGAGCGAACCAACCCCAAACCGGACATATGACGAGAAAATCTGCATGGGACTCGTGAAGTCCTCTCTTCACCATGGTATCGGGAGTTAGTCGGCCGGTCAATACGCACGCCGTTCGCCAGGACTCATTAGGGAACTTCGCCGGCCTATGGTAGGCTGTCATCACACTCGTAATTTATGGACATCAAAGAGACTGCCGGTGAGGCCGGCCACTTCGGTGCAACACCGGAATCGGTGACCGTTCCCGCCCACCACGACCTCGCACAACTGACCCGGCGATACGGTTTCCGCGACGGAGCCTGCCAGGCCATCACGCAAGGATGCGGCGAACAATATCTTTCCGCGTTCGCCCTACTTTTGCACGCGGGCTCATTTCAATTGAGCATTCTGTCCGCCTTACCGCAACTGGTTGGAACTGCGGCACAGATTGCCTCGATCAAATTGCTCCAATGGTTTCCAGACCGCACAGCGCTGATCCGAGCCGGCACCATCGGGCAAGCCGTCTCCTGGCTTCCTATTGTCATGCTGCCGTTGCTCTTTCCAGAAATCGGCGGATGGCTGCTGATTGCCGGAGCCTCCCTGTACTTCGCATGCAACCACTTCACGACACCTACCTGGAACAGCTTCATTGCCGACCATCTCGACGAACATGCGCGCGGGGCGTACTTTGCCAGACGCGCGCAAATCATTGCCAGCATCAGCTTTCTCGCTCTTTGCGCTGCAGGTGGCCTCCTCAGTCTGTGGCAACACATTCCTGCCGCCTGGGTCGGATTCGTGTTTATTTTTCTCGTCGCGGGCGCGGCCCGCATCGCATCGCTCTTTGCCCTTTCGAGGATCCCGCGTACGCATCCTACACCCCACGGCGAAGGACGGCGGGGCTTTCGAAGCTTTCTCGCCGAGACGAGTCCAAACTACCGGCGGTTCCTGTTGTTCTCAGGACTCATGCACATGTCCGTCATGGTAGCGGGCCCGTTCTTCGTGGTCTACATGCTTCGGGATCTTCACTTGTCATATTTCAATTACGGGACATGGCTGGCAGCCGGCATCCTGGGCCAACTGGTTTCGCTGCAAGCCTGGGGCAGGATCGGAGACCGTTTCGGCAACAAAGCGCTGCTTTCGGTGACCGGTCTCATGGTCCCCTTTCTTCCCATGATGTACCTGATCAGTACGGATACGTCGTTCTTGTGCATGGTGAATTTTTTCGGCGGGGTGACCTGGGGAGGCCTCGCCCTTGGCCTGCAGAACTATGTGTTCGACGCCGCGCGGTCAGAAGACCGCGGGAAAGCCGTGGCTGTCTACAGCACGATCAATGCATCGGGTTGGATGGTGGGAGCGCTCGCAGGAAGCTTGCTGGTCGAAACGCTTCCTGCTCGTATGGAGGCCGAGCTGTTTTCATTCCAGTTGGTCTCGAACCTGCCCCTCGTGTTTCTGTTATCCGGAATTTTTAGATTGGGAGTTTCTGCCGGTCTTCTGAACAGCTTCGGCGAAGCCCGCCGCACGGAACGCTTCCGTCGCCGCCATCTTGTACGGGAGCTTCCGTTCCTTAAAACCATCTCTCATTTCCTGATCGGTCCTGCTTCTCGAACCGAGAAATAACCCGGTATTCAGCGAGCCGACGGCGGCTGAGCTGCGCGCTCCGATTCTTCCTTCTTGAGATTGTCAAAGCCCTTATCAGCATGGCCCCTGACCTGATCAGGTGTCGGCTGCGCCATGGGCTTTGGCTTTTCGCTCGAACAGGCGACGATGAGGACGGCCGCCGCAGCCGCCATGCACGACATCATGACCGTCTTCATCCCAACCTGTGTACCTTTTCCCATTGCGAACCCTCCTTCTGATATTGATGAGCAGCGGTCCGAGACGTTACACCGCCTCTTGGCCGTATCGGGTGACATCATACTCCTCGACCTTCATTCATACTACGGTCTCTCTCGATGGAGTCGTCATTGACTGAGATGGCTCGGCGCGCTATTCTCGCTTGGAACCTTAATCTGGAGCATGTCATGTCATTGCGCGATCGCCTCACAGAAGACCTCAAGCTCGCCATGAAAGCCCGCGACCAACTGCGCATGGACGTGATCCGGATGATCAAGGCCGCTGTGCTGAACAAGGAAGTCGAGGTGAAAAAGGACCTCGACGATGCAGAGATGAGCCGCATCATGACGACCATGATCAAACAGCGGAAGGAATCGGTCGAGCAGTACGAAAAAGGCAACCGGGTGGAGTTGGCTGCCAAGGAGCGTCAGGAAATTTCGATCATCGAAGCCTACCTGCCTCGCGCCCTCTCACAGGACCAGTTGGCCGAGATCGTGGATTCCGTCGTTCGCGAAACCCAGGCCGCGTCGCTCAAGGAGATGGGCACGGTCATGAAGGCCGTGATGGCCAAGCTTGCCGGCGCGCCGGTCGACGGCAAACTGGTCAGCGATCTGGTACGCGCCCGTCTTCAATAACGGCGCCCGTCAAACTTCAGGTTTCTCTTTCCTCCCGTCGCGCCCCTGCTATACTCAACCTACGCTTTTCACGATCTCTCGTTCTCCGGATTGAACAGACGAGCGCAGACATCCTGTTATGGGCATCCTGATCGTTGACGACTCACCGGACCAGCACACACTTCTTCGTTCCATTCTCGGGAAAGCGGGTCACACCGATATCCTGAGCGCCGATTCAGCCAAGTCGGCGGATGCCTTTCTCAATACGAGTGGGCACGAAGCCACGAAGCGCGTCGACTTGATCCTCATGGACGTGCTGATGCCCGAGCAGGACGGCGTGGAGGCCTGCAAACAGATCAAGCAATGCGCGCACCTTCGCGACATCCCCGTCATCATGGTGACCGCAAAAAATGACTTGGAGAATCTGCGAGCAGCCTTCGCCGCCGGCGCCAACGACTATATCAACAAGCCTGTCCAGAGCATCGATCTCCTGGCGCGCGTATCCTCTGCTCTGCGACTCAAACAGGAGACGGATGCACGGAAGGCCAGAGAACAGGAACTTCAGCGGTCCAATGAGGAACTCCAACGTGCGCTGAAGGAGGTCAAGGTCCTCCGCGGTCTCATTCCAATCTGCGCATCGTGCAAAAAGATTCGCAATGACGGCGGGTTCTGGCAACAGATCGAAGAATATTTGGGGGAACATTCCGAGGCTGAATTCAGCCACGGCCTGTGCCACCCTTGTATTAAAAAGCTTTATCCTGGTGTTTACCCGGATTAGCTGTTAGGATTTCTTCAGCATTTCCCCTGATTTCAGAGGCACCGAGGACATGAGCATCCTTCTGGTTGACGATTCTCCGGACGATCGCGCGCTTCTCCAATCCATCCTCTCCGCGGCCGGTTATGACAGCATTCTCGTCGCTGAATCCGCCTCCACTGCCTTCAGGCATTTGGGCATGGACGGTGGCAAGCACGGGGCCGCCCGCGTCGATCTGATCCTGATGGACATCATCATGCCCGAAATGAACGGCATCGAGGCCTGCAGACAAATCAAGGCCGTCGAGCGCTACCGGGACACCCCCATCATCATGGTGACGGTCAAGACCGACCCGGTGGACCTTCAACTGGCTTTTGCCGCCGGGGCGCTGGACTATATCGCCAAGCCGATCAACAAGATTGAATTACTGACCAGAGTCCGTTCGGTGCTTCGCCTCGTTCACGAAATCGAACGGCGGCGCGCGCGCGAGCAGGAGTTGCTCGAAGTGATGCGCCAACTTCAGGAAGCCAACCAAATGTTGCTCCGTCTCTCCTGTCTTGACGGTCTGACGGGAATCACGAACCGGCGGCAGTTCGACGACTTCCTGGATCAGGAATGGCGCCGCGCAGTCCGCGAATCGACGCCGCTCTCGCTCATCATGCTGGACATCGATCGTTTTAAAACCTACAACGATAACCAAGGACACACGGCCGGTGACGAGTGTCTTCGCCAAGTGGCCAATGCGATCTCCGGAGCAGTGAACCGCCCCGGAGACCTCGTCGCACGATATGGTGGCGACGAGTTTGTCGTCGTGCTGCCGGGCACCACCACGGACGGCGCCGCACAGGTCGCCGAGACGTTGCGCCGCCGGATCGAATCGCTCGGCATCACCCACTCGGACGGAGATCTGATGACCATCAGCGTGGGCTTTGCCAGCACCATTCCCAACCGAAACGCCTCACAAACTGATTTGATCAAGGCTGCGGATCAGGCTCTCTATCAGGCCAAACAGGATGGCCGCAACCGCGCCAGGCAGGCCGGCATCCTCACCCTCGTGCCCCACTCGCACGACGACTAACGCATTGCGCTGCAAACGTTTTGGGGTTCAATCAGCCAGGCCATGCCACGTCATCCACGTCCGGTCAGGTCTAAAGGTAAGAAGAATACCGCCTCCGGCTCCACCGGCAAACGTAGCCGGCCGCTCCTGACCATCCGTCCAACTTCCCGTACGGCCCAACCTCAACAGCAACCGCAGCCTGCCTTCCAAGATCCCGGGGTGCTCATGGAGCGCTATCAGGAAACGCTGAGGTCCCTCGCGCAGAGCGAGGCGCTGAACAGCGGCGATCTGCTGCAGGCCTTTCAAGTCATCACGGAAGCCTGCAGAAACCTTTTGCAGGTGGACCGCGCCAGCATCTGGCTGTTCGCCGAGGACCGGATGTCCATTGGACTGGCCGACCTGTATGATCACGCATCGCAACAGCACAGCGCCGGCCTGACGCTCAAATCGACCGACTATCCCTTCTATTTTCAGACACTGGCCCGCGAAGAGCGGGCCATCGCGGCTCACGATGCACACCGGGATCCCAGAACGAGAGAGTTCATCAAGAACTATCTCACGCCGCTGAATATCGGGGCCATGCTCGATGCTCCGATCCGTCAGAAGGGCCTTGTGGCAGGGGTGTTATGCCTCGAACACACCGGTGGACCGAGACGATGGACCGTCTATGAGGAGCAAGTCGCGAGTTCGCTTGCGACGATGACCACGCTCGCACTCGTCGCGGCCGAACGGCGCGAAGCCGAGGCGGCGCTCCGGCTCGCCAAAGAAGCCGCCGAAGTCGCCAGCCGCGCAAAGAGTGAATTCCTGGCCAGCGTCAGTCACGAGATCAGAACACCGATGAACGCGATCATTGGAATGGCGGACTTGCTCTGGGAAACGGAGCTGACGTCGGATCAACGCAAATATCTGCGCAGCTTCCGCCGTGCCGGCAGCAACCTGCTCACCCTGATCAACGACATCCTGGATCTGTCGAAAGTCGAAGCCGGGCATATCGAATTGGAATCCATCGAATTCGACCTCAATGATCTGGTGGAGAAAGCGATCGAAATCCTGGCGATGCGGGCCAACGAGAAGGGTCTGGAGTTGGCTTGTCACGTCAACCCTGACGTCCCTTGCGCCGTCATCGGTGATCCGAACCGGCTGCACCAGATCCTCATCAACCTGCTCAGCAATGCGATCAAGTTCACCGATGCCGGGTCCGTCATCGTCGAGGTTTGCAACGATCCCGACCGACGCAGCGCCGGCGCCGTCCGCTTCTCGGTCACAGATACCGGGATCGGCATCCCCGGCAATAAGTTGGCAATGATCTTTGAAAGTTTTACGCAAGCTCACGCCTCGACGACCCGCAAATACGGCGGGACGGGGCTCGGCCTGACGATTTCGAAGCAATTGGCCGAACTCATGGGAGGGCGCATCTGGGTGGATAGCACCGTGGGCGGGGGCAGCACGTTTCATTGCTGCGTGAAGCTTGGGATTCAGCTCAATCGACCCCCGGCACACGATACAGCAGGGATCAATCTTTCCGGGGTTCGCGCTTTGGTCGTCGATGACCACCACACGAATCGGCAAATTCTCCGCGAAACGTTGACCGCATGGGGTGCCGAGGTGGTCGCGGCGTCCGGCGGCGTCAAGGCGCTGTCTGAACTGCGCCGGGCGGCGGAGATGACACAGCCGTTCTCGCTGCTCCTGCTCGATTGCCGTATGGCCGATATGGAAGGCTTCGCCCTCGTGGAGCAGATCAGACAGGAGAAGTACGATGCCGGGATGACCATCGTCATGCTCGCGTCTCAGAACTGGGTCGACGATATCGCCAAGACCTACGACCTCGGACTTGGCGGATATCTGATCAAGCCGATCCGACGCTCCGACCTCCTTCAAACGATCAGCATTGCGCTCGATCGTTCGAAGGGACTTTCCCGCACTCCTGCCCCGCGATCAACACCGACTGTTACCCCTGCTCCTACGAGACCATTGAATATCCTGTTGGTGGAAGATTCACCCGACAATCAGTTCCTTATCCGGTCCTATCTCAAGCAGACGCAGTATCAACTGGATATCGCCGAACACGGAGCCGTCGCCATCGAAAAGTTCAAGACCGGTCACTACGATTTGATTCTCATGGACATGCAGATGCCGGTGATGGACGGGTATGAAGCGACAAAGGCCATCCGCGCATGGGAATTCGAGCATGACGTCCCACAAACCAACATCATCGCCCTGACCGCACTGGCCTTGAAAGAAGAGAGCGAACGGATTCTCGAGGCGGGCTGCAATGCGCACATGACGAAACCGGTCAAGAAACAGACGCTCCTGGAAGTTCTCCAGGCCTGCAAAGGACGTCCAACATCATGACCGACCGATCTTCCACTCCGGACGGCGCGCGCGTCATTGTGACCATCGACGCCGATCTCGAAGAGATCGTCCCGGGGTTCCTCGACAATCGCAGAAAAGACATCGACACGTTGTACGACGCGCTGCAAACCAACGACATGAAAACCATTCGCCTCCTGGGACATCGCATGAAGGGTGACGGAGGCGGTTACGGCTTTGAGGCGATCAGTGAAATCGGCGATGTTCTCGAGCAGGCTGCGATACGGGGGGACCAGCAGGTTATCAGGAACCAAGTTGGCAAATTACAGGACTTTCTCATGAAGGTCGACGTCATCTACCGCCGCTGATATCAGCCCTCTGCTCGGTGGAAATTCCTCCTCAGCAGGCCGAATGTGTTTCTTCCTTCTTACGTCACGCTATCTGCCCGAGCTGTCGCAGCTGCGACCTGCCGGGAAAGACAGTGCCCGCACTTTTCGGCCCGGAGACGAAACAGCCGAACCATAGAGATACGGCGACTGGTCATACCCTTGACGCCATGCAACGTCATGGTCGCGACTGATGTGTGCGTGGGAACCGATACCGATGGCTCCGGTGGATCAACCGGGGTGTCGTCCGATCGTGGAGTCACCAGGTGAGATCGAACAACCCAATCGCGGATCCGGAGCGTCCTCGAAGACCTGGGCAAGATCAGCTGTAAGCGGCACCTCCCGCTCGTACACGACAAAGTTGTATGGATCGTTCGCCGTAAGGCCATATTTGTTGATGAGCATCTGATGCTGGCGTTCCGACTGAATATGGTAACGGACGCGAGTCTTGATCGTGAGCCCTGACAGATCCTCCGGCAAGCGGTGTGTGAACGTGTAATTCCGGCTGGCCAACGGCATGAGACGATTATCGTACAATTCGACAATGGCCGGTTGCCACATGATCCACCGTCCCATCGTGTCCTGCTGTTGTTTGAGGACCCGGCCGTCCCGATCCAACAGTTCGAACTCGACCGTGAAATGGCGGTCGGGATCACCGGTGGGAAGTTTGTGACCGGCGCCGGCATTGACCACCGTCAGCGTCACTTCGATGTTGTCTCCCCCTTTGGGTTGTGAGGGATTTGCTACGACTTGTACGGCGACCGCCCGCTTGACCATGTCCGGATCGTGCCCTCCGCGCCAGAGATGTTGACGTCCCTGCCGTATGGGACCGTCAGCCGCAACTGGACGGGTGATCTCGGGCATGTGGCAGCTCTGGCAAATAAATCCCCGCTCCTTCATGAAAAACTTGCCCTCGTATTCGGCATAGGTTCCGCACGGCCCCCCATTGTAAAATTGCGCGGGCCCTCCGACGACGCTGTGGCAGCGGTAGCAGACCTGGGTGGTACGGAAGGACGGATCGAACTTGGTCGGATGCGGTGCCACTGAATCTTCGAACGGTCCGAGAATGGCACCGTCGCGCACATGACAGGCTGCGCAGGTCACGCCTTCCTTCTGATACTCGGCATCGAAGTGCGGATTGGGGATCTGATGGGATTTTTCGACTCGGTTGCGTGGAATCTCCTTAATCAAGGTGGCTTGCTGGTTCTCCAACGGCGTATGGCAGTTCAAACAGACCCATACATGTTTGTCCTTGTTCCAGTAGGCTTGAAAGAACGGATCCACAAAGGCCTGTGAGTGGATGCTGGTCTTCCATTCCTCGTAGATCGCTCGATGGCACTGCCCGCATGATTCCGCTTTGAGGCTGGTCAACCCTTCTGGAATCTTCTGAAGCGGGATGGCGTGCGCATAGTCCGAGCGCAGACCGAAAATCACGGTCGGCTTGATCTCGGTGTAATACACATAGACCAGCCCGGCAATCACGCCCAGTGCCGGAAGAATTTTCGCTGCCAGCTTCATGAAGAAGTGGAATCGTGCAAGGCCGGCTATCGTTTGTCCGTCAGGTGGCGGTAAAGGATCGAACTCAACGTCAGCAGCCCCAGAAACGTCAGGGCCAGAATCACCCTTGGCGATGCAATCTCCGACAGGGAATTGATACTGCCGAGTTGGCTGCCGGCATAGGCATAGACGAAACTTCCGGGAATGATCCCCAGGGCCGTCGCCCCAACGTAGGCGGCAGTGGACATGCGCGTGAGTCCTGACAAGAGATTCACAAGAAAGAACGGAAACAACGGGATCAGGCGCAATGTCAGCAGGTACGAGAAGGCGTTCTTGCTAAATCCCTCCTGCAGCGCCTCCATGCGATGCCCGAATTTTCGCTGCACCCAGTCTTGCAAGAGATAGCGGGCGGCCAGGAACACCAGCGTTGCGCCGGTCGTGGCGGCGATATTGACGAACAGGGTTCCCAGCAAGCCCCCGAACAGGAACCCGCCAAGGAGTGTCATCATGGTAGCCCCGGGTAGCGAACAGGCGGTTTGAACGATATACAGGCCGATGAAGGCCGTCACCGCCAGAAGATAGTGACTCTGTGCGAGTTCCAGCAGCCGGTCTCGATTCGCCTTGATGACATCCAGCGACAAGTACGTCGTGACGTCGAAATATACGAACGCGAACACCGTTACAAGCACAAATCCTCCGAGAGCGATTCGCCCCGTCATGGATGGCTCGTCAGGTCGGCCGACAGTCGTCGTCGCATCCTGTGACATGCATTGCCTTCGATTCTGCTATAACAACCAAGAGACAGTCTCATCGGCGTGACATGGAAACAAGGCAGGTTCGACGAGCGTGGGTGACAGGAAGTCTTTCACTGGCAATCAGCCATGCCATCGCATATATCACACCGTTGCACGAGTGGACCGGCTTCTGGCTCCGAGGATCGTTCGTGGTTGCCTACCAAGTGTTCTTCGTCCTACTTTTCTTACCCTGCGCCGTATGGATTGCACGACGGTATCTTAAAAGACCTCGCTCCTTTCTCGCAATGGCCGCCTGGGGTACCGGTCTCGGGTATCTGTCCGGCCTGGCCGCATTGCTGCTTCATCCGCTGGCGCAAGCCAATGGATGGGATTTATTTCTCAAGTCGCTACGACTTCCCACCCTGGAGGCGGTTGCCGCCTTGCTATGGTTTCCTGTCCGGCTGTTAAGCTATCTCATCGGTGCGATGACTGGTATCGCCATCGCCCTATTGCTGCACTTCTCCAATCAGCGTCTGAACGGCGGCCGAGCATGAAACTTTTCCAAAACCGGTCACCCCTTGCCGTCTTGCTCATGTTCCTGCTCATGTTGGGGTGGCTCTGCAACCCAACGGAGATCTTTGCGAATTCTGCCACCGATTTTCTTCCCGCGGTTCCCGGCTTGAACGTGGAAGGCATCTCAGGACCCGCACAGATGCTCACGATCACCGCCGCGGATGTGCGCGCGTCATTGAGTTATTCAGACTCAGGGACCGTGACGAGCCGGTCGGTCTGGAATCGCCATGGTGCCCCGGACGACCCGCCCGAACGCTATGTGTATCGGTATGAAAGAACGGGCCGACTGTTGGGAGAGTGGCTGACGGATCCCGATCTCGGACCGGTCCCGATCAGACTTCTGTCATACAGCAAAGAGGGGCGTACTGCGGCCGAGGCGGCCTACCATGCCTGCCGCACGTTTTCCTCCCTCGTGCTCTACGCCTATGACTCGATCGGACGGCTGGTCGAAGAGACCCGATTTGAAAGTCGGCGTCTTTTACGGCGCTATTTTTCTTATGCAGCCGACGGAACGCTGGCACGAACCATGACTGAACGAAATGGGCTTCCCTTCGCCGCATCGTCTTATGAGTACGATACTGCCGGACGGGTCGTGACGGTTCGGTCAGGTCCACCGAGTGGCGGTGAAGTGCGCACCATGCGAATTCGGTACGATGAGAGAGGACTTGCCGCTGAGATCACGCAGAAAGACGCTGAGAATCCTTCCCTCAACAAAACGGAGCTGATCTCGTACGACTATGACTTACGCGGCAACTGGACCACACGCACCATCAGGCGCGTCCTGAATCCTGTCGATGCGAACGGACAGCCGATTGAGGATGACGTGGAACAGGTCGAGCGCGAGATCGCATATCAATGACGTCATCGGCAAGGAGAGCCCCTCTCCACAGGGACCATCCTCCGACACCTGCCACCGGACCGCATCCGGCGATCGAAAGGGAAGCCCTGAGCCTCTGCAATGTCGAACTGATGACCTATTCCTGACGAGACCGTCCCCGTTCGTGCTGCACGGATTCGAGCCCGCTGTCGATACTTTCGCGCAAGACGGCTTTCTTGGACTCAACGTATTGCTTGCCGTCTTCCAGCATCTCATCAAATGCGTCCCCAGCCCGATCCGCCATGTCCCGAATGTTTCTTTGCGCCCGCCTGGCGTATCGACGAAGCTGGTTGCGGGATCTCTCTCCGGACTGCGGGGCCAACAATAAGGCCGCCACTGCTCCAACGGCCGCGCCGCTCAACAGGGCCACCAGTGCCGTGGCGGAAGTATCTCGTTCCTCAATAACCGGCATTCTGCCCCCATATCGTGTCCGTTCACGCATGACCTGCGTCGCGGCCCTCAATCCGGCAATGACGCTCGCCACCTCGCCGAGAAATGCCTCCCCCGTCGCCTTCACATCGGTCTTTCCATAGCTCATGGGCTCCCTCCCGTTGCGACAGGATGATCATCCCATCCTGCCGAAATTTTCATTTGTGTGATGAATTTGAGTATGCCAACCGAACTGCCCTTACACAAGAGACTCTTTTCTCGTCACTAGGACCTGCCGAGGGTTCACCCATTGAGAAGCGCGGGGTGCCTGCATTCCCGCAAACGGCCTGGTTGCTTTTCTCTGTGGTTTTAACTATATGTCTCCTTCCCGATGCAGAAGTGTATGGTCACTCGTCGCAAAGGAGATTGCATGATGCGTAAGTTACTGGTTCTCGGATCCATCGCTCTGATGCTCAACTGGTCGGTTCCGGGAGTGTTCGCCGACGAGGGAGGAAGCGCCGCGCACAAATCGACACACTTGAGAGTGAGCGGAGTGGTTACCAAAGTGAAGTCCGGCCAGACGACGGTCAAGACTTCGTGGGGCACCATGACGATTGCGTCGACCCTGACTCCAAAGAATCTTACGGTGGGGGAAGAGGTCGATATGCAGGTCAACGAGAACAATGCCGTGATCGACGTGCACCGGAAAGGCGACAAGGCGCACGCGCACCGATTCGTCTCCGGCAATTTGACCTATACCTCCGAAGACAGGAAGGAGATCAAACTGTGGACGCCGGAGGGAGAGAAGGCATTCGATGTACAGACGGGACGCTCTCAGCTCTCGTCGATTCAGGAAGGTACGCCCGTCACGATCGAATTGAACGAAGCGGGCAAAGTCATCGATGTGCATCGCTTCACCGTCGAGATGACCATTGGTTCCCATCCCCGCACCAAGCCCGGCCACATCCTTCAAGTCAACGGGACGGTAGCGAAGATTCAATCCGGGCTGATTTTCGTGAAGACGCCGGCGGGACAATACACGATCAGCGCGAAGACGGCTCCCAAAGACGCCGCAGTTGGAGACGAGGTGTCGCTCTGGATCAATGAAGAGAATATGGTCATCGATCACCACGGAACTGCAAAGCACACGCAGGGAGCGCATCGCCTCATCTTCGGGAAATTGATCTATGCCGGGAAGACCAAAAAGGAAATCAAGTTGCAGACCCCGGAAGGCGAAAAGGTTTTCCCGCTTGAGCGCATGGAGGTCAAGACCAAGCCGATCAAGGAAGGATCGTACATCGTCGTGGAATTGAACGAAGAAGGCAGCGTCGTCGATCTCCGCAAAGCACAGTAGTCGAACACAGAGCCGCCCGTCGCCAAGCGGGCGGCTCTCTCCTCCCTCAGCCACGTTTCTCCTTGGACGATTTCTGATTACCGATTCGGCAGAGGGATCCCAACCGTTAAAATTGTTTTTCGAGCAGGGCGACGGGGAAGATGTTGAACAAGCCGCCCGCCGGGATGACCTGCTTGCCTTCACGACTCGCCGTTGATAATTCTTCACCGGTGAATCGGTTTCGGAATATCGTTCCGTCCTTCCAGGCCGGCATGACGATGTGGGTGTCTGCCCAAATCTTTTCCCCCAGCGGGGGCGTCATGGCAGCCGGCACGATCGACGTGACGAGACGCGGCACAGCCGCGACCAAAGCTTCCCCTTCGAATATCCGCGCAAAAGCGAAAATGTGCTCGCGCTGGACGCCGATTCCTTCGAGCGGCACGTAATCGCCGCGTTGGAATAGCTGGGCATGTTCCTTCCGGTATCGTAACCCTTCTGCCGTCACGAACATCTTGATGCGCCCGTCCAGTCGGTGCTCCACCAACTCCCCCATGAGCGTTCGGCGTGCAGTGGACTCGGAGGCGGTTTTCAACTCCGCCAGCCAACGGGCTCGCTTCTCATAGTCCACCGGCCGCCGGTTGTCAGGGTCCACCAGACTGAAATCCCACAGTTCGGTGCCTTGATAGAAATCCGGCACACCGGGAGCTGCGATCTTCAGCAGCACTTGCGACAAGGAGTTATACAGGCCGAACTGGGCGATCTCCTCCTGAAAGGGAAGAAAGTCCTCGAGGAATGCATTCGACTCGGAACGGTCCAGAATCTTTCCGACGAACGTTCCCAACGCCTCCTCATATTCGGAGTCGGGACTGACCCAGCTGGTGAGCTGCTTGGCTTCTTTCACGGCTTTGATCATGTAGCGCTGAATGCGTTCGACGAATTGCGCGTACGCGTCTTCATCCATCCGTTCCAGAGGCCAGGCGCCCAGGAGAGTCTGGTACAGAAGATATTCCTCATTTTGACCCGGTGCCGTTTCGCCCTGCACCTCGCTTTTGAACCGCCGGTTCGCCTTCCGCCACCGCACGACGTGATCATTCCACCGTTTCGGGACTTCGGACAGCACATTGAGCCTGGCACGGACGTCTTCACTGCGCTTCGTGTCGTGCGTCGACGTGGCCGACAGCGCGGCCGACCATCTGGCCTGACGTCCCTTGAACTGTTGGTGCACGAGATTCGGGGTGATACCGAACTGCTGCGGATCCGCGCCGACCTCATTCAGTGAGACGAAGCGGTGGAATCGATAAAAAGCGGTATCCTCGATTCCCTTGGCTGTGACCGGGCTGGTCGTTTGCTGGAACTTCTTCACGAATCTCAGGCATTCCTCGCGGTGGAGCTCCGTCAAATTCGATGCGCCCAACAGCAGATCCCGCACGAAGTCGAAGACCAGCCCGCTGACCGCCGGGTTGCGTCGCTTGGCTTTGGCCACCGCCTGCCACACGAATGTCCGATCGCGTTCGAGAATGCCGTCGGTGCCACCGGTCATGTACGTCCGGTACACGGGAAAACAGGCGATGATTTCTTCGATCGCGTGGATCAGGCTGTTCAGCGTGAAATCGCGAGAACGGCGGTCCCGCTCCGACAATACGTTGAGTTGATGCCCGAGCACGTTGAGGTCGCTCGACAGCGAGGCCTGCATGATAAGCTGCTTACACCGGTACGTCAGTTCCTCGAACGGTTCGATCCGTCCGATCACCCGCCCATACATGGCGTCAAACGCCCGCTCGGCCGTTCGATCGACAAACAGCGCATTGGTCCAGTTGACGAATTCGTAGCCGGTTGTCCCATAGACAGGCCAATTGGAGGGCAGCTCTTCGTTGACGGCCAGAATCTTCTCCACGACCACATAGAGCGGCTGCGCCACCGGATTGTCCGGCGTCAATTCCTTTCTCGCCCATTCCTGCAGCTTGATGAGGTAGTCGGCAGGATCGTACAGTCCATCCACGTGATCGATGCGCAGACCGGTCACCGCCCCTTCCTTGACAAGGCGAAGCAGAAGCGTATGCGTTTCCGCAAAGACGGCAGGGTGCTCCATACGGATCGCGGCCAGCTCGTTGATGTCGAAAAACCGGCGGTAGTTGATTTCTTCGGAGGCCACCCGCCAATTGGCCAACCGGTAGGCCTGCGCATTGAGCAGTTCATCGAGGAGATCAAAGCTCCGAGGATCGCCGGTGATGCCATTGAACCGGCGGACGTTGTCTTCGATGAAGGTCTTGATCGCCTCACTCTGCCCCGTCAGCACCTTCAGCCGCCTTCTGGTGATCTCCTTTTCCCGATAGCGCTCGGCGATCGTTTCCGGTGAGCGTTCATGGCGCGACGGCAAATGACGCAATGCGGTGATGATGCTTTCCAGTTCGAGAAGATCCGCATGATCCGCTCCGATTTTCTGTTTCAAGGGATCCAGGCGGTACGACAGGATCATGGCGGCGGATTTCGGACCGATCGGAAGATGATGATCCGCGTAGCGGAGTATGAAGTGCCCTTCTTCGTATCCCAATTGAAGCTGCTGGTTCTCCAACACCACGCCATAGTGATCGCCCAGAATCGGCAGCAAGACTTTATCGAGAAGTTCCGCCTTGAGTGGAACCCAATCGATGTCGAAAAAGGACGCATAGGTGGAACTGGGACCGTTTTCCAGCACGTCCTGCCACCAGCGGTTGATCTGCAATGCGATGCTCATGTGATTGGGGACGACGTCCAACAGTTGTCCCATTTCCCGCTGATGCAACTCCGCGACCAACGCGCGGTAGTCCTCCTCCGTCCCGATCTCCGGATTCAAAATGGTTGGATCGACGACATCATAGCCGTGCATGCTGCCCGGGACGGATGCAAAATAGGGCGAGCAGTAAAGATCCGTAATGCCCAGGGCGTGCAAGTATGCCACACGGGCTGTCACGTCACGGAACGTGCAGGTACGGTTCATTTGGAGACGGTAGGTCGAAAGCGGAATGCGCGGATGGCTGATACGCTGCAAGACTATCCTTTCCACACGCGAGAAGGAACGGACGCGTCACGCATCCTAGCCGGCTAACATGAACCACATGCCGACAATCGTAAAGAGGCCGAATCCGACGATGCAGCACCACCACACGTAATCACGAATCGACAACTCGGTCTGCCACCCGCCCCACCAGCGAGGCCGGCGATGCTTTGCCCGCGTCCTCAGATATTTGATCACCGCCCCTCCTTCTGCCGAGTCTACAACCGGCCGTTGGATTGTTCCACTCCCCCGTGATCGCCATCTCATGGAATCGGCCGCTCGTTCGGTCCGGCCGCCGATCAGGTCGACGCCGCCGGCTCTCCCCGCCACTGTGCGACATAGACTGGAGGAGGAGTCCCGTGCTTGGGTTCACCCCAGTAAATCGTGCGATGCGGGAACGGCATCTCGATGCCGCGCGCGTCGAATGTGTTCTTGATCCGCCGGTTCATTTCGCGACCGACCCGCCACTGCTGTGTGGGCGTGGTCTTGATACGACATTTGATCACCACCGCAGAATCGGTGAATTGGTCCACGCCGAACATCTCCAGCGGTTCGAGGATATCTGTGCCGAATGCCGGATCGCTGCGCAATTCTTCGCCAAGGGCCCGCACGACCGCCATCACCTCATCGACATTTTCACGATAGGAGACATTGATGTCGAGGAGGTAGTAACAATACGATTTGGTCATGTTCTTGACCTTGTCGATGCTTCCGTTCGGAACCACGTAGACGCTCCCAGCACCGTCCCGCAACGTGATCGTCCTGAGATTGACTTCCTCTACGACTCCGCTGACACCGGCGATCTCGACGGCGTCTCCGATTTGAACCGAATCCTCGAGCAGGATAAAAAACCCCGAGATGACGTCTTTGACGAGGCTCTGTGCGCCAAAGCCTATCGCCAACCCGCCGAGTCCGGCGGCGGCCAGCAGAGGCTTCAAATCGATGCCGACTTCCGACAGAATCATCATGCCTCCGACGACAAGGATCACAACCCTCGCCACGTCGCGGATCACTTGCGACAGCGTGTCGGCCCGTTTGATCTGTGCGGGAGCGGAGAGCGTTCCCTCATAGAGGCGGCGAAATCGCATCAATAACCGCTTCACGATGACGAGAAAAACGGCGATGGCAGTGGAGATAAGCAGGATCCTCAATCCTGATGTCGAAATCCAATCGAACGACCGGTCAAAGAACCGCGCGAGATACATCGGGGACATGATCAACCTCCTCGGTAAACGATACAGACGGGCGTCGACAGGGCATGGCAGAACGCTCGTAATCCATTCACATGCGGGGATCAGGCGAGATATACACCAGAACGGTAGAGGGGGAAAGTGTGAGTGATGTGCCACCCGAGGTGACGCTCAACTCCGGCGCAGGGCGGCCTTGCTCGTCCGCCCCGAATTCCCTCGAATTGGAATCCAGCAGCAGATGCCAGGGTCCCTCGGGCTTGTCGATCGTGATCGCGACGGGAGCGGCATTGAAGCCGAAAATCAGCACGGCATGACGTTCGGACTCGGCCCACCGGTGCACGATCAATACCCTCTCCTCTTCCATGGCGCGCACTGAATGGAGCGGGGTGGCCGATTCACCGGCGGCAAGGACCGGATGGGCCTTCCTGGCTTCAATGAGCGCATGCGTCCATCGCAAGAGGCCATGCTTGACGGCGTCCAAACCACTCCGATTCACGCGGGACCGTTCGAACGTACTGGGTGCCTGCGGGTCTGGAATTTGGTCCGGATCCCATCCGAACAGCGCAAACTCCCGTCGCCGTCCCCGCCGGACTGCTTCGATCAATTCCGGATCACTGTGTTCGATGAAGTATTGGAAAGGGGCTGTTTCCCCGTACTCCTCGCCCATGAACAGCATCGGAATCTGAGGCGAGAGCAGGGTCAGCGCCAGCGACACTTTCAATGCCTCGCTCGGGATCCGTGCGCTTAAACGATCGCCTTCGGCACGGTTACCGATCTGATCGTGATTCTGCGCGAAGACGACGAATTGCGCCGGCCGGCAATGGGTGGATGAATTCCCGTGACGGCGGCGCCGGTGCGGGGAATATTTGCCGTTATAGACGTATCCGTTCTGCACGGCCGTCGACAGATCATGCAATCCCTGAAAGTCGCTGTAATACCCCTTCTGTTCACCCGTAAGGACGACGCGCAGAGAGTGATGGAAATCATCGTTCCATTGCCCGTCGAGTCCGAAACCACCGGCCGACGGCGCATCAATGACCCGGGTATCGTTCAAATCGCTTTCAGCGATGACCACGATCTGCCGGTTCAACGCCTTGGCTTGAACATGCACTGCCGAAGCGATGTCTCTCAAGACATGTCTGGCGCTGAAGTCATAGATTCCATGCACGGCATCGAGCCTGAGCCCGTCGATTCGATACTCGGTCACCCAGTAGACGGCGTTACTCACCACATAATGCCGGACGGGGTCGCTGTCCGGTCCGTCGTAGTTGATGGCCGAACCCCATGGCGTCCGATAGCGGTCGGTAAAATAGGGCCCGAAGTCTCCCAGATAATTTCCTTCCGGTCCCATATGGTTGTAGACCACGTCCAGAATGACGGCCATTCCCTCCGCATGGCAGGCATTCACCAGACGCCTCAGCCCTTCCGGTCCTCCATAGGTGGATTGCGGTGCGAACGGAAAGGCTCCGTCATACCCCCAGTTTCGCCCTCCGGGAAACTGTGCAACCGGCATGAGTTCGATGGCCGTGATGCCTACCGTGTTTTTCAAGTAGGGAAGATGAGGAATGACGGCGTCGAAGGTCCCTTCCTTCGTGAACGTGCCGACATGCAGCTCATACATGATGAGTTCTTTGAGTGAGAGCCCTCTCCACTCGCGATCGGTCCAGGGAAACTCTCCAGGATCGACGACCATCGACGTGCCATGGACTCCGTCCGGCTGGAACCGCGATACGGGATCGGGCCGTTCGAGCGAACCGTCGAGAACATATCGGTACCGCGAGCCGGTCGTCACTCCCTGGACGAGCGCCTCGTGATGTCCCTGTCCGTCGGCGGTCATGGGAACGACCTGCCGATGATCTGCTTCAATCTTGACCGCGACCCTATTGGCTTTCGGAGCCCAGACCCGGAATCGCGTCGCGTTATCCCCTACCTGATTCGCTCCAATATCCAGTGCCCATCGCTGCGACATTCGATTGTTCCTTTCAATGGACTTTTCTGCACCATTCACGACCTTGCACAAGCCTATCGGTATGGTTATACGTAGGTGTCCCTGTACGCAACCCTATTCAACACGGAAACGACCAATGATGAGAGTCTGGCCTGGAAAACCGTATCCACTGGGCGCCACATGGAATGGAGAGGGTGTGAACTTTGCGCTCTTCTCCGAAAATGCAACGGCCGTAGACCTTTGCCTGTTTGATGGTCCTGATTCGACCACGGAATCTTTCCGCGTGCGCATGGAAGAACGGACGGATCAGATCTGGCATGCCTACCTCCCGGGCCTCTGGCCCGGCCAGCATTACGGCTATCGTGTGCACGGGCCGTACGCGCCCGAGGAAGGTCATCGCTTCAACCCGCACAAGCTTCTGATCGACCCCTATGCGAAATCTATCGCCGGAACGATCAAATGGTCCGACGCCATGTTCGGATATCAGATCGGCGCCCCCTCGGGCGATCTTTCTTTCGACACGAGAGACAATGCCGGCAGCATCCCCAAATGCGTGGTCATCGACCAGGCATTCACCTGGGGCGGCGATCGTCAGCTCAACACCCCCTGGGACCGTACGATCATTTATGAGATGCATGTCAAGGGGTTTACGGCACGCCACCCCGATGTGCCGCAGGATACCCGCGGAAGCTATGCCGCACTGACGACACCGGCCGTCATCGACCACCTGCTGGACCTTGGAATCACGGCGGTGGAACTGCTGCCCGTGCATCATTTTGTCAGCGACAAACATTTGATCGACCGCGGACTCAACAATTACTGGGGATATAACTCGATCGGATTTTTCGCCCCCGACATCCGGTATGCACGGTCGCCTGTCCGTGGCCGCCATGTCAGGGAATTCAAGACGATGGTCAAGACGTTTCACAGCGCCGGCATCGAGGTCATCCTCGATGTCGTCTACAATCACACCGCCGAAGGGAATCATCTGGGCCCGACGCTCTGCTTTCGCGGCATCGACAATGCGGCCTACTACAAGCTGGTCGATGAAGACCGCCGGTACTATATGGATTACACCGGCTGCGGCAATACCTTGAACGTGACGCATCCACGGACGCTGCAATTGATCATGGACAGTCTCCGGTACTGGGTGATGGACATGCACGTGGACGGGTTCCGGTTCGACCTGGCGTCTGCGCTCGCGCGCGAACTCCATGCTGTCGATCGACTGAGCGCATTCTTCGACATCCTCCATCAAGATCCGGTGCTGTCGCAGGTCAAGCTGATCGCGGAACCGTGGGACGTCGGCGAGGGCGGATACCAAGTAGGAAATTTCCCCGTCGGCTGGGCCGAATGGAACGGGAAGTATCGCGACGTGATCCGTCGGTACGTCAAGGGCGACGGAGGCCAAGTGGCTGAGCTCGCCTATCGCTTGACGGGCAGCAGCGACCTCTACAGCACGAGCGGGCGCCGGCCCTATGCAAGCGTGAACTTCTTCACGGCTCACGACGGGTTCACGCTTCATGATCTCGTTTCCTACGACAACAAACACAACGAAGCCAACGGTGAAGATAACCGAGACGGAACTGACGACAACGCCAGCTGGAATTGCGGCACGGAAGGTCCGGCCGATGACCCGGCCATCGTCTCGCTGCGTGCACGCCAAAAGCGGAACTTCTTCGCACTGCTCCTCTTTTCCCAAGGCGTCCCGATGATCTGCGGCGGGGACGAGTTTGGCCGGACACAGCGGGGGAATAATAATGCCTACTGTCAGGACAACGAAATCAGCTGGTTCGATTGGAAGCTGAACGGAGCCGAACGGGAGTTGTTGACCTTTGTACGGAAACTCATCGAGTTTCGCAAAAGCCATCCGGTGTTGCGCCGCCGTCTGTTCTTTCAGGGCCGGCATATACGCGGATCAGAAGTCAAAGACCTCTCCTGGTTCCGGCCCGACGGCAAGGAATTGACGGACGAGGACTGGAATGCGGGTTACGTGCGATCGCTCTCTTTACGGCTGGCGGGAGATGCTATTACGGAAACGGACGACAAAGGCAGGACGATCGTCGATGAGACCCTGCTGATCTTGCTCAATGCGCATCATGAGCCGTTGAGATTTACCCTGCCGGCCCACAAGCGCGGGGTGCGGTGGCAGTTGACTCTCGATACGTCGGTGACGGCCACCAATGGTGCCGTCAGGATCATTTTCAAGGGGGGAGAGCAGTACGAACTGGAGGCCCGCTCACTTGCCGTACTGATGATCAGTCACAAGGAACGGCGCAGTCTCGTTTCACGGGATCTGCTCGATTCCCTGTGACGACGGCTGGGGAACAAAGTCTCCCTAAGATCACCCTCTCGACAAGGAAAGCGGCTGCTGACACTCATGCGAGAGCAGCCGCTCTCACCATTCGTACCCGCCGGGCATTTCGTTATGGGTTGGGAGTTTCCATCGGTTGAACTCCCGTGGATTGGCCGGTGGAGGTCGCCGCCGGCGGCACGGTGTCGGTACTCCGGTCCGCTCCTGCGACAATCATGACCGTTCCGGATCTGTCTGTCTGGGCAGCACCCGCAGACTCGTTATCACGAATCGAATAATTATATTTGCCGTGTTCGGCAAAACAGAGACTGGCAGAGGCATTGGGAGCAATTAAGGCCGAGAGCATTTTGGCGTTCGGAGTTCTAAATCCACTGCGGCAGGTCACGAGAATCGAATCCGGCTTTGGGAATATGACCGCGACGGGCTGCGACCCCTGATTCAACCAGCGCACCTCGTCTCCCCTGCCTACATTGATCTGCCCCGGTTCTACGGTCTGGCCGATGTTCACCGTGTGGACACGATGGGGTTGTTTGGGGGCTGGAGGACCAGAACTGCACCCGGCCGCGAGCGCTAGCATGCCCAATGCAGGACACAATAGGCACAATGCTTTAGCACCTGAGACCATAACGAACCTCCTTGGTGGATGTGAGGAGCATGGACGACTCCCAGAACCAGAGAGACTGTCATGGGCATCATAGGGCTCTTAGGCAATTGTCCGCAATCACTAAAATTGGACCCTTGCGCGTCTTGAGTCCAGGGGACTGACCAGCGAGCGATTCGAACGCACATTATGTCCATCAATAGTGTCCCCAGGACACCTTGTCCGATCCGAAAAACAAATACTCTCGTTTCACGCAGGTTTCGCATTTGGTTCATTCCTTGCTTTTTAGCTCTAGAGCGACCCGTTGATCAAAACAGTTTAAGGAGGGAGCTATGAAACGCACTGTGGTATTCATGTTCGGATTGGCATTACTGGGCTTCGGCTCAGGGATGGTGCAGGCGGCGGATCCGATGTCGGACAAGGAAGCGACTCCGACGATCAAGGAGCGTCTGACCAAAGATACGATCACAGGAACCTTGATGAAGGTAGACGGCGAGTACTATTCAATCAAGGACACCGACGGCAAGGTCAACCGTATCCATGTAGATAAGAGCACGAAAATGGATAAAGTTGTTGTTGGCGACATGGTCAAGGCGTATGTCACCGACCAGGGGCATACGACGACTCTCCAACGCGATAACTAGGCAGACGCCTGGATGGGCAGGCGACATCCCGGGCAAGGCCCCAAGGTTGACTTGCCCGGATTGTCGTTCCTGCACTCGCAACAGAAATATCTCACCACCAACAAGAGCCTTCGCATCAACGACGATCACAATTCACGGAAGGCCGGAGAACGGGGATCCTTTCGCTCCTCGAAGATTCCAACTACGAGAAACAATCACTCATTTCGATCACGAGCCCCCGAACGGTCGTCCATGCGCGCGGCGCGGCAATAGCCCGATATGCCTATTGCCCGTCTCCTGAAACATGACTGATGGGCCGGACCATGCTGTTACATAACCCCGCCTAGACTCCGCCATGCGGAAATCCAGCGCGGTTCACATGTAAAGTTTCGGGGTTCCAAATTCAGTCACAATCCTCCAGCACCTTGCTCGCCCTTATCGTCCTTCGTGTCAGTCCTGTCCTGATACCATCTTGACCTTATTCCCTCCGGCTTTTACATCGTCCTTACATCGCAACCGGTACACTTATCGACAGCGTGTTTGAGCATGACAACCTTAGCAAACAACGCGCGAAGAAAGAGAGGTGCCGACATGGAAGCGGTGATCATCTGCGGACTATTGGCGGGGGAAGTCGGATTGCTGTGGCTCCTGGTCATCAGTATCCTTCAAGCCGACGTACGCCCGAAAACCGACGATCCGCGAGGGCGCATAGGAGCGGCCGGAGTTTCGACGAAGGGACAGAGCGTCGCATGAATCCCCAACGCATCCCACTCCGCATTTCGATCCTTTTTGGATGTGCACTGGCCATATGGACGACTACGGGGGCGATTGCGCAGACCGCCGGTTCCGACCAGCGGCATGACTCCGCCGGATCAACGGATTCCGTTGTCGCACAGACGCCGCAACCATCGGAGTGGCACTACGGCGGCTTCATCGATCTCGGCTATGCCGTGGACTTCAACTTTCCCGAGAATCATCTGTTCCGCAACCGCAGCACCACTCCGAGAGTCAATGAACTCGATCTGAACATGGGCGCCGTCTATCTGAGAAAAGACGCCACCGAACGATCACGTTGGGGGATGGAACTCTTAGGTCAAGGCGGGCAGGACGCCAAGGACTTCGGGTTCGGCGCCAATCTGCCGAAAGTCGAAGGATCCGATGCGTTGCGCCATTTTGGACGAGCCAATGTATCGTACCTCGCTCCCATCGGAACCGGCCTGACCATACAAGCGGGCCTATTCAACAGCTTCATCGGATACGAATCGCTCTACGCAAAGGACAATTTCAATTACACGCGGGCCTGGATCGCCGACTATTCTCCCTATCTGATGTTCGGCGCCAACGTCCAGTACGCATTCAATGATCGATGGAGCACGGCGTTTTTCGTCGTCAACGAATACTTTCACCTCCAAAATGCGAACAGTCTTCCGAGTTACGGGGCACAAGCCGCGTACAAGCCCAACGCATCCTGGACGATCAAAGAAACAGTCTATTACGGCCCGGATCAATCCGATACGTCATTGGAATTCTGGCGGACATTTTCCGACAGCATCGTCGAATGGAAGGCCTCGGAGAATGTGACGATTGCGGGCGAGTATCAAGTCGGCACGCAACGAACCGCCTCGGCCCCCGGCAATCCCCGCACGTTCTACATGGGCGCTGCCTTTCCCATGAGGTGGCATATCGGCGGGCCCTGGAGCCTGGCGTTTCGCCCTGAGGTCTACTGGGACAGGAACGGCTTGATGACCGGCTCGGAGCAGCTGATCAAAGCTATCACGACCACGAGCGAATACAAATTCCCCTACAAATGGACCAACATGATTGCCCGTGTGGAATACCGCTATGACGAATCGCGTGGACCGGGCGGTGGATTCTTCAAAGGGAATGAAATCGCCCCGGGGGTCATCGGCCTGACGCCGGCGCAGCACCTGCTGATTGTCGGTCTGATCTGGACGCTCGACTCGCCGTAAACGAGACCGTTGCATGAGAGATGGCCGACGATGAATGCGAACATGCTTTTGTGCAAAGACCGGCTGAGCGGAATTCATGCCGGCTGCTGTCATAGAGGTGGCTGCCAACACGGGCGAGACATGCGTGAGACGTTCCATACGCTGCCGCAGATCACGGCGAGTGTTGCCAGGCCTGGCGGGCCGCCGCCACAGCTTATGAACCGCCATCTCGCGATGGTTGCCTCTCTCTTCGCCCTGACTCTGGTCCAGGGGTGCACCGGCAACGGCGACAGCCCTACGTCCCAACAAGACGCAAGGCCGGAAGTCACCCAAGAAGGCGGCCTCATCGTCACGACCCTGAACGAAGTCGCGAACGCCGAGTCGCAATTGTACAGCACGAAAGACCCCGCCTCCATTCTCGGTTTCTACGCGGAAGATTATGCAGGAATCAAGGACGGCAAACCCGAAACGGTCAAGGACAAGCACACATACCTTGCAGAGGTGTTGGATCGGATGAGGCTTGGCGAACCCATCGGTATTTCATCCAAGTTCATGAACATCACGCCCGGTGTCGAAGGGACGTTAGGATGGGCCACCTACGAGTATGAATACACCGTCAGAAGGAGCGGCGTGCTTCAGGAAGTTTCACAAGGTCAATGTACGGCCATTCTCAAAAAGCAGGCGGACACATGGTCGATACGACACGAACATTGCTCGACGGTACGTCCCAGGGCCTTCTTGCTGCAACCGAGGCCGTTCTGAGCGTGTTCGTTCAACCATCTTTGCTTGCCCAACGGATCGGCGATTGCTCCGTCCCTGTCCAACGTCTCGCCGGAGTTCGAAGGTCCATTCAAAGGGAGCATTCGCCCTTCGCCTGCAAGAGATGGTCACACGAGGTGGCAGCCGGCTCCCGCATGAACCCTGGAGGCATGCTTCATTTTGACACCGTTTTTACAAAGCGCTTGGTAGGGTGATCAAGAAAGAAAGGACCTTCGTGATGGACTTCATTTTCATTGCCGTAGTGGCCGGCTTCTTTGTCCTCTCTGTCTGGCTGATTGTGGGTCTTGAGCGATTGTAAGGAGTGTCGCGATGAACGTCATGTACGTGCTCGGTGGCATTCTGTCCGTTGGATTGGTGGGCTATCTGATGGTCGCGTTGCTCAAGCCGGAGTGGTTCTGATGACGATCAATGGACTCGTTCAAATCGGACTCTATTTTGTCGTGCTGCTGGCGCTGGTCAAGCCGCTGGGGTGGTACATGGCGCGCGTCTACGAAGGCCAACCCTGCGGCTTGGATCGAGTTCTCGGCCCCGTTGAACGGCTTCTGTACCGGCTCTGCGGGATTCATCCGGCCGATGAGATGAATTGGAAGGTCTATGGCATCGTCTTGCTGCTCTTCAATGCGGCCGGTCTCCTGTTTCTCTACGGATCGCAGCGGCTGCAGCACCTGCTGCCCCTCAATCCGGCCGGCCTGGGTATGGTTGCACCGGACCTGGCGTTCAACACGGCCGCCAGCTTCGCGACCAATACCAATTGGCAGGCCTACGGAGGCGAAACCACGCTGAGCTATTTGACGCAGATGCTGGGCCTCACCGTCCAAAATTTTGTGTCGGCTGCCACCGGCATGGCGATTCTGGTCGCGTTAATCAGGGGACTGGCTCGTCGCAGCGCCACGACCATTGGGAATTTCTGGCAAGACCTCGTCCGCAGCACATTGTACGTCCTCATGCCCCTGGCCCTGCTCTTCTCGCTGCTCTTGGTGTCTCAGGGCGTTGTCCAGACCTTCAATCCATACCAAACCGCGACGCTGATGCAGCCGGCCGAGCACGCCAAGCCCATCCTGGACGCGAACGGCCGGCCTGTACTGGATGAACAGGGTCAGCCGACGACCGAGTCTGCGACGGCCACGGAACAGGTCCTGGCGGTCGGCCCGGCCGCCTCTCAGATTGCGATCAAACAACTCGGCACCAACGGCGGCGGATTCTTCAACGTGAATTCCGCCCATCCATTTGAGAACGCCACGCCGATCTCCAATTTCCTCGAGGTCTTGGCCATTCTCCTGATCCCCGCCGCCCTCTGCTACACGTTCGGGATCATGGTCGGGGATACGCGTCAGGGCTGGGGAGTTCTCGCGGCGATGACTATTCTCCTGATCGCCTTCGTTCCCTTGGGACTGTGGGCCGAGCAAAGTGGGAATCCAGGGTTCACGGCGATGCATATTGATCAGCGCCCCGGAGAAGACCAGGCCGGGGGAAACATGGAGGGTAAGGAAGCTCGATTCGGCATTGCGAACTCCGTTCTGTGGTCTGCTGCGACGACCGCCGCTTCAAATGGATCAGTGAATGCCATGCATGATTCCTTTACCCCGCTGGGCGGGCTCGTGCCGCTGTTCCTCATGCAGTTCGGCGAAGTGGTGTTCGGCGGGGCCGGTTCGGGTCTCTACGGCATGATCGTGTTCGCGATCATTGCCGTCTTTGTCGCGGGCCTGATGGTCGGAAGGACTCCCGAGTATCTCGGCAAGAAGATCGAGCCGTACGAGATGAAAATGGCGGCCCTTGTGATTCTGATTATGCCGATGACCGTGTTGGGATTCACAGCCCTCGCCGTGGTCACTGCGTCCGGCACGTCGTCGGTACTCAATCCGGGCGCCCATGGGTTCAGCGAAATGCTGTACGCCTACACCTCGCAAGGCAACAACAATGGAAGCGCGTTCGCCGGTCTGAACGTGAACACGCCGTTCTACAACCTCACCGGCGGCATCGCGATGCTGATCTCACGATTTTGGCTGGCGATTCCGACGCTGGCGCTCGCGGGATCGCTGGCCGGAAAGAAGATCGTCCCCGCCGGACCCGGGACGCTCGCGACGCACACTCCGCTCTTTGTCGTTCTCCTGATCGGGGTCGTGATCATGGTCGGGGCCCTCACGTTCCTGCCCGCATTGGCCCTCGGTCCGATTGTCGAACACCTGTTGATGAGAGGCGCTTCATAGCGCTTCGGGAGCTGTGTCCATGACGAGTCTCGCCAAAGACCACCCCGCTCGATCCTTGTTTGAACCGGCGATCATCCGGCAGGCCGTATTCGATGCCTGCCGCAAGCTAGACGCCCGCCATCAGGTCAAGAATCCGGTCATGTTTGTCGTGTGGGTGGGCAGCCTTGTCACCTCCCTTCTGTTCGTCCAGGCCCTGGTCGGCACCGGAGAAGCGCCGACCGGCTTCATTGCGTCCGTTGCCCTGTGGCTCTGGTTCACGGTGCTGTTTGCCAATTTTGCCGAAGCGATGGCCGAAGGGCGCGGCAAAGCACAAGCCGATTCGCTCCGACGCGCCCGCCAGGAGCTCACCGCCAAAAAACTCGGCGCGGTCGAGCCCGGCAGCGAGCGCCAGGCCGTGTGGAACCGTCAATTCCAACGCCGAGACACGTTCAGCGTGGTCTCCGCGAATCAGCTCAGGAAAGGAGACGTGATCCTCGTCGAGGCCGACGATTACATCCCGGCCGACGGCGAGGTGGTCGAGGGGGTGGCCTCCGTGAATGAAAGCGCGATCACGGGCGAAAGCGCCCCGGTCATTCGAGAGAGCGGCGGCGATCGCAGCGCGGTCACCGGAGGCACGAAGGTGTTGTCGGACTGGCTGATCATTCGCGTGACGGCGAGCCCGGGCGAAAGTTTTCTGGACCGGATGATCGCGATGGTGGAGGGAGCAACACGGCAGAAGACGCCGAACGAGATCGCGCTCAATATCCTGCTGGCCGCGCTCACCATCATTTTCCTGCTGGCGTCGGTCACGTTGCTGCCCTTTTCCCTTTATAGCGTCCAAGCCATGGGACAGGGGGCACCGGTCACCGTCACCGTGCTGGTGGCCCTGCTCGTCTGCCTGATTCCGACGACGATCGGCGCCCTCTTGTCCGCTATCGGCATCGCCGGGATGGATCGGATGGTGCAAGCGAACGTCATCGCGATGTCGGGAAAGGCCGTCGAAGCGGCCGGAGATGTGGACGTGCTCCTGCTGGACAAGACCGGCACCATTACGCTGGGCAACCGCCAGGCGACCGCCTTCGTCCCGGCTGAAGGGATCAGCGACCGGACACTGGCCGATGCGGCACAACTCTCCTCGTTGGCGGACGAGACGCCGGAGGGCCGCAGCATCGTCGTTCTCGCGAAGGAGAAGTATGGACTCCGCGCCCGGGACATTCACGAACTGGGAGCCACCTTCATTCCATTTACCGCGCAGACACGTATGAGCGGGGTCGATTTGAACGGCCGAGAAATCAGAAAAGGATCTGTCGATGCGATCGAAGCCTATGTAACGGCACGGGAAGGACACTTCTCGCAGTTCGTGCGCGCGCAGGTGGAGGCGATTGCCAAGCAAGGGGGCACACCCCTGGTCGTGGTGGAAAGCGGAAAAGTCCTCGGAATCATCGCTCTGCAGGACATCGTAAAGGGAGGGATTCGCGAGCGGTTCATTGAGCTCCGCCGGATGGGCATCAAGACCGTGATGATCACCGGCGATAATCCTCAGACTGCGGCGGCGGTGGCCGCAGCGGCCGGTGTCGACGATTTTCTCGCCCAGGCCACGCCTGAAGCCAAGCTCAAACTCATTCGCGACATGCAGGCAGGCGGCCGGCTCGTCGCCATGACGGGAGACGGCACCAACGATGCCCCGGCGCTGGCGCAAGCCGATGTCGCCGTGGCGATGAACACCGGCACGCAGGCTGCCAAAGAAGCCGGCAATCTCGTCGATCTGGATTCCAACCCGACCAAGCTCATCGAGATTGTGGAAATCGGGAAGCAGTTACTCATGACCCGCGGCGCCTTGACCACGTTCAGCATCGCCAATGACGTTGCGAAGTACTTTGCCATCATACCTGCAGCCTTTGCCACGACCTATCCGGCTTTGAGCGCGCTGAACGTGATGGGGCTGGCGACTCCGCAGAGCGCCGTGCTCTCTGCCGTCATCTTCAATGCGCTGGTCATCGTGGGGCTGATTCCACTGGCCTTGAGAGGGATCGCCTATCGCCCCATCGGCGCCGGCCCGTTGCTGCGGCGTCATCTGCTCATCTATGGATTGGGCGGGGTGGCGGTCCCGTTTGCCGGCATCAAGTTGATCGATATGATCCTGGTCATGCTCCATTTGATCTGAGGACACCATGAAAGAGCATGTACTGGCCGCGGTGACGATGCTCGCCGTCCTGACGATTCTCACCGGTCTGATTTATCCGCTGGCGGTCACGGGACTGGCCCAACTGTTGTTTCCCGAGCAGGCGAACGGGAGCTTGATCGTTCGAGATGGTCGCGTGGTCGGGTCGAGGCTGATCGGGCAGTTTTTCGACAAGCCGGAATATTTCTGGGGCCGTCCTTCGGCCACTGCGCCGTTTCCCTATAATGCCGCCGCCTCCGGCGGATCGAACCTCGGGCCTACCAACCCTGCATTGATCGACGCCGTCAAAGCCAGAGTGGCGGCCTTACGGGCCGCAGATCCAGGCAATGAGTCGCCTATCCCGGTCGATCTGGTAACGGCATCCGGAAGCGGGCTCGATCCCCACATCAGTCCGGCCGCGGCGCTCTATCAAGTGAAGCGTGTGTCCCGAGCGCGAGGCTTGGATGAGGGCACCGTGTCCGCGCTGTTGAACCGGCAGACAGAAAAACGCCAGTTTGGATTGCTGGGAGAACGGCGGGTCAATGTCCTGGAGTTGAATCTGGCGCTGGACGCCTTGCCCCGCTAAACCGGGTATCAGTCGCTGCAGAAACCGCCCTGGGTTCCTCGGTTGGATAGAGGTCACTTCAACCGGTACAAGGCGCAGAAGATCGTCTCCCCGGTGCCGGATCGTTAGGATGACCCACATGCCAAACTGAATCCGTCCGATACCCGCTATCCCTGCTACAATCAGCGCTCTCAGATCGAGATTTCCCATGTCGGCTTCCTCCCTTTCCAGCGGAAACAAGATACCCCTGAACAGATGAAGGTGTGGGAAGGAGCGCCAGACGGGCTGTAAATATGGCGTAAAAATCACGCGGTCGAGACCTATTCCGTAGACGGATTGCTCCAGCCCCTCTAGAATTCAATCGGACGTTTTCCAACAGCCGGGGGAATTCACAGCGCGATGAACCCTCAACGCCCGGATCCCGATGCTTTGCTCAGGCGAGTGCACGCGGAGGAAGCCCGTCAGTCCGAGGGAAAGCTCAAAGTGTTTTTCGGCGCCAATCCCGGCGTGGGAAAAACATATGCCATGCTGGAAGCCGCCCACGAGCAGCGCCGCGACGGTGCAGACGTCATTGTCGGCGTGGTGGAGACGCACGGGCGGGCCGAGACCGAGGCGTTGGTGCAGGGCCTCGAGATCCTGCCACGGCGCACCGTGGAATACCGCACTGCCCGCCTGCAGGAGTTCGATCTCGACGCAGCCCTTGCCCGCCGTCCCTCCCTGATCTTGATGGATGAGTTGGCGCATACGAACGCGCCGGGGCTGCGCCATGCCAAACGGTGGCAGGACGTACAGGAACTGCTCAAATCCGGCATTCACGTGTACACCACCGTGAACGTGCAGCACCTCGAAGGTTTGAATGACGTAGTGGCTCAGATTACCGGAGTACGCGTTCGAGAGACGGTTCCGGATTCGGTGCTCGAACGGGCTGATGACGTGGAGCTTGTGGACCTGCCGCCCGACGATCTTCTCCAACGGCTCAAAGACGGGAAAGTCTACGTGCCGGAGCAGATCCAGCACGCGATTCAGCATTTCTTCACCAAAGGCAACTTGATTGCGCTTCGTGAGCTGGCCTTGCGCCGCACCGCCGAGCGGGTAGACCAGCAAATGGAGGTCTATCGTCGCGATCATGCGGTGGTGCGAACCTGGCCTGCGGCCGAGACCATCATGGTCTGCGTCAACATGAAGCCGCGCGGCCCGCGCCTCATCAGGGCCGCGCGGCAGATGGCGGCGGATCTGCATGCCAAATGGATTGCCGTGTACGTTCAAATTCCCCGACACCTCCAATTGCCGCAGGAGGAACGGGACCGGCTGGTGCACACCCTGCGATTGGCGGAACAGTTGGGAGCTGAAACCGTGACCGTGACTGGTGAGAACGTGGCGCAGGAACTGTTGAATTACGCCCGAAGCCGGAATGCCACGAAAATCATTGTCGGGAAACCGGTGCGATCCCCCTGGAAGGAATGGATGTTCGGGTCGGTCGTGTCCGAACTCGTTCATCAAAGCGGAGACATCGACATCTATGTCATTACGGGAGAGGCTGGCGAAGGCAAGCCGCTCGTCCGACACAGCCTCAGGCGAACCAGCCGGATGTCAGGCTATGCCTATGCGTCGGTCGGCGTGGTAACCACGACGGCTGTGGCCTGGCTGATGTTTCCGTATTTTGCGCAGGCGAACCTGATCATGATGTATCTCATTGCGATCATCGTCATTGCGATTCGCTGCGGGCGCGGGCCGTCGGTGCTGGCCTCGGTCTTGAGCGTGGCGTCCTTCGATTTTTTCTTCGTCCCCCCCTACTTCACCTTCGCGGTGTCCGACGCCCAGTATCTCCTTACGTTCGGCGTGATGCTCGTGGTGGCGCTGGTCATCAGTAATCTGGCCGTGCGCATCCGCCAGCAGGCCGACCTTGCCCGCTATCGGGAGCGACGGACCGGCGTGCTGTACACGATGAGCCGCGATCTTGCCACCCATCGGGGAACCGGCATGTTGTGCCAGCTTTCAGCGAAGCATCTGCGAGAGGTATTTGACGCTCAAGTGGCGATCTTTCTGGCGGACGCCGACAAACGCGTGCAGTTGCAGCGGGGGGAACAACTGTATTTTGAATTCGATCCCAAGGAGTCGGGTGTCGCTCAATGGGTGTTTGAGCATACCGAGGCGGCCGGATTGGGAACGGATACGCTCCCGGGAGCCAGCGCACTCTACATACCATTGGTTGGATCCTCCGGAGCGATCGGGGTGGTGGCTGTCCGGCCGACCGACCCAAGCCGTCTGTTAGACCCCGATCAATGGCATCTGCTCGAATCGCTGGTGAACCAAGTCGCCTTGGCAATCGAACGAACCCGGCTGTCGGAGGAAGCTCAGCGCGCTCATGTGCGCGCGGAAACGGAACGGATGCGGAACGCCATTCTCAGTTCGGTGTCTCATGATCTTAGAACTCCGCTGGCGACTATCTCAGGGGCTGCCAGCACGCTGATGGACGAACAGCGGACCGTCGACTCAACGGTTCGCGCCGAACTGTCCCGATCGATTTATCGCGAAGCAGACCGCCTGGACCGGCTTCTCAAGAACCTGGTCGAGATGATGCGCATTGAAGCCGGAGCCGGTCACCTGCATAGAGATTGGCATCCTCTGGATGAGATCGTCGGGTCCGCGTTGGCGACGTTGGAAAGACGGATGTCGAACCATCCGGTCCATGCCGTCCTGCCCGCCGATCTGCCTCTTGTGTTCGTCGACGGCGTCTTGCTTGAACAGGTCGTCATCAATCTGGTCGAAAACGCCCTCAAATATGGTGCGCCGGGAAGCCCGATTGACCTGTCGGCAACGGTCAAGACCGGAGAGATGATCGTTGAGATCGCCGATCACGGACCGGGGATTCCGGCAGGCGAAGAAGCCCGTATCTTCGACAAATTCTATCGGGGAACGTCCGCGCGGGAAGGAGGAGTCGGTCTCGGGCTGACCATTTGCCGTGGCATCATCGATGCTCACGGAGGCCGGATCTCGGCCGACAACCGCCCGGGAGGCGGTGCAGTTTTCCGATTCACTCTTCCGATCTCACAAGAGCAGCCGCCGGTCAGAGCCGAGCAGGTTGAAGCCGGATCATGATGACCGATCGCCCGTTCTCAGCAGAGGAGAGGCACGTGCCGGCTCAGGAAGTCACGGTGCTCCTCATTGAAGATGAAACGGAGATTCGACGGTTCCTTCGAGCCACGCTCCCCGCTCACGGCTTTCGGCTGTACGAATCCTCCACCGGTCAGGACGGGTTGAACCAAGCACGTTCGAGAAATCCCGATCTTCTCCTGCTCGACTTGGGACTGCCGGATCTGGACGGAACCGAAGTCATTCGCCGGATCCGCGAATGGAGTGCCGTGCCCATTCTCGTCCTATCGGCGCGTGACCAAGAGCGGATGAAAGTCGCCGCCCTGGATTTAGGTGCCGATGATTATGTGACGAAACCGTTTGGAATCGATGAATTGCTTGCGCGCATGCGAACGGCCCTGCGCCATACCGCCCGCATCGCCGACGGCACCGGAGAATCGATATTTGCGCTGGGTGACCTGCGCATCGACCTCGGGCGGCGCCAGGTCTTCGTTTCGGACAAGGAAGTTCATCTGACTCCCCTCGAATATAAATTGCTGACGACGCTGGTCCAGCACGCGGGCAAAGTATTGACGCATCGCCAACTGCTTAAGGCCGTGTGGGGACCTTTGCATGTCGAGGAAGGGCACTACCTCCGCGTATACATGCGCCAACTACGGAACAAGCTCGAATCCAACCCCGCCCACCCGCGTTATCTGCTTACGGAATTAGGGGTCGGGTACCGGCTGCGAACTGATTGAGCTGTCTTTCGTTTACGCTTGAAGAATGCAACACCCGAACACGCTTCTCGCTTGAGTTCCAAATGATGCGGAGGTGTCCGCCTCTGTCACAGCGCGGCGGCACATACGACGGCTCCATATTAGCGGGGCCAAAGAACATTCGTCCTTGATTCCCTCCGGTCGAAAGACTAGCCTGGTTTCGGCCGGACTCACACTAGGAAGGGAGCGCGACCATGGCTTCGATTCTGCTCGCATTCTTGACGCTTGTCATATGGACGCACGAAGTCTTTGCCTGGGGGAATCTCGGCCACGAAGCCATCGCCGACGCCGCGCAGCCGCATCTCTCCCCTGATGCGGCAAAGGCTATCGCACAAATTCTTGGACAAGGGACCTCCCTCGCCCCGCATGCCTTAGCGAACGCTTCGACCTGGCCGGACCAAGTACGCGACCTCCAGCGGCTCGGCGTGACCGCCTCAAAGCTCGCAGCCGCTGAAGTGAAAGAAGCGCTGGATTTCAACAAGGCCTTCCCCGACAACGCGGAGTGGCATTTCGTATACATGCCTTTGGGAAGCGCGCACTATCCTGATGACGCGCAGCTCGATGATCTCCTTTCCACCTTCACGAATCCCAATGACATTGTTCAGATGCTCAATATTTGCGTCAAGATTCTTGAAACCACCGGCGACGTAGTTCCGTGGACAAAAGCCCAGGCACTTCGATGGCTTATTCATCTGGTCGGTGACGTGCATCAGCCGTTACATGTGACGGCCGGATACTATAAGACCGCACATCAACACCTGCCCAATCCGGTTCTGATCGAACACCCGCGCGAGGCCAGTCAACCGGGCGTGCTCGGCGACCGTGGTGGAAACGAATTGCTCTTCAATGGCTCGGAGAACAATAACCTGCATGCGCTGTGGGACAGCTGCCTCGTCAAAGCCTTGGCCGGGATGCGCGCCTGTGGAAAGACTGCAGAACCCGGAGATGTGGGCAAGCTCTCTCAACTCATTGCCCACCGAATGACGTTGCCCGCTTCGGCGGGCTATCATAGTTCCGGTGACTATTACAGCTGGGGCGCGCACTGGGCGACGGATTCAATCAAGACCGCGCACACCTCGAAGGCATATGTGTTTGTCCGCCGTCATGGGGTTCTGCAGGATACCCACCAGTCGGAAGCATCAATCCGCATGACCATCGAAGGTCCCCCCTCGAGAACGGAGTACAGCACGAGCCAGGAACCGGTGGTGGCTGTGCAGTTGACGAAAGCTGCCGTGCGCTTAGCTGATCTGTTGAATCATATTTCCTGGAAGCCATAGACGGAACGGGACAGTAGACAGGTAAAAGAGCGAAGCCCGCACCTGGTGTTCCTCCGGCGTTCAATTTCACCGTTATGCATCGTCCGCATGTAATTTGATTCCCCCCACGCTGCGCCAAGCCGACCGCAACCCCTCCCAGCGGAGCTTGGCGCACGAGAGCAATCCAGGGCTTGAGCCCGTTACTGGTGAGCGGCGCAGAACGTGTCTTCCTCCAACGTCTCGTAGCCCGCTCCATACGAGGGAAAATCCGAAATTTCCCGCCCCCCCGTATTCCAGATATGCAGGCACTTCGCCGCCACGGTCGGAAAGCTGCGCGGGGTGTCATCCACCGACACGATTTGGGCGCGTTGCGTCGTCCCCACGAGCAGCACGCGGTTGCCGGGCTGAAGAAAGGGCCGCTCGATCGTCCCGTTGAACGTGACGGCAAATTCGCCGCTGCGTTTGCCGGTATCCTTGGGCCCGAAGGCGGGGTGCTCGACGATGGGCAATTGCATCAGCACCAGCGTGACGGTGCCGTCCCTCCGATCGGCCTGGAGGATCCGCCCCCCCAACTGCACTTTCTTGTCCACGGTTTGATTAGGCAAGGCGCGCCAGCGGGAAAAATCAAAATTCGGATCGACGCCGGCCAGCACGTCCGGAGCAAACACGGTCGTCGGCGAACACGCGGTCACTCCCAGGCAGCCAATCAGCGCCACCACCGCCACGATGCGCTTCATAAGTGTCCTCCTTACTCCCGAATCGGTTTCCAATGCAATGAGAAATTTCCGAACGGTTCGTTATAGATGCAGGCGTCCTCCCTGCTTACATGAACCGGACTTGAAACTGGACGAAGAAGGCGTTGTTGGCGAAGGGATCGGTGCTCGCATCATAGGCGGGCGTACCGGGGCCGGTGCCGAGCCCCTGGTGATGCCGGAATTCATAATTGAATTGGAGCTTCGACTGAACCTTGGGGGGAAAATTCTCGAAGTAATAGGTGAGCCCCACAATGGTCCGCGTATACAGATCGTTCGACATGCTCGTATTCGGATCAAATTGCTCCCACATGACCGTGGGTTCGAAGTTCTGCAGCGGGCCTTGGCTGATCAGGTACTTCCCGAGCACATAGTAGGTTCTCCGCTGCATGCCCGGGGCTCCGGAGCCGCCGCATTGGGTCGTGACCTGGCAGGCGCCGTTGGCGGCCGTCCCCACCGTGGTCGCGTTCGCCCCATCGTGCCCCTGCCACCATTCTCCCTGCACCATGAACCCTGGAAGGATCTTTGACGTGTAGCGGAAGTCCACCCCGTACCGGTCGAAGGCCCCTTTGCCACGACCGTTGATGAGCGTGCCGGCGTTGTTGGAGGTCCCCTGAATCGTCGTAAAACTCACGAACGAGACATCGCTGCCGAACAGGCGGACCCGCGTGTAAAAGGCCTTGGGTTGGTTGGCTCCGCCCAAGCCGGAGGTGGTGCTGACCAGACTGTTCGCCTGATAATTGTTGTTATTCATGATCCCGGCGACATACTCCAGGCGATTGGCGATCTTTCCTCGAACGTCCACGAAATAATCGCGTTCCTGGATAAATTCGATCGCTCCCCCTGTCCCTCGGGCATTCTGGCCCGGGCCTCCGCCGCCCCCCACCGAGGTCAGGTACGGCGAACTGATGACGTCCCGCAACCCGCCCGATTGCTCGGTAAAGATCCCGAAGGGCATCCGGAAGATCCCGAGCCGAAAGACGTTGAGATTGGGCGCCCACGATTGAATCGGCCGGATGTCGATATAGGTTTCTCGGAAGAAGGTCGCCGACGTCGGCGTCGAGGCGCCCACGGTCGGGGTGTTATTGGTCAAGTTGATACTTTGAAACTCCATCAAAATGTGCCAGCGCGGGATCGTTTCACTGATCTTTCCCCAGAATAACAATTCGGACCGGCGGATGGAAAAGCTATCCTGACTGCGTCCTTCCGGCACCTTGGCGTCGATATGCCCATACAGAAATTGCAGGGCATTGAGTCCGAAATTCACCTTGTCCCGGAGAATCGGCAAGACCTCGGTTTTCCCTTTCCATTCCTCCAATGTATCGATCCGCCGGGATTGATCGGCGCCGCGGGCCTCTTGTTCCGCACGGATCTGTATCCATTCGTCCATCGTGATGCTGCCTTTTTTAAGCAACACATCCTCAACGGATGATCCTCCTGGGGGCAATTCACTTGTCTGGAGGGGACCCTGGGTCGGATAAGCCCCCTCATCGGTCTTCTGTGCGACCAAGACCGGCGAGGTAGTTGGCTGTTGATTCCTACCAGTGGACGCGGCCTCTGCCGTCGAAGCATTGATCGCCGGAACTGCGCAGGGCATCGCAAGCGCCGAATAGAGCAACAATCGAATAAATCTCATCGTATCCCCCTTCTAGGATGAAGACGTATCGTTTCGGTGTTGCTCTTATAACGGCTTCATCACGGCCGAATTGCCGATTTGTTACATGATCGTTAATAAGCATGTGCCGCCTCTCATCTCTGCCGTGCTCCATAACGCGACAGGAGCCGGATGCGCTGAGTGGTTGGCGTAGAGTTGACATCGTCGTCGCAATCGACCCGGGAGAACTCATCCGTATGCTCGGAGAGTGCGTTTTCCGGCAAACAATGATGTTTCTAAAAAGGAGGAGTAGTGGATGCGATTGTTAATGCCTCGCGCTCGAACGAGAGCGAGGCCTGGGGATGCCAGGAGTCAGTACCGCTTTCTGGGGAGAGCAGCTCTATGCGTTCTTTATGATGAGCGGCACTTATGAACTGGGTTGGGGGCAATGAATTTTGTCTGTGGATTACCGGTGAACTCACGACGGAAGAAGACGCCTTTCGGATCTTAGGCCAGGCACAGTATATCGATCAACGTCCCATCGCATTCAGCGACTTACTGTTTTACCGATCTGGGAGCTTTGATGCTGGCTGGGCTTTGTGCGCTCGTGAACATCCCGCGTCTGTGAGGTCTGTTCAGTTTTATCCGACACGAGATGCTGTCGCTCCCGTATGGCCTTGAGTTGTGTTGCATACAGCCGGCATTGTTCGCACAAAAACAAATGAGCCTGGAACTTGGCATTGGCCAGGGGAGCCAGAGTTTTCCCTGACTCCGCGACAAGCCTGGTCACACGCCTACAGGGCAAAGTGAGACGGGTGATAAGGCTCTTCATACCGTGTCGTACCAATCACGATGAAGGGGTTGCGAGCGTTTGATGACCCAACATACATCCGACTCTCTTGAGGCTAAGAATGTAGCAATAGCGTGTTACAGACAGATTGTCCGTTTGTTACGATTCTGAAAAGAGGAGAGGGCAAACTTAAGGCGGTATTATCGTATCCCGGACGACGTAGAGAAACGGCAGCGACTTCTCTGTCACTTTTGACAGTTTGCAACCCACGATATCGGTGGTACGACATGCATCGGTTCGCCGATGTCAGAGAAGGAAGAATGAAAGCTATTCCCATCATTCCAACGAAACCTCCAAGAACGTGACATCGGGTACCTCAGTAGGACCGGTAGGTAACTCAACAGCATGTCCGAGGAGGTCTGCGATGAAGAAGAGAATCCGAACCATGGGTATCATACTAATGGGTTTGGTAGGTGGTGTGTGTCAACAATAGTTATGCGGGAGAAGGAACGCCCCCTTCGTCAGAGGCGGCCAATAATATCGGCGCAGTCTTGGTAAAAGCCTATACGTTTGAGCCGGTACGCCCAAACCCACCCAACCATCTGTGGCTGGACGAAGGCCATGGTCGTGTCCAATTCATGATGTTCGATAAACCCCGTGAGCGACCCCACTGCCAAATTGCTCTTCGTCGGTCAAGGAATCAAAGGTAGTTCTGCGTCGAATCGCAACCCGATGGCGGAAAGTCGGGGTTTAACCATTTTCATCGGACCAATACTCCTGCTACCGGGGATACATCGATGCACGGGGCGAAAGGAGAGGAAGGCTACTGGTTAAAGCACGTAGCCGTCGCCGAGTTCGATGATGAGCACAAGGGCGAACACGCGGGTCATGGAGGGAAAACGCATTACAGACCCGGCCAGGTGGAGAACACACCTCAACCCGAGACTCCTAGATGTCAATAACCATCGGCGTTAGGCGGTCCCGTTCATTGAGAGAGGAGCACACCACATGCGCAATGTCATCAGGCTTTAGTGTCAAATTTCGATTTGGACTCTTATGATGGCTGGACTTGCCGGCGCTCTGCCGGCAGTTCCTCGGCTGAAGATGTCACGGTGTCCGAGGAAACATTCGGGTGCATTCTAGACTGGCCCAAAGTCAGAAATACGCGCTTCAAACATTCCGACCCGGAGAAGCTGAAAGAAGCAATGCGGATTCTTCGAGACAGCGGCCGCCGAATAAATGAGTCCGATGCCGGCGTCTAATAAGCACCTGATGTGATCCCCTAGTCTTCCAGAATTCTTTAAAGAAAAGGATGGCAGAGGTCGAACTGCTTCACGCAGCTGGAGGTCCGTCCATTGTCCTGGCGGAGGCCTTACCCTTTGGAATCAATAAGACTGTGGCGGCTTTTCTCGACCACCTCATCTGCTCAAACCCTCGTCGTGCCTTCCGTGCAGACCTTCTCCAGGAACCTCGAAAAGGCCAGTGGGTTAGCCGAATGTGGTCAATGGTTCGTTCGATCAAATGAATCGGCCGATAGTCACGCATGCTGGGAAGCCTCTCACTCTTGCGATATCTCCCTTGCGCCACTCGAAATCCGGACATGATATTCCCGTTCCAACTCCAGTTGAGCCTCTTGGTCTCCCAACAAGGCCGCCTGAAACAATGTGCGCCGATGCGCGGATTCGCTCTCCCATGTGTCATGTTTTCCCATATCTGCCTCCTCCAGGCTCATACTGTAACGGCAGCGTGTTACAGCCTGGTTCTCCCTCTGTTACAAGAACGTAGCTTCTGAAAAGGAGAGACACCGAAGGCGACTAGTAAACCTCGAGAGGGCATCCGCGGTGGCAGTTTTGGGACTGGAACTTTTTAATCATCCCCACTAGACTTCTTCACCCCAACACACACTCATTCCAATTAAATCGATGCCTCGTGGAAGGAAACAACATCTCTAAGTGCCGGCATTTCTTCACAGCGGGAAGGAAGGGCATGTTATGAACTATGACTACGAGAGACTCATGCGGGCGAAGCGAGACGTAAAGCTTATAAGCGCATGTTCGCTTACGATTGATCAGGCCATTCAGGTGGCGGTGTCGCGGATTGGCGGGAGTGTCTACGATGTGAAGCTGAAAGAAGTGGATCACCGTGTAGTGTGGAGAATCAAACTCTTTGCGGCCGGGCGCCGCGTGAAGGTGTATGTTGACGGGGTCTCCGGCAATGTTCTAGGAGCGAAGGCGGAAATCTTCACAATCGAGCCTTCTAAAGAAGCGGTGTTGGATGCTGGTTTTTCAAGAACAAGTGAGGATTTCGTGTTTGATCCTCTTCAATCGCCGCTCTGATCTGACTTTCAGGTTGCCAGGCCCCACTGTCAGGGCAACGTGCATGAGGCCAACGTTCAACACATCCAGCCGAATATCTTGAAATCAAGTTGAAAGCTATGCGTACCTTGACCTTGGGTGTCATCTGTCTGATAGGAGCCGCCTGTAGCGCGACCCCGATGTTCCCACCTGCAATCACCAGAGATATTGAGGTAGTCAATTTCGACTTTCAAGACTGGAAGGACAAGGCGTATGAGGGACCGTATTCAACCGAAGCGCCTCAAAAGGTTCAATTAGGCGGAATGATTTTGCAAGCGGAGCGACAATCCGGAGGGGTCGTGATCCTGGCAGATCGAGCACCTATTGTCCAACATCCCCGGTATGGGCCTGGCAGGAAGACCGGCAGGGCGTCGGCCATGTTTACTATCTACTTCAACAAGGTTCTTGATGCTGCCTGGATACAGCCGGGCAACTCCTTTATCGTGATTGGAAAAACCGAAGGGGCCAAAAGGCTAACAATCGATGATGTGCCGAGAACTGAACCGTATCTAGAGGCGATCTGCATTCATCTCTGGAAAAACCAGGGACGCAGCCTTGCCAGTTTCCCATTCGAAGCCGGAGGCGGATACTATCCGCTGGAAGAACAGACCTTCTGCAATTAGCCGGACCGGCAAAGGCCGCCTCTTGTGACGAAAACGCCTTGCTCCATCTCGTGGGCGATACCACGACCATAGCATCCCCGCCCGTACGCGCCTGATTAGATCCATTACTCGTGACTTATGACGAAGCGGCTCGGGTTACCATGAAGAAACTAGGTGTGCGATCGGATTTCTTCTGACACACAAGAAGAAGAAGAAGACGTGAAGAGACCATCGAGATCGGTCCGTAACAGGTCGCCGATCTGTTCGAGACGGAGATCCGCCCGCAGATACGCCGCATGTTCAGCGCCCGCACGTAGTGCCCTTGCTGCAAGAAAACACAAGTGTCTGAACTCGAGCAGGATCCTTATCAGAGTCAAGAAGGGGTGTTACCCTCTACAGTTCACAACCGGTCGTTCAGCCGGGTTCCGCTTGAGGATCATGCTTCATAGACCGATGCCCATGCGGGTCTCCTCCACGAACTGCTCGGTGAATCATCAAGTGCCCGGCCCTGCCGACCGCCTTCCTTGTTGATAGAGATGAGCCTGCTGTTCATTTTGTCCTGGTGTCCAGCCGGGAGATGCAAAACCCGTCTTCATCGGAAAGATAGAGCAGGATGCCGGCTTGTTCCCATGGCGCGACCTCTTTGATACGTTGGGCACACGCTTGCCAAAGGCTGTTCATCTCACGCTGTCAGTTGGGCACAATCGAAACTTCGCACAGAGCGTGATAACGGCGATGGGTCTGAATCACGAGGCCTCGACCTTGTGACAAACGAGCGACGATGGATGGCATCGGAGCGTGCACATGATTATCAGGTACCATATCAAGCACCCTGGACACCTCGATTATCATACACAAAGCAAGGTACTCGCCAGAAAGCTTCTCTTCGAAGAACGAATGCCTTGAGGATGTGGATAGGCTAAGCGCCGTGGGCTGCCATGGTTTTTTCTTCCCATGGTCTCATGGAATAGGATCCTCTCACTTCGGAAGAAAAACTCTGGATGTGAGCGAAGATTATTCATGGCGACCGTGCACAATTGCACAGTGCTGCCACTCGTGACGATCGAAAGCGCGAAGAGTCAGACCCTCCTTTCAGATAATTGATGGAGCACACGGATGGCGCTGAAGTGAACCAGTAGAGCAGTTGCCCCCACATCATTGATGTGATAGAGTGTACGTTCTCTCCGAGTTCCGTCACTCCCTTTCAAACATCCGTACGTCAGGCCTCAACGTCGCCTGTGCTGGGTAGTAATAGCACCGTGCACCTGCTACGGAATGGGAAGAATACTGAGGAAACATAGATGAACACTCCCAGTGGATGGCCTACAGGGAATCCTAGTCGGAAAAAAGTCAGGGGATCCTATCGCCCCAAGATTCGCTGGGAACTTTTAGGGCTGTCCGATCCGAATCTCGTGGAGACTCCAATTCCAATTGAACACATCCGCAAAGAAGTTTCGTCGCTGGCGAGCATTGGATTCGGACAAGGAACCCGCTCTCGTTCAATTTCGGCAAAGCCTGCCGGTCAATCACAGAAAACGGTGTTATCCAAGAATCGGAAGGGCAGGAATGCGGACTAAGGCAGGAGGATGCCGATTATCTTCGGGGTTGGCCACTCAAATATCCTTTTCTTAATTCTGTTCGCGTCCGTATTGTCAATGTCGTGGTGCCCCTTAAACCGCTTAATCCGTATCCCTTCCGGAAGATGGGGTTCGAATACCGCAATGCCCTCCGTACAATCCATCGCACAATCGGTTGATCCTGCCATCATCGCTGTTCCGGCGGACAGCCGGCGGTCAGCGCGACACGGCCGCAATCAACAGCACCGATGGGATCGTCGATTTCATGACACCCTCCTTAACGAGCCAACGTTCGGATGTAGTGGACGAGCTGCCAGACCTGGTCGTCGGGCAGTCCGGCGAAGGACATCATGCCGGTGCCGGGTGAACCGTTCTTGATGATCCAAAAGAGCTGCCCGTCCGGCAGATCCTTCATCATCGACCCGCACGTGAAATTTCTTGGCTGCGGGACCAGGGCCGCGCCCATGACACCCTGCCCGTCGCCTTGATTCCCGTGACACAAGGCACAAGCCACCGGCTGGGCGCTCTGTAAAAAGAGCGCCTTCCCTGCCTCGACCATATCCGCAGAAGGCGGCAAGGGATTTCCCCTCGAAATGAATTCTCCCGGAGCTTTGACCGTCTTGCGGGGCTGAGGACAAACGCCCAATGGCCCGCCGCTTGGCACAGCGGCAGACGCTTCGGGCGCGCCCTTGAATGTGACCTTGAGATAGGCAATCACGTCGGCCACACCCTGCTGGCCGATCGTCAGGTTCCAATAGGGCATGCTCGGAGACTTGCCCATCGCCGCACCGCCGTGATTGATGACGTTGTAGACGTATTCGATCGGCAGCTTGTCAAACGGCATGTTGGCGTGAATCGCCGGTTTTGGCTCCAGACCAGAAGCCGCCGGACCGTCGCCCTTGCCGCTGAATCCGTGGCACTGGGCGCAATACTCTTTGTACAGCGCCGTGCCTCGATCGACGCTCGCGTTCGTAAACTCCTGACTCGTCCAGGGCTCGTAGTACTTGAAGTCCTTGACGCCCTGCGCCGCGAGGTATCCGATCACCGCCCGCAGTTGCGGATCCGTCGCATCGGCCAAGAATTCTCCGGTATGAGTGATAAAGTTTTGCGGATTCTGCCCAAACCGGTAGAGCCAGTCCATGTTGTACCGCTGGCCCGCATTCTGGAGGGCGGTGCTCTGCGGACCGCCGATGAGTTTCCCGTTTTCTTCGATCGTATGGCAGCCGAGGCAGGCATGGCCTTTATAGGCTATACCGCCGAATGAGACGTCGAACTTGCTGACCTTCGACAGGTCGAATGTGCCGACCTTCACCCGAGGATCTTTGTTATTCCTCTCAAAGTAGTCGGCGATGGCATTCGCCTCAGGTTCGGTCACGACCGGATGTTTGACCGGACCCTCGCTAAGGTCCCATCGATATCCCTTCGCATACAGCGGCGATTCTTTGCCGGTGAGCCATCGGATGAGCCATGGGCGTTGATACTTGCTTCCCGCCCAAATAAGATCCGGCGCCCGGAGATTGAACCTCGACTCCGCATGTCCCTCCAGCCGGTGACAGGACACGCAGGCCTGCTGGATCAATTCCTTCGCCCTCGTCTGCTGCTCGCTACCCAGCAACAGACGAGGGACGGCCATCAAGCCCATCAGGGCGACGACCGCTCCTCCGAGCATGACTCTACGCTTCATTTCCATAGCACCGCTCCTTTCGTCCGCCGTGACTTCATCGACAGTTACTTGATCGATAACCAGGCATGAACGTCGGCAATGTCCTGTTCACTCAACACCGGATCCCACGCAGGCATGGGACTCCGACCGTGCAGCACTGTTTCCCGAAAGCGATCTTCGTGTTTGAGAATCGGGTTCTTCGTCAACTTAGGCCCCATCCCACCCACGGCTCCTGCGCCATGGCAAGCCTGGCAATTATGTTCAAACAGACCCTGCGCCTCTCGCTGCCACGCCGGTCACTGGCCCCTTTGGTGCTGATTCATGAGTCAGTGGTTCTGCCCTTCCCAATTCACTATCGAGCGGCGCCAGCTGATCGGGCGCTCCGGCATGATACCTCGCGGAAAGGTATCGGACGGGGAGGTCGGCCTTACTCGGATGAGACCTCAGCCCCCAGTGGATCATCCTCTCGATGGTGGCTTCCCAGCGCGCACGAGACAATCGTTGTTGAGCGATACGTCCGGGCTGTGGCACCCCGAGTAGCGGGCAATAATCAAACCTCGGCCCACGGCGCCAATGCCGCGTTCACCACTGCCAGATCTTCCTCCTGCGCTCCGGTCACAACGGCCAAAGCCAGGAACCGATCGCCAGCAAGACGATGATCGTCATCAGTTGCAAGATGGACACCTCAGAGGGAGATCAGAGGACGACGAAAGGGAAATCAAAGAGTTTGGATGAAGGCTCTCAATCACGCATCAACGAAGGGGGGAGCCTTGCCTCAAACAGAAGGTCACGGTTGTCGCAGAAAGCGACATTGATGCCTGATTTTCTTGCGCGGCTGGATCACAAAAGAACGACGGTCTCCGGAGTACTTTCCAGAGGTTGAGCCACATGCTGTTGAAATCATGAACTGGCGCGCTGTCGAATCCTGAATACTGATAGTGTCAGAACACACCGGTAAAAATTCCTGGTGGTGGAAACCATAGGAGGCGAGGGTGGCAGTGTCTGAGAAGTCGCCTTCCAGCACATTCTACATAGGCTCTGGGACCTCTCTATTTTCAGCATGCACTATTGGCAGCTGCCAATAGTGAGAGGATCGTGCAGCAGGTTTTTCGGGACTCCGTCGCTCCCCATCAACAATGACCAAGGGAAAACATCGGCTGTCTCCTCTTTCACAGGCCATTCGGCGCTCCGCTGCATTACGATGCGTTTCCCTTGGGAAGTTTATTCGACGACTCCCCTCTCTTTCGGTCACAATGGTCGCGGGAGGCGCGGGACCTACACATCCCGCACCTCCCGTTCCCATTACTTCATCGCCGTCGGACTCGCTTGAGGCTGCTGGTCCTGTCCCGCGCGCTTGAGCGCGGAGCCCGAAGCACCCAACGACTGTATCCGTGTATCGTCCGTCGGCAATACACGGAGGTAACCCCACTGTCCCGATTGCGCATACGGCAGTCGGTTATTCGACCAGACGAAGTCTCCGGCTTGACGATAGGGTCCTCCGGCCCCGCCCCGGATGAATACGTCGAGCACCTCAGACCCGGCGTATTCGACGACGCTGATCATATCGGCGCCCGGCATGTACGGTTCGATCGGCCATTCGTGTCCTTCGACACCGAACATCCCATTCTGCTCGCTATTGGCACCGAGTACATGGATACGAACCGGATCACCCGCGTGCGCTTCGATCAGCGGCGTGAAAGGATCTTCCGGTTTGTCCACCACGCAAGGCTGGAAGATTCTCCCCAAGGAGCAGCCTTGTTCCTCCCGGAACTTGTACGGTTCGGCGCGGTAGTTGACGCTCGTCAATCCCGCGACGTTCTGTACATAAGGCATGAACGAGGTCCCGATGATGTTATCCTCGTCTTGGAAGAAGAGGGCCACATCGCGATAGTTCCGCTTGCCCACGTTCTCCGGCAGGCTGGCGTCAACGATGACGTCCGCCCGCCATGAATTCTTCTGTGAAATGTCTGCACCGGTTACGGGATCGCGGTATTGTGACCCCTTGGGGCCCACAATGACCGCTCCGTACAATCCATTGCGCGGATTCACGACGATATTCCCGCCGTCCCACACCAGTGAGGTCGTCTCCTTGTTGGCTGGATGCGCATAGTACCTATAGGTGCGGCTCTCACCGGGACCGATCGTCTGATCGCCACCATTGTTGCCGACGTTCAGGCCCTGACTGTCCTTCGGATCGAAGGCTAATCCAGGGGCAAAGAAAGACGCCCGGCTGCCCTTCATTTTGTTTTTCAGAATGACCTTGACGCAGTCGCCAAGGTTGACCCGTAGCGTCAGCGGGCTCGGCGTTCCCCCGCTCGCTACCGTCATGGCCTCCTCTTCAAGCGCAAAGATCTTGCCTTCCGGCATAGTCATTTCGATCTTTCGCTCGAAGTCCACCTCAATCACATCCGGCGTTTTTGGATTCAGTTTCATTGGGCGGTCCAACGCCACGACGTTGAAGGTCTTGATCGGCGCATCGGCCGGACACACGGAACTCGGCGTCGCCGGAATGCCCAGTGGATTGGTCCCGCGAGGAAGCGGCATAAGATCCGCTACCGGCTTGTCGAGGACGCGCACGATACCCCATCCGCCTTCGGCGAAATGCGACGTCCGGCCGTTGAAGTGGATGTAGTCGCCCGGCATGCCCTGGAATCCACCCGCCTTGGTCACGAGATCGTATCGTTCGGCGATCCCGACGTGAATCGAGTTCTTCCGATTGGCATCCGCCGCGTACCGCTCCGTCAGGAAGGTATGGCCGGAGATGGTCCACACGTGCGACTCATTCATCAGCTGATGCAACAGCCGGAATACCATGGTGTCGCCCGTATACGCCCGCAACAACGGCGTGTCGGGATCCCCATGGACCATGCTGCTGAACAGCTTCGATGTATCCGGATTGTTCGACAGGCGCTGCGCAAACGGCTCCGCGCGGAAGTTGAACCCGCTGCCGGTCGTATGCGTGCCCCCATTCAGATACTTGTTCGGTGCGTTTAAAATCTTGTCGGGCATCTGGAACGACACCGTCTTGCCCGCCTCTAACGCCACTTCGACCGGCTGCCCCGGGGGATTGCCGGCTTCAATGACATTGACGGTGTGCGGCACCGTGTCGTGGATGGAGACCATCAATTCACGGAAACTGCCGCTGACCCCGGCCCCAATCGGCTCGTTGCTATGAATATCGGCGATAGGGCCGCTGTACACCAACTTACCGTTTTTCGGATCGTGGTAGGTGGATCCGAACGGCTCGACCAGTGTCACGCCGAATCCGCCATGCGGCCAGGTCGTCGCCCCGAACGCGTGGTCATGCCAAAACACGGTTCCCATGTCCACGTCCACCCACCACCGATAACGGACGAACTCCGGCGACACAAGATCGTTGGCCGGATGATTGTGCTTCAACGGCTTGAAAAACGTCACCTGATCGCCCTTGATGTCCTTGATGCGGGCGACCTCTGAGCAGCTCTTGTCACGCGGCAATGAGGCAGTCGCGTCGTGACCCCGCTCCAAACAATCCATGCCGACCATGACCTCGGTGTTCACGTGGAACGGCGAGGCGCCCGGTGCCATTTGAATCTTGATGCTCTTGGCTCCCGCTTTCGCCCCTCCGACGAGCTTGGCGACCATCGGCGCCGGCATCCCGTGTTTCTTTCCCTTCCCCCACATCGTAAATGGGCGGACGGACATCTCATACTCGAAGCCGGAGATCACTCCATCCGAATTCCCCGTGTCGAACTGGAAGAAGTGGGGATGGATATTGATCTTGGACGACTGAAAGTTGGTGTAATCATCGTCGTCCCACTCGCTCGTGAGTATGAGGTCCACGCAGTCATACACGTTGGCACGAATGACCGCCGGAAGCTTCAGGTCATCGTTCGCCCGTATGAGGCGCTCTTCTTCGTGCAGCACATAGATCAACCCATCCTTGTCCGTAATGGCCGGCTCTTTCCCCTGCTTCTTGGCCAGCGTGATCGGCATGCGCGTAAAGTGAATATTAAAGAACTTCTGATTGGCATTTTCGGGACAAAGGCTCCAACGGCCCTGCTCACCCGGCTTCGCCGGCTCGGAGGTTCGTTCACCGTTCGCTTCCTGATGGATCGGCTCAAGCCACGGTGCCCCGCTATGGTTGGCTGAGAACGGCACGCGCTTGCCGAAATGCGGCTTGAAGAGCGGCCAGGCCATCTTGCCCGTGGTCGGATCGAATAAGATCGCGGGTCTGGTGCTGTCGTCCCACTTGGCCGCCCATCGATACTTGGGATTCTGCGCGGTGCTTTCCCGTTCGCCGCGGGCGATGTTGCCGTCCCACTTCCAGTCCCACACTGTCGAGTCATAGGCCATGATCTGGCCCTTCTCGTCGTTCGTATGGCCCGGTTGCCCCTGAGCCGGCACGAACATCTCGACCCAATCCTTGATGTTCACGATGACCGGATCGGATTTCCAGTTGGTCTTCTGGTTCTTGTCGACGATCTTGAACGTCTTGCCGAACCAATCGACGGTGGTCCCGATGAGCTTGTCGGACGAAACGCCTTGCTTCATACGACCCTTCCGGTCCGGCAGCTCTTGTAGATCCGGCATCGTATCCGTGTGGGCCGCTCCGACCTGGAGCGTATTATAGAATCGTCCGTAGCCCCACATCCCCGCTACATAATGGTGGGCGACATGGCAATGGTAAAGAAATTCGCCGGCCAAATGTTGACAGCCGCCCCCACCGCACTCAGGCTCCAGATCCAACGCTTCCGACGGGCCGATGACTTCCACGTCCACTCGGTCGGACTTCGTCCGCACGACCGGATACTTCACCGGACCGTCCTGCCCCATCGCCCACATATTGTTGGGCTCCGTGCCGGGGCTCCGCTGCCAGCGGATCGATCCGCTGTGGGGATGGTGGGAATGGAACACCTCGGATCCTCCGTGCACCAGCCGCCATTTGACCGGATCTCCCAGATAACCGCGGGCAATCGTGGTCGGCGTGTCGCCGAAAGTATACGAACTATAGGCCAGGGACTCGTCTTCGAACCCAAAATATTCGTGCTGCAGATGCATTTCATCGATCCCAAAAGGCTCGCTGCGGTAATTGATCGCGCGGCCTCCAGGTCGGTAGGCGTCCGTCAAAGGATCGCGTTGCGGCAGGAAGTCGCCCTTCTTGTTCAACGGACGAAACGCTTCATCGCCGATCTCATGATAGAAGAGCACAAACTCGCGAAAGTCCGGCCCGGACCCGTTGTCGATATTCACCTGCCACCCGGTCTGCACAGCTTTGTCGGGCCCGGTGCCCAGCGAGTCGTAGTACATCGAACCCTTCGGTTCGACGATGAACGCGCCGAAGAGACCCATGACGGTCAGCTCGCGGTCATGGCTGTAAGAGTGGAACTGCCGGACACCTTCCTGCATGTGCGGATGGATATACCATTCAAATTCCTGCGCCTTGCCGGGCGATATGATCGAGTCGGGATTGGTAGTCGTCGCCGGCTTCCCGGTTGCGCTCACGATCATGCTGGACGCTTGAATGAACAGGCTCCCGTCCTCGCCCTCCATCTGATTGCGGAGCGTCATCTTGACACAGTCTCCCTGATTGGCACGGAGTACCAACGGCTGGATCACATCGCCCTGTAAACCGGTGCTGACTGCACCGGGATCAAATCCGTCTTTTTCACGTGACTCCTTGTTCGCGGTTTCTTCCGCCCGTGCCTTGGCGACGTCCTCGGTCAACACGTACATATACCCGGGATAATAGTCGAGCCAGCGGTTCAACGTGATCTCGATATTGATCATCGAGACGTCGTAAATCTTCTGCGGTGCATTGGACGGACATCTCCCCCCGGACGAGAGAACCGGCTCGCCCTTCTTCGTATCTGTCATGAGCAGGAAACTGCTGCCGTCCTGTCCCATGTACTGGTGCATCATGGACATATTGTTGAAGGCACCGGATGTCTGTTGCGCCTGGGCGTCTTTTTGAGCTTGTTCTTCGAGCCGCCGCATCAGACGATGATGCTGCAGTTCCATTTTTTCTGAACGCTCAGGACGGCCCTCGATGGTATCCTCGACGACTGTTTGTCCTTTCAACTGCTGAGTCCAGCCTGGCAGTGAGACAGGACTCGCATGTTCGCTGTGCGATGCTTCGCCGGGACCTGCGGCCTGTAGTCCCGATGTAATCACCAAACACCCCACGAGCAGAATGCTCTGCAACAGCAGAGCGGATCCGCGTCGTCGTCTTCGCTTATGGTGAACACGAACATCCTTCATCGTACGGCCTCCTGTCATAATGCCCTGAATAGGGCGGTTCGGATTGTTGACACTTGTATGGATTGGCTGATGTCTGTGCCGTTAGGCTCTCGCGAATACCGGCCGTACGCTCAACTCATCCCATCAGGCGATTTAGAACCGGCGGGGGTTCTTCTCATGAAGGATCGGGTTATTCGGAGGCCGGTCCTAATCACCCGTGCCCCCGCCGGCAACCACGAGCTAGCGCAAATCGCGGGCCACGCGCATTCGTGCAGGCACAAAACCAAAATTCCTCAGGCTCGAATGAGAGTTACGATGAAGGTGGTGCAGGGTCAGAAACGAACCGCAAAAAGCATTGTCCAATGTTTTGGACAACGCGACATGACCCAGAAACGGGAACTCCGCATGATTCGAGGACTTCTCGGTGTCCAACGGCGTAGACACCGTCTCAGAGACAATGAGGCAGAACGGGACAGTGGTGGACTAGCAATGTGTTGACAAACTACGTGATGCCCTCGGAAATGGAGTCGTGTCTGAGGTCACGGCGTCATTAGCCTGCCCTGCAGGCTGTTCAGAAAGGCGTCTTTTCTCACCCACCCGCCCCGACGCGCCAAGACGCGTCGGTTTCCCTCAAGGCCGCAGCGAGGTCCGCGGCGCGAAGAATAATGAGCGCCACGTTTGCGGACGGGCGCGAGTCGATGAGCGCCCAGTGTCTTGGAGGCGAAGCGTAGCCGTTCTCACCCGCCCGCCCCAAGCGGCCAAGGCCGCTCTTACCCAGGTCTCACCCGCCCGCCCACTGCTGTGGGAACAGTCGTGTTCCCGTCCCGTACGTTGAGCCTCTGAGGTTCACGCCGTGCCGAATAAGGCACGGCACGCCTGTGAACGCCGCCGAGATAGTGAGGCGGCTGTGTCCCGCGAGAACGCCGCTGGCGGACTTTGTCAACAGCCTGCTAGGAGATGCAGTGAAATCGCAGCTTATTATAGAGGCTGGCCCGACTGATTTTGAGCAGCTTTGCTGCTTTGGTCCGATTCCCTTGTGTACTATCGAGTGCTTGGAGAATGCATGCCCGCTCAACCTCCTTCACGGTTTCGCGCGTTTTAGACCGGAGATCACGCAGCGACGAAGCCGGTAGCGTGATGGATGCATTGGAACAGACTTGGAGGTCGTCCGGCGCCGTCACGACGGCCCTTTCAATATAATGTTGAAGTTCACGCACATTCCCCGGCCAAGCGGCATCAGTGAGCATGCGCAATACCTGCGGCGACACCCTCGCTACCGGCTTCCAGTGCCGTCTGGAGGATTCTTCCAAAAAATGATTCACCAGCAACGGAATGTCCTCCCGCCGATCTCGAAGTGGCGGAACGCACAGCGGCAGAACCGCCAATCGATAATAGAGATCTTGACGGAATCGTTTGGCTTTGACGAGGGGGACCAAGTCCCGGTTTGTCGCTGAGACGATTCGCACGTCGATCTTAACTGGGCGCATCCCGCCGACCGGCTTGATCTCGCCCTCTTGAAGCACCCGAAGCAGCTTGGCTTGGAAGACCGGAGAAGTGTCTGCAAGCTCATCGAGAAAAATAGTGCCGCCGTCTGCCTCTTCGAATAGGCCCCGCTTGTTGGCCACCGCTCCGGTGAAGGCCCCCTTGACATGGCCGAACAGCTCGCTCTCCAGCAAGGTTTCCGGTAGCGATCCGCAGTCAACCACCACGAATGGCTTCCCTGCCCTGGGACTCGACTCGTGTATCGTCCTGGCCACCAGTTCTTTGCCGGTCCCGCTTTCCCCTTCGATCAGGACGGTCGCAGAAGTGTCTGCGACCACACGGATCAGGTCGAACATCCTCTGCATAACGTCGCTCCGGCCGATGAGCTTTCCCAGAGACTCCCCCGCCATACCGGGAGAGACCGGCCTCGATTTGGATGCCGGGCCGATGGAGGGTTTTCCGGATCGAGGCTCGAACAGAGCCAGCATAGAACCAACTTGTCCTTGCCCCGTGAGGAGCGGAAAGGCCTGGTATAAACCGCAAGCGGCGCGCTCTAGCGTGACGTCACAGCACCCCGAGCGAGGGTCGCGGTGATCAAACATCCTAACAGCTGGACACGATTCGCAAGGTTCCAGCCTCCGTGTAAACGTTTCGTAGCACTTCCCCAGCTTGACTTCTTTCAACTCTTCGAATGCCCCGCTTTCGGCAGGGCCGTTCATGTATGTGATGTTGAACTGACGGTCCATGATCGCGATCCGATCGGAGAGGACCGCGCCCAGCTGGCTGATCGTCTCAATGCGAACCATCAGGACAGGATCCTGCTGCAAACACGCATCCCGTGATGAAGATTCGTTCATTGCAGATCCCTTTCGTCGCAGCGTCACTGGTGATCGGTCAGCAAGGCGTCAATCCTCAGCTTGAGATCAGAAATTCGGACAGGTTTGTCGAAATACGCCGTCGCTCCGGCACGCAGGACTTGTGCTTGCAAGCCGGGTTCGCCGAACGCCGTCATGACCACGATGGGGCAGTGGGGCGCCACCGTCCGCAACCGGGTGATGTAATCGGCTCCTCCGGCAGGCATGCGGAGATCGGTGAGGATGACGTCCGGCACGGATTGCAGAACCGACAACAAGGCTTCGTCACCGTCCTTTGCCTCACGTAATTGATATCCGGCGCTCCAGAATGCGTCACAGAGCAGATTGAGCATATCTCTATCGTCTTCGACGACGAGAACCACCGCTTTCTTCTGTGCCACCATTGTAGGCATCTCCGGAGGATCCTGTCCTACGCGACAAAGGGGCAAAGGACATGCCGTGAGAATCTATGACCGAAGGCCTCATTATTTGGGACAATCGAGCAGCAGGCGGAATTTCAATCGCGAGGCTGGCGAGAAAGACTACACCCCTATGCGCCGCACTGTCCCACAATGCCCCAGCGAGCGGCAGAGATTATGGGCTTTTCGGCAAGAGGATGGTGAACGTCGTCCCGATTCCTGGTTCACTCTCTACTTCGATCGAGCCCTGGTGCTCCTCGATGATTCCCTTGACCACGGTCAAACCAAGACCCGTCCCCTTGCCAAATTCTTTTGTGGTAAAGAACGGATCGAAAATCTGCTTTACGATGTCGTGTGAGATTCCGTGTCCGGTGTCCGAGATCGTGAGCTTTACCATGCCTTTCTCCAATCCGAGCGTGATGCGGAGCTTCCCTCCCTCCGGCATGGCGTGAAGTGCGTTCATAATGAGATTGATCATGACCTGACTCATCTGATCGCTGTCGCCTGAGATGGTCGGAGAGGCGGCGGCATCCACCTGCAACTCCACCTGCACGCGCTTGCTGGACAGCCGCTCATGGAACATTTCAAGACTGCTCTCAATCACGTCCTGCAGCCGAAGGGAGCGCGGCTGAGGCGGTTTTCTTCTCGCAAACGACAATAGTTGATTCATGACTCGCGTAATCCGCTCGACCTGAGCGACAATGGTTTGCAAGCCCTTCCTCACCGGCTCATCGGTGACCCGGTCCAAGAGGTATTCGGCCCGTCCCAGGATCACGTTCATGGGCGTCCCAATCTCGTGCGCCATCCCTGAAGCCACGGTTCCCAGTTCGGCAATCCGCTCGGTTCGTCGCAGCTGTTCCTCCAGGCGCGTCCGTTCGGTGATATCGCGAAGGATGACGGTGAAGAACTTGCTCCCTTGGACCGTGACGTGCGAAATCGCCGCTTCAATAGGAAACTCTTCTCCGTCCGCTCGGAGACCGGTCACCGTGCCCAACTGGCCCATTTTTCGGGTCGTCACGCCAGACTGCCCGAACCTGTTCACATGGGACCGATGGGCGTCACGGAAGTGCGCGGGAATAAACCTGTCGAGCGATCGGTCAATAGCTTCCTTGGCCGCACATTTGAACATGCGCTCGGCTGCATGATTGAAGACCACGATCTTCTGCTCATGATCAACGGTGATGATGGCGTCCATGGCAGAATCGATGATGCTTTCGAGCCTGAGTTGGCTGACAAGAAAATGTTCTTCGGCCCGCTGACGGCCTGCCACCGCCCCCGCGACAGCAGTCTCTGCGTGCGCTCGTGCTTCCTGAGCCGCTTCCATCAGCGCCTCAGCATGAGATCGTCCGGCACGCTCCAATAGCAAATCCTGCACCGTCTTCGTCCTGCTGATTTCGGACTGTAGCAATTCCGCTCGGGTCCGCTTCAATTGAAGCAGGCCCCATGTGAGTAGGCAGAGGACGAAGGTTCCCAACATTCGATTAAAGACGGCATACTGCAGCGACAACGCGCCAGGTTTCAGGAACAGTGCGGTCCAGAGCAGCGCTATTGCACCGAGACCATAGTACAATGCGTCGCGCTGGCGCGGTGTATGAACGGTCAAGAGAAGGGGGATGACGTAGAGAATGGCGACGGCCACTCCGAGCGGAGCCGCCAGATCACACGCAAAGACGACGATCATCAACACCGGGATCGTCCAGGGACCCCGGGGGAATGCCTTTTCCATGACGAACTTCATAAGCACACGGCGATGCCGGTGGTCATTCGTCCGGCGGGAGGACAGCCTCGATCTCTGCAAGCTTTCGGTACAGCGTCTTGCGGTCGATCCCCAGAACCTGCGCAGCCTGATACTTATTGCCGCCCAGCTTTTCGAGAATTTTCTTGATGTACTCCTTTTCCACTTCATGCAGGGAAACCATCTTCTCCGCACCCTCGTCAATGACGCGGCGATCACCGCGTGCTCCTTGGATGGTCCCGGGGAGATCGTCGGGGAGAATCCTGTCTGTCCGACTGAGCGTGACCGCTCGCTCAATGACATTCTCCAGTTCCCGAACGTTTCCCGGCCACGCATAGTCCATCAAGATGGCCAACGTGGCTTCGTTCATCCCTTTCACATCCTTGCCCCGCTCCTGCCCGAACTTTTTCAAAAATGCATCCACGAGCAGAGGAATATCTTCACGTCGTTCCCGCAGCGGTGGAAGTTTCACTTCGATCACATTGAGACGGTAGTATAGGTCCCCTCTGAACCGTTTCGCTTTGACTTCCTCCGCCAGATTCAAATTTGTCGCCGCAATGACCCGGACATCTACGGCAGTTGACTTGGTCGCACCTACGCGCCTGATTTCCTTTTCCTGGATGGCGCGAAGAAGCTTGGCCTGCAGCATGTGCGGCAACTCGCTGATCTCATCGAGAAAAAGAGATCCCCGTTCCGCCTCTTCAAACAGGCCGCGCTTGTCCGTTCTTGCATCCGTGAAGGCGCCGCGCACGTGGCCGAACAATTCACTTTCCAGCAAATGCTCTGGAATCGCAGCGCAGTTGACGGGAATGAAGGCAGCGTCCTTCCGCTCGCTATTGTAGTGAAGCGCCTTGGCCACAAGCTCCTTGCCCGTTCCGCTTTCCCCTGTGATCAGGATGTTGGTCGGACTGTTCGCAACGCGGCGGATCAAGTCAAACACCTCCCGCATCGCCTTGCTCTTTCCGAGAATTTGACTGAAGCTGTATTCCCTATCCACTTCCCGTCGGAGACGGTGAATCTCGCTTCTGAGCAGCGCTTCACGGAACGCGCGCTCGGTCGCTCGCGACAGATCCTCATTCTTCACCGGCTTCATCAGATAATCATAGGCGCCTTGTTTCATGGCCTGAATGGCAGTTTCCACGCTGCCGAACGCGGTCATCAGAATCACGTTGGTATCGGGCCACGATTGTTTGATCTGTGTGAGCAGTTCGATCCCCTGCATCCCTTTCATCCGCAGATCGGTGAGAACGACCGGGTATTCTTTCTCACGGAGGGTCACGAGAGCGTCCTGTCCATTGGAGGCGAGACTCACGGTATAGCCATGCTGCTCCAGCACGTCCCGAAGCAACGCCCGCATCTCATGATCATCATCAACGACAAGCACATTTCTGACAACGTCCGGCATAACAACCTCCGGCAGGTCTGCAACAGATATCAAAACAAGAGGAGAAAATAAACATGCCACTTCAAGGCCTTGTGCTCAGCCTAATCAATCCAACGTGCGAATCTATATCGTAGTCTCCTCATGCACGTTGCGTTTTATTCCGGGCTAAATTTAATCGGCAAAAATCCTCGTGCATACGGACTATCCACTGCTACTTGGACATTCGATGCGTTGATAGTGAATGTTATCGGTTATCCGTCGACGATAAAGATGGGAGGGAGGCTTCGCCTGATGAGTCGCCGGCACGCATAAGCGTAAGACAAGACTTCTTGGAGGTTTTATCCGCGTGCAGCAATCACGATAATGCGCTGAAGAGCACGCGGCACAAGCGGGCTTGGTTCGGCCCAGAGAGAAAACTGGAGGCTTTTATCCGCCCGCACAATTCCATAAAGCGATAATGAGCGGACGGCACGCGCAAGCATAAGACAAGACTTCTGGAGGTTTTTATCCGCGTGCAGCAATCACGATACTGCGCTGAAGAGCACGCGGCACGAGCGAGCTTGGTTTGGTGGAGGGCAGGGGAGTTGAACCCCCGACCCCTACGTTGCGAACGTAGTGCTCTCCCAACTGAGCTAGCCCCCCACCTGGAATACCGGAGAATACGAGCGACTGAACCTGCGGGATGTGTCGCGCATCAGTGCGCTGGCGTGGACCGCAGTAGAAAAACGGGGAGGTAGATGCCCGTATCTCCCGGTTGCCGCATTATACACAAGCACCGGTTCACTCGCTACCGGTAGCTGAGTTTGCGATCCCGATGTCGCGTGTCGTAACACCGGCTTCTTATGACGCGCTGATGATCGACTGCCCGACCGGCGTTCCCTGGTCTATCGTGACACGGCGCCCTTCGACCCGCAGCCGGCCTTCGGCGAACAGTTGCACGGCGCGCGGATAGATTTTGTGTTCCTGTTCCAAAATTCGCGCGGCGAGGATTTCCGGCGTATCGTCATCTAGAATGGGAACCGCCGCTTGCAGGATGATCGGCCCCTCGTCTACGCCTTCCGTGACAAAGTGAACGGTGCAGCCGGCGAGTTTGCATCCCCACTCGATCGCCTTCTTTTGAACGTCCAACCCCGGAAATGACGGCAGCAGCGATGGGTGAATGTTCATCATCCGGTTCGCATACGCATTGACCAGCACCCCCGTGACAATCTTCATGTATCCGGCCAAGAGGACCAGCTCGACATCGTGTTTGTTCAATTGTTCCAGCAATTCCCGGTCATAGACTTCGCGGCTATCCGGACGTCCGGCGAACGGTTTGGGATCGACGAACAGATCGCGCACACCATGTTTTCTCGCCCGCTCCAGCGCCCCAGAGTCTTTCTTGTTGCTGATAACTGCAACGATCGTGGCGTGCACCGTTCCGACCTCGATGGCATCGATGATGGCCTGGAGATTCGATCCCCGACCCGACGCGAGGACCGCCACACGCAATGGATGGGCACGTTTGATCGGATGAGCATTCACGTTGATGATTCCCTCAATGGACTCTGGAAGATTGTCAGCAACCCGCGTCAACGCTCGGCTGGTCCATCCTGGGAGCCAAGAGTTTAGTCGGCATATTCGACGTCCGGTGTTCCATCGGATGCCGGGACCATTTCTCCGATGATCCATGCCTGATCGCCGAGGGATGCCGCTTTTTTCAGAACACCCGCGGAGGAAGGAGCCGGCACGACGAGGATCAGACCAATGCCCATGTTGAATACTCGGTACATTTCTTCGCGATCCACCTGCCCAAGACGGCTCAAGAGGCCGAAGACCGGAGGAACGGTCCAGACTTTACGATGAATTCTGGCTCTGACGCCGGGAGGAAACACTCGAGGAAGATTTTCGGTAATGCCGCCGCCGGTAATGTGCACGATGCCTTTGATGGGAAACTCGCTCACGAGAGCAAGAATCTGCTTGGCATAGATCCTCGTCGGGGTCAAAAGGATCTCCCCGATCGGACGATCGAGGTCCGGGACTTTGCTCGCAACCGACAGCTTCGCCTTCTCGAACAGGATCCGGCGGACCAGCGAATATCCATTGCTATGAAGTCCCGACGATGCGAGCCCGATGAGGACGTCGCCGGGCTCGATGGACTTCCCGTCGATGATCTTAGGTTTGTCGACCACACCGACGGCAAAACCCGCCAGATCGTATTCTCCATCCGCATAAAACGACGGCATTTCTGCCGTTTCACCCCCAATCAACGCACAGCCCGCCTGACGGCATCCTTCGGCAATGCCCCCGACGACCTGCTGGGCCTTGGAAACTGCCAATTTGCCCGTCGCGAAATAGTCCAGAAAAAATAAGGGTTCGGCTCCGCTCACTGCAATATCGTTCACACTCATCGCGACCAGATCGATTCCAACTGTGTCATGCTTGTCCATGAGGAAGGCGATCTTGAGTTTCGTTCCGACACCGTCGGTTCCAGACACTAACACGGGATCTTCATATTGTTTGGATTGCAACCTGAACAATCCGCCAAATCCGCCGAGATCTGTCAGAACCTCCGGCCGAAACGTGGATCGAACCAGGGGCTTGATGCGGTGGACGAATTCGTCACCCGCATCGATATCGACTCCGGCGTCGCGGTAGGTCGTCATGGTGCGCGTATCTTAGTGGGAGCCCGTAGCGAGGGTCAACAGTGAGGAAGAGAATAGGCAGCCTCGTAGATCATTTGCTTCGACGAATAACTAAATGTTTTCTACCTGTGTTCGATGGTTCTTGCATCTTTCGTCCACCATTTTTCCCTAAAGCCAAACAGACAACTTCGGCAACACCTGCATCGAGCAAGAGCTTCCTGCAAGCGATAAAAGACGTTCCGGTCGTAACAACATTATCCAATAATAAAATTACCTTTCTCGAAATTCTCGTTACATCTACCACCCTGATGCTATCTAAGTGGGTGTCAATATCATTACCTGGAACCCCGCACTGTCTACGGGCTCTAGAAGATTCGACACTCTTATAGCGCACCAAGCTTGAACTCACGTCAATATGCCCGTGTGCCTGAAGATCTCTCGCTATGGCTAGGAGGGAAGGATTATATTCACCTGCCTCATGTGATGGAACAATAGCTACATGCACTTTAGCTCCCAGAAGTTCAATCAATTTCGGAGAGAATCGATCCATTGCTATACCTACGAAACTGGAAAACCACACACTGTCGTTAACCCATTTGACCGGATCATTTTGATTAGAAGGGCAATATTCTCCTAGCGCCCAAATTGTATATGGCAAAGGTATTAGCATACCCCAGCGTGTCAAAAGCTCATTCTGCTTCTTATTTTCACTTTTTCTTTCAATTACTTGTCCGATTAAGTGTTCCGTAGAAAGAAAAATTAGACTTTCGTCATCGCATTTCACAAGCTCTTCATGTACTGCAAGTTCTCGCCTGTTCTGCCCGTGAATACGAATACGGTACGCAGTCCTACCGTCTGGATTCATCCGGCTATTGTCATGACAGGTAGTTAGTCCATCGATCCATCCTTCAAAGCTCAGATGGCAATGGCGAACCCGAGTTCCTTCAGAAAGAGGTTTCCACACCATAGTCTACTGTCATTGATGAATGTGATGTCGATGCAATCAGTTCACTGGACATACGTTTCATCCTTCAAGAACAACAATCTGGCTGTGGCCCAGAAGGGAGATTCTTACACTTTTCATCTCCTCGTGGAAAGCTGAGCGGCCGAACGAGCAGCAGGGTCCCGATAACGCTCTGATATCGCCGAGACGGACCCATCCCCCCAATTCACACATCAAAGCCTGCCTGGCTCTTCGCGACCGTCGCCGGAGAAGCGGGGTCCCACGTGGCGTTGCCGAGCAGGAAAGCTGGAACTGACCGAGGGTACGCGACGTACGTCGCGCCCGAGTGGAATTCCAGAAATTTCCATCAACAGTAACTCTAGGGGGAGCTGAGTCGCTTTCAGCGGGCATCAGAGCCCTGTTGCACCCGATGTAGCCGAGCCGGATCGACGGCCGAAGGCCGGTAGCGAGCATTGTCCGAAGCTGTGCTCGCGCGGGAGCGCCAAGCGCAACGAGTTGCGGAGCGAAGAGACGGCGAGGCGTACAGCGGACCAACAGGACTCCGGCCATCGAGCTGAAGCGACTCAGCTCTCAGGCCTCATTTCGACATCCAGCAGCTTGATCTTGCGATGCAAGTGGCTCCGCTCGATCTTGAGATCCTCGGCGGTCCGTGAAATGTTCCAGTGATGCTCCCGCAACTTGCGTCCTATATAGTCCTTTTCGAACGCGTTTCTTGCATCGCGAAGCGAATCGAACGTCTGGGAGAGCACCGGATTGGCGGAAGGCATGGACGCCGGGATGCTCGAAGCGGCTGCCCCTCCCGCCGGCTGGCGGCCTTGTAACGACATGGCGGCCTGGTGCGTGTCGATCACGGACCCCGGCACCATGATCATGAGCCGTTCGATCAGGTTTCTGAGCTCCCTGATATTGCCCGGCCATTCGTACTGCTGGAACACATGCATGGCTTCCGGTGTGATTTCTTTCATCCGAAGCCCTTGTTCTTCGGCATGTACGCGTAAAAAATGCCGTATGAGCAACGGAATGTCTTCCCGCCGTTCACGCAGCGGCGGCACTTCGATCGGGACGACGTTCAAGCGATAGTATAAATCCTCACGAAATGCGCCTTTATCGATTTCCTTGAACAGATCCTTGTTCGAAGCGGCGAGGACCCGAACGTCGACCTTCATCAGCTTCGTCCCGCCCACCCGGGTGAACTGCTGTTCCTGCAACGCGCGAAGGACTTTGGCTTGGGTGCTGAGGCTCATGTCGCCGATTTCATCGAGGAACAGCGTGCCGCCGTCGGCCTGCTCGAACTGCCCGCGCTTCATCGAGGTCGCGCCGCTGAACGATCCTTTCTCGTGGCCGAACAACTCGCTTTCGATCAGCGTCTCGGGAATGGCCGCGCAGTTCACCGCGACAAACGGCCGGTCGCCCCGCGCGCTTTGAAGATGGATGGCCCGCGCCACCAATTCCTTGCCCGTGCCATTTTCCCCGCCGATCAATACACGGCTGTTGGTGGGGCCGGCCGTTTCGATCAATTGCCGAAGCTGCTGCATGGCCGCCGATTGTCCGACCAACTCGAACTTCCGCTGGACTTTGGTGCGAAGAGAGCGGTTTTCCTCTTCCAACCGATACTGCTCCAGTGCGTGCTTCACGCGCAGCGTCACATTTTCGAGCGACAGCGGCTTCTCGATATAGTCGTAGGCGCCGAGTTTGATCGCCTTGACCGCCGTCTCGATCGACCCGTGGCCGGACATCATCATCACCTGGGCGGTGGGAACCAGCTCCCGCACCCGCCGGAGCGTCTCGAGCCCGTCCATTTCGGGCATCCAGATATCCAAGATCATCAGATCCGGGGGATCCATCGTGAAGATCTTCAGCGCTTCCCCTCCCGTTTTGGCTGTGGCGACCTCGTATCCTTCGTCCTGCAAAATGCTGCTCAGCGAGGACAGAATGGCCTCTTCATCATCCACGACTAGAATTGAAGCTGACATGCGTCGTTTCCCCTCCGCCAAGAACTGACTGCACCGGCTTGTCCGCCCATCACGGGCCACCCTCCGGCAGTGGAATCACACCGGGAGTTCAAACGTAAACAAGGCTCCGCGAGGATGATTGTTTCCCGCGCTGATCTGCCCCTCATGATCGGTAATGATGCGCCGCACGATCGCCAACCCCAGTCCCGTCCCCGTCTTCTTTCTGGTGAAGTAGGGCACGAACAGCTTTTCCTGATCCTCGGCGGCGATCCCGGTCCCCTCGTCCGCGATGCTGACGACCGCGCGCCGGCGTTTCGTGTCGTACTGGGTCGTCAGCCACACCCGCCCCTTCTGGTTCATCGCCTGAATCGCGTTGTCGAGGAGATTCACGAGCACGCGTTTGATCTGCTCCCAGTCGAACTTGAGGGCGGGCAGATCGTCGTCCAGCGTCACGAGCAATTGAATGTCCTTGTGCGCCCCGCGGTAGAGCGCAATCACCTCGTTGATGACGTCATGCAGCGATTGCTGCGCCAACTGCGGCGCCGGCAGCCGGGCGAACTTGGAGAACTCGTCCACCATGTGTTTCAAGCTCGTCACTTCGTTGACGATGACGTTGGTGGACTCGTCGAACACCCGTTCGAAATCCGGCGCCCGTTCGAAGAACTTCTTCCGCATCCGTTGAGCGGAGAGCTGAATGGGCGTGAGCGGATTCTTGATTTCGTGGGCAACACGCCGCGCGACCTCCTGCCAGGCCGCGACCTTCTGGGCTTTCAACAATTCGGTCAGGTCCTCGAACACCAGCACGATGCCGAGGTCTTGGTCCAACTCATCCTTCATGCGCGAGCCGTGCAGCGCGATCGTCAGAAATTTTCCCTCGACCTCGACCGTGCCGTCCATCGTCAGATCATCGCGCTGGTCCACCAGCATCCGGTCGTAGAGCGTCTGGAAGAGCGTGAGCCCGAACTCCTTGAACACGTCATTGGCCGACCGGTCGTGGAAGCGGTCCGCGGAAAGGCCAAGAATGCGCTCTCCGGACGGATTAAAATTGGTGATCTGGCCGTTCCGGTCGATCGAGACGAGGCCGGCGGCAATCGTTTCGACGACCGTTTCGATATAGGCGCGGCGTCGATCGAGTTCCAGGTTGTTCTGCCGCAATGACCGGTTGGCGGATTCGATCGCCGATTTGTTCCCCTGCAGATCCGCCGTCATCCGGTTGAATGATTCGATCAACGTCCCGATTTCGTCGGTCGCCTTCGCGTCGATGCGGACGGACAGATCGCCCTGCGCGATGGCTTCCGTGGCCTCGGCCAGCCGTTGAATCGGCACCGTAATGCTCCTCGCCACATAAAACCCGAACCAGGTCGCTCCGAAAAGAATCAAGACGGTGATGACGGCGACGAAAAGATAGGCGCCGGCCTTGATCGGGTTTTTCATCGCCTTGATCTGTTTGTATTCCTCATACTGGCGGCCGATGCCTTCCATCTTGGCCAGCAGAGACTCCGGCACATACGCATCGACCACTACGACCCCGCCCACTTCGCCGCGGCGGCCGCTCAACGCGATGGGCGCCGCGGCCCTGACCAGACGGCCGGTCTGCGCTTCCTGGACGGTGTTCGTCTCCTGCTTTCCGTTGATGGCCTGAAGAATGAGCTGTCCGATTGGTAGATCCAAGACTCCAGGGGGCACTTCCGGGTCTAACGATTTGGTCAACGTTTCCATCTTGGATGAAAACACCTCGATGCCCGCCACTCCAAACTCCACCCGCTTGCGCGCCATCGCCGAGACCAGCAGATCGCGCTGTTCGGGGAAGAGCAGATCCTCACGATAGATTTCCTGGCTAATCGCCCTTGCGCTGTTGACGGCCAGTGTGATGTGCCCCGCATGCTGCATGCGGGCCACTTCGTAGGAATCCCTCATGACACGATCGATCTGATCGCTGAACCAGACATCGACGGCTTTGTTCACCAGCCCGCTCGCGACCAGAGCCAGCAGCACCGTCGGAATCAGCGAAAATCCGATGAAGGCGGCCACCAGTTTTGTGCGGAATCCGGAGCCGAGCATCCGGTGCCGGCGTTCGAAATAGGCCTTGATGAGATTTCTGGACAGCAGCAAGAGCAGGACGACGACCCCGATGAGATCGAGGTTGATCAGCAGCAGCACCAGCGCATAACTGGTCGGCAGGATGAAGGAGTCCGTATCCTCGCCGCCGGGCTCGACCATTTGTGTGTAGTAGAACGTCAGGGCGAGACACGACATGAGCAGGAGCAGGACGATCCATACCGGCCGCAGGTGGCGTTTTCGTCTTTCGGGTTCGGGGTTCAGCCCCGGCAGAGCGGACACACGGCCGCCGGGCGCGGTGGAGGCCGGTTGGGAACGGCGATCCGGTCCTTCCCAGGCCAGTGACCCATGATCTTTTTGAAGGTCACTCACGTCCCGCGTTCCTTCCGGTCGGGGGGTTTCAGCCACGGGTGCAGATCTCTGACAATAACGGAGTTGTTGTTGCGGCTCACACGGCCGCAATCGCGGCGGGATTATGATCCGGTGGTCAGGCTCACGTATTTCATGCGCAAGGCGTAGAGCATGTCCCGCAACACCGCTTGTTCGTCCGATGTGAGGTTGCCCTTGGTTTTTTCCTCCAGGACAGACAGCAGATCGATGATTTCCTTGGCCTGCGGCAGATTGACTGGCATGGAGGGTTGCTGGGGTTCCAGTTTTTCCCCCATCAACATGAGCGAAGAGCTTCCCAGCGAAATCACGAACGAAGCAAACGTCACCGGCGGCGCGGCTTTTTCATCCGCTTCCCATGATGGCACATGCGGCGGATGCTCGGCCGCCGAAGCAGACGGTGGAGGCGGCGCAGGAGCCTTCTCCGCTCCTCCGGAGCCTCGCCGATCTCGAATGACGAACCCCTCTTCCTTGTCTCCCGCCACTGCTTATGCCTCGCAAATTCCAGATATCGCGGAAGCCTACCATAGGCATCCTGGGGTCGCAAGATCCAGCCGCCGCGTTGAAGCATCCTTCGAACCGAGTATAATGCGCCTCTCACATTCGTGAAGGGTTTGATCATGTCTGAGCGGTTTCAAAAGTTGATCGCCCTCATGGCTGCCTTGCGCGCGCCGGAGGGTTGTCCGTGGGATCGCAAACAAACTCATGAGTCACTCAAACCGTATCTGATCGAAGAAACCTATGAAGTCCTCGATGCTATCGACCATGCGGACCGTGCCAAGCTGCCCGAGGAGCTGGGCGACGTGCTCCTCCAAGTTCTCTTTCACAGCCAGATCGCCTCAGAGGCGGGGCACTTCACGGTCGACACCGTACTCGATCAACTGGCTGACAAGCTGATCCGACGTCACCCGCACGTCTTTCCCAACGGTTCGACCGATCCGAAACCGGCCAATGCCGACCAGGTGTTGGCACGCTGGGAAGACATCAAGCAGGCCGAGCGCCGGGCGGCCGGGCGGCCGGAATCTGTGCTCGACGGCGTTCCGAAGACTCTCCCCGCCCTGCTTCGGGCGTATCAGATTCAGGCACGGGCATCCCGCGTCGGATTCGACTGGACCCAGGACGAGACGGGATTCGATCAGGTCTTGAGCAAAATTGAAGAGGAGATCCGCGAGCTCCGCATGGCCATTCGTGCGACGGGATCGGACTCGGACGGCCGGCAACGGCACATCGCGGATGAATTTGGCGATGTGTTATTTTCGTTGGTGAATCTCGCGCGTTTCATCAAAGTCAATCCGGAGGACGCATTGCGGCAATCCATCAGCCGATTTATCGAACGGTTTCAATATATCGAAACCCGAGCTTCCGCGTCCGGGCGTTCTGTCGGCGAACTCTCCCTGGACGAGATGAACGGATTATGGGATGAAGCCAAGCGTCGTGGATCCGAAGGAGCACGGCCATGAGTGACGAATACGAAGAGGGCAAGCGCGCGGGCATTCATCCGCTGATCGTCGTATTCAGCGTGTTAATAGGCCTCTGGCTGTTCGTGGCGTTGATCGTACCGAGTTCGAAGAACAAGCAGGCGGCCGGCACCGAGGGTCCGACGGTCCCCATGATTGAGGATCCCGAAGCCGCGCCGGTGATTTTCAAGGTCCAGGCTACGGTTCCCGAGATGAACGCGGTCAGCATCGTCGTGCCGGCGCAGGCCACCGACAGCCAGGTGATCGGTCTGCTCAAGCGCTTAAAAAAAGAACGCCTGGCCGGATCGCTGACGGACTTGGTTCCGGCCACGACACCGGGCCATACGCTCGGAGATCACTCGGTGGCCGATATTTATGTGGTATCCGACCCTAAGTATGCGCAAACCGAGGTCATCAAGACCCTGACGCGCGGCGCTCATGCGCCGGGAGGCCTCTACCCGGACGCCGTGCCGTTCGAGGTCGCCATGGAAGAGATCCGGGGGCATTACCGCATCGACATGAATAACACGGGCGCGCCGGATGCAGGTTCGATCGGGTTTGCCGATGAATCCGGCGTCCATTCCAAGCACTATCGCAAACTTTTCTAGACTCAGAGACCGGTCCGCGTTTTGACCTCGGCCCGCAGGCGCTCCTGTTCGCGACCCGCCCACTCCTCCAGCTTGGGAAAAAGATGCGCGTGTGCGCCGGTAAACGGGGCCACGATCACGTCCCGCCGGTCGGACAACAATCCCTCACGATCCGCGATCTTCAATTTTTCATCCGCGATACGCCGCGACAACAACTGCCCGATCAGCAGCTGTTGCCCGGGTGTACCGTTCACTGTGCCGAGGAGTTTGCCCCTGATGATATCCAATTCATCGGTGATCGATATCTTCACACGCGCGGCGTGCGGCATCGGCCACATCGGCCGCTGCAATGAATAATCGTAGGAGAACACCGGTTCTCTGGGTTCTCGAAATGGTCCGCTGACGTGCAGGATTGTCAATGTATTGTCCGTGGGCATGGGCGAATCCTTATCTCCGTTCCATTCCTTGGCTTGAAAGATGTTGCATGACACGCTCGGCGGCCAGAGCTCCATCCCTGATGCAATCGGGTATGCCCACTCCGCGATAGGCCGCGCCCGTCAACACAAGTCCTCCGTACCGGCTCAAAGCGGCCTCGAGCTGAGCCAGCCGATCGAGATGCCCTATGACATATTGCGGCATGGCGTTGACCCAGCGGTTGACTTCCGCAAATGTGGGTTCAGCGGTGATGCCGCAGATCGCCCGTAACTCCCCCTTGATTCTCTGCACCAACGCCTGATCGTCGAGTTGGAGGATATCCTCCCGTCCGACTCCTCCGACATAGCAGCGCGCCAGCAGTTGATCAGCCGGAGCGCGGTGCGGCCATTTCAACGAGGTCCACGTGGCGGCAATCAGGTCCTTCTGTTCCGTCCGAGGCACGACGAATCCAAATCCCTGCACCGCACCACCGATGACGGCTGCAGGATAGGCTATGGCAATCGTCGCTGTCGAGGCATAGGGAATCATGTCGAGTAGCCCTCCGGCAATCGGGGTCAACGGCCGCAATAATTCGGCCGAGGCGTAGGCCGGCGCCGCGAGTACGAGACTTTCCGCGGAGAGAGCGGATCCGTCGCTCAACATGATGTCGTACATCCAACGCCCCAACGCATGTGAACGCACTCGCAGGGATTCGACCGTCGTGCCGGATCTGAGCGTGACGCCCTGCTCGGTGAGCCGCCGAACAATGGCTTCCACAAGATCCGCCAAGCCGTGTTTCAGGCTGACGAACATGGTGCGCGGCGTTCGTCCCGGTTCGGGCTGTTCATGAGCCGTTCGTGCAGCCATCATGCCGCGAATTACACTCCCGTGCTCGCGCTCTAATTCGATGAATCTCGGAAAGGTGGCGCGCAGGCTCATGTGCTCCGCGTCACCGGCGTAGATGCCGGCCAGAAGAGGCTCCATCATGCGTTCGAAGACCTGCCGGCCGAATCGACGGCGGAAAAATGAAGCCACCGATTCGTCGCCATTCTGCGGTGAAGCGGGCATGACCAAATCCAATCCCATACGGGCAAGTCCCAGCGGAGTCAGCAATCCGCTTCGTAGAAACGGCGCGATCTGACCGGGTCTGAGCACGACCAAGCCTTCCGGCAATTCGCACAGACGTCCGCGGCAATAGACGAATGCCTTCTTCCCGGTTTCGTTCGTATTGATCAGCTGATCGGTCAGGCCGAGCTTATGGACCAGTTGCAGACCGGCCGGCTTTTGAGACAGAAAGGAGTCGGGTCCCGCTTCGGTCAGGAGATCCCCGATGCGGTGCGTGACGATCTTGCCCCCCCATGATCGATCCGCATCGATGAGTGTGAGCCGGAGTGGAAGGCCTTCCTCTTTCGCGCGTTCCACCAATGCAAACGCGGCCGCAAGACCGGAGATGCCTCCGCCGACGATGGCAACGGTACGAGGATTCTTCACGGACGGACGAGCTGACGCGACACCTGAGGGAGGAGCCGCATCATGAGGTTTGAGTGTGCCTTGAATCGCATGCCGGACTCATCTGCGGAAGGCATCCATCACGGAAGCATCGCATGAAACTAACCATCGTTAGCCGGTATGCACCCGGCTTTCAACGGCAGGACGTCAGCGCTGACTCAGCTTGTGAATCATGTCGATGGCTGCTGCCACGTGATCGATCGGGGTGGTCGGCAGAATACCGTGGCCCAGGTTGAAAATATGCCCGTTGCGCCCATCGGCCCGGTTCAGGATATCCTCGATCCGCCGTTCGATTTCGAGCAAGGGCGCATACAGCGTCACCGGGTCGAGATTGCCTTGCACAGCCCGGTCATAGCCGATCATGGCCCACGCTTCGTCGAGATGGATGCGCCAATCGACTCCGATGACATCACCTCCGGCCTCGCGCATCTGGCGAAGAATGGCAGTCGTGCCGGTCCCGAAATGAATCATCGGCACGCCTTCCCGCTTCAAGCCTTCAAAGATCATCTGCACGTGCGGCAACACGTATTCGGCGTAGTCGCCGGCTGACAGGCATCCGACCCAGCTGTCGAAGAGTTGCACCGCTTGCGCACCGGCCTGTATTTGACGGCGAAGATACCCGGTGACGACCCGGGCCAATTTGTCCATCAGTTTGTGCCAGTTGTCCGGCTCGCGATACATCATGGACTTGGTCAAGACGTAGTTGCGGGACCCACCACCCTCGATCGCATAGCTGGCCAGCGTGAAGGGAGCGCCGGCAAATCCGATCAACGGAACCTTGCCGTCCAGTGCGCGGCGGGCCTGTCGGATAGCCTGGCCGACATAGTCCAATTCATGGCCGTCGATGACCGTCAGCCGCTCGACATCCGCCCGTTCACGGACAGGATTGTGAATGACGGGTCCTTCGCCTTCGGCAAACTCCAAGTCCAAACCCATGGCCTCGAGAGGAAGAAGAATGTCCGCGAAGATGATGGCGGCATCGAGAGGGAACCGGTCGATCGGCTGAAGCGTCACCTGCGCGGCCAGTTCGGGAGTCTTGCAGAGATCCAGCATGGAATGCTTCGCCCGCAAAGACCGGTATTCAGACATATATCGTCCGGCCTGGCGCATAAACCATACAGGGGTGCAATCCACAGGCTCGCGCCGACAGGCTTTGAGGAAGCGATCATTCATGGCTGCGGCATTCTAGGTGTGGCCGATCGAACGTGTCAAATTCAACCGGCTTGTACCTTGTGCCGTCGATCAGGATTTGCGCGTTCAATAGACAGCGCCGCTCCTTCCAGTACAATACACACAGCCCAATCCGGCCCGCGGAAATTGCCTATACCAATCGTGTTGACTATTATGTATAATATACTTCCATTCTCGGGCAGCGATAGTGTCTATGTCCTGGCCGGGCGTTCTGCGGCCTGCCCTGTGATCCACCAACAGCTGCCGCGGTTTCATCGATCTTGAAGAATTATGTAGTGTGTGCCGGGCCTCTTTTGGCCGGGCCTGACCGGAGGTAAACGAATGTCCGACGTTCGCACTTTGCGCCCAACCAAGACCCAAGATGTGTGGTTCACCGTGCTGCGTTGGTTCGATTCCTGGGCCGGGCTCGAGCACATGAAGACCGACGGAGTCCCCAAAGTCGACTGGTTGCGATGCGTGCCCATCATCGCCGTCCATCTGATGTGCCTGGGGGTCATTTGGGTCGGCGTCAGCTGGATTGCCGTCGCGGTCGCGGTCGCCTTCTATTTCCTCCGCATGTTCGCCATTACCGGTTGGTATCACCGATACTTTTCCCATCGCACGTTCAAAACGTCGCGCGCCGTCCAATTTGCCTTTGCCGTCCTCGGCAGTTCCTGTGCCCAGCGCGGTCCGCTCTGGTGGGCCGGCCATCATCGCCACCACCATATCGCGTCGGATACGCCCGGTGATGTCCATTCGCCTCGGCACGGAGGATTTCTCTGGTCGCACATCGGCTGGTTCACGTCACAGACGCATTATGCTCCGCGCTTGAAAGGCATCGCGGATTTCGCCAAATATCCGGAGCTTCGATTCATCGACCGTTTCGACATCCTGATTCCAATATTGACGGGCTTTGGCATGTTCGGACTCGGGAAGATGCTCGAACTGTATGCGCCTGAACTCGGCACGAACGGCCCGCAGATGCTGATCTGGGGATTTTTCATTTCTACCGTCGCGCTCGTTCACGGGACCTGCACGATTAATTCCCTGTCGCACGTCTACGGATCACAGCGTTACGAGACCGGCGACGACAGCCGGAATAATTTCATCCTCGCGCTGATCACCATGGGCGAGGGCTGGCACAATAACCACCACTATTACCCCGCTTCGACGAGTCAGGGATTTTATTGGTGGGAGATCGACATGACCTATTACTGTCTCAAGGCCATGGAGTGGATGGGATTGGTCTGGGATATCAAGGAAGTGCCGGTCTACGTCAGGGAGCAAAAAAGCAAGCACGAGGCGATCGCCGTCTAGAGGCTCTCACGCCTCGGCCGGAACGGCCTCTACATCCATTCCGGTTCATCCTCGGATGGCGGACGTTGCGCAGGGCGGCCGCCATAGCTGCTCCGGATTCTTAAGCTTTCCTGATTCAATTCGTCGATATCGCCCTCCGACACGACCCACGCCTCTCCGGGGAGAAGCTCGAATCGATAATGCTGTTTACCGGCTGAGAACCATTCGATATAGGGATGCGGCGCGAGATTCGGATGGGGATCGAAGGAGATCAGATTCACGCTGCCGAGTTGAGGATTTTCCATATCCCCGATGACCTGCGCCGCCAGATCGTCCTCTTCGAATTTCGCATTGCGAAAACGGATGAGCCGCCCGGCAAGGTCGGGTTTGAAATTCCCCGCTAAGAGAAAATCGATGGAGCCAACGGCCGCGAAGACGATTTGGCCCGTGACGATGCCCTCCATCCGATTGTCCAGGAACCCCTCCTTCACCCAACGCCCGTTTCCAAATTTCTGTGCCATGCTGTCCCCTTCGCCTTAGGCCACTTCCGCGACGGCGGTCGGCACGGCACGGTCGCCGGAACCGGACGCGCCGATGACGACCGCTGCGAGGATCAACCCGCTTCCGATCCATCCTTGGAGATCCAGCGTTTCTCCGAGAAAATACCACGACAGCCAGGCCGCATAGGCGGGTTCCGCGGCAAACACCAGCGCCACCTGCTGAGCGGGCACATGCTGCTGCGCCCACATCTGTACGGCAAACGCTCCGGTCGCGAACCCGCCCGTCACAGCCAACCCAAGGAGCAACACCCCGGTCGGCGCAAACGCATCGGACGGAGGTCGTTCCCATCCCATCGCCGGAATAAACAACAGCGTCATGGCCGCCATCTGCCACCACAACATGGACGGCGCGTCGAACTCGCGTGTGAACCGTTCAAGACAGACGATATGACCGGCAAAGGCGACGGCGCAACCCAGCGTCATCAGATCGCCGATATTCATCGTTGCGTTGGGTTTTACCAACAACCAGAGACCCAGCGTCGCCACCGCCGTCGCCAACAGCACGCGCCCGTGGAATCGACGAAGCATCAGCGGCACGACGATGACATACAGCGCCGTCAGAAATGCGGAGTTCGATGCGCTCGTATACCGCAGCCCGACTGTTTGCAGGACATAGCCCAGGAACAAGAAGACCGTTGCGACGCCGCTGGCTGCCAGAATGCTCCGCCCGCGGCGAACCGTGCGCCGGGCAAGTACGAACCATGCTCCGACCAGCGACGCGCCCAGAAGGAATCTCAGAAATAGAAACGACAGCGGCGGGACCTGATCCAGTGCGAGCTTGGTCGCAGGAAAGGTGGCGCCCCAAATTAGCGTCGTCAGCAGGAGTGCGAGTCGTGGCATGGCCTTCAGCCGAACCTGCACCAGGCGCTAGAAGCCGAAGGGGCGTCGGAACGCCGATTGCAAATGGTCGTCCGATGTTCGTCGTGGGCGGTCAGGGTTTGCAGAGCGGACATCGACGCTGCTCGTTCGTCCCCGCCTGCTCCATGGCAGCGAGGGCCCGCTCCTTATCGGGGTAATCGAACCACCCTCCCGCCCAGTAATCGGTGGAGGCCTGGATCGACGGAACTTCCGAACATCGATCCTTGTGCAACGTGACCCGATCGATCGATCGCGCGATGTGAATCCAATAGGTCATGGAATCAGGACATGCCGTTGTCGGAGTTCTCAATGAGCAGGGGAGGAAATCGTTCGAACGAACCCTCGATGCTGCTCCCTCATGGGATGACTACGGGAGGAGTTGCCACTCGTCCTTCTCGATGAAAACCTTTACGCCCGTTTCGAGTTTCTTGACGTCGTCCTTTTCGAAGAGGCGAAAATATCGCTCGATCCGATCATCGTCGTCGATCCGCTCTTCCTGCATCATGCCGTTGTGGCCCTTATACCGCCGTATCAACACCGCCATCGCCGAACCTCCTCCCTCCGCTCGAATATCCCCTAGTCTTGAAACCAGGCAGGTGTGCTACAATACGGCATCGCTGAATGAGGGGTCAAGGGTACTGCCTCCGACCGAATGGGGAAGGAACACTGATGCCGATTTACGAATACCGATGCGGCGGTTGCGAGAAAACCTTCGAAGCCACCCAGTCCCTCCACTTCAGGGCCGAAGATACAATTTGCCCGTTTTGCAACGCTCAGGATGCCTCCCGGATCATCTCCGCGGTCTCCTCGAACGTCGTGGGAACGCGGAAGCCCGGATTCTCAGAGATGAAAGCCTACAACATGCTGAACGAGCGCATGGACAAGTTTAAGAGACTGCCTCCGCTCGGCGGCATGCGGAATACTCCCCCGCCGAACATCACACCCAGCCCGGATTCGTCTTCGTCGGATCCATCCAAACAGTGACTCGCGTCAATGGTCAGGGAGACACACCAGCGAATGCATAGGACCCGGATGAGCCTCCGCGCACCGTCCGCCTTATGCCTGACGGTGCTGCTGTGGCTGACCGCTCTTCCCTCCCTCGCGGAAGTCTCAGGAAACCTCGTGATTGCCGGCAACGGACCCGAAACCACGACCATCGAGGCGCTCGCGCGCGCATTTGAGAAACAAAACCCGCGCGCGTACGTCGATGTCCTGTGGGACGATCATTCCAAGCCTGTCGACATGGTCAAGTCAGGGGATGCGCAACTGGCCGTCACCGGTTCGGAAGAACAGGGACTGGCTGCGGCGCAGATTGCCTGGGACGGCATTGTGATCCTGGTTCATTTGTCGAATTTCACCAAGGAAGTGACCAAACAGCAGGTGGCCGACCTGTTTTCTGGAAAGGTGAAAGAATGGTCGGAGCTCGGCGGGCCGGAAACGAAAATTCTCCTGATCGACCGGCCGAAAAATCAGAATATTCGGGATGCATTTGAACAACAGCTCGATATCGTCGGCAAAATTCCCGACAGCGCCAAAGTCATCGCCAAGGATGACAAAGTGGTGAAGACCGTCGTCGGCACATTGCCGCCGCTGTCCGCCACCGCGTACATCTCGTTAGGCCAGGGGCTGTCCGTGGTCTCGGGAGGCGTCGCCGTGCGGCTCCTTGCCATTGACAAGGTCGAGCCGGAAATTCCGACCGTTTCGGATGGGCGCTATCCCCTGAGACGGCCGGTCCTGCTGCTGTCGAAGAAAGAGCCTAACCCTCTGATCGATGCATTCATCCAATTTGCGCTTTCGGCGCCAGGACAACAGATCGTCGGCGAATCGTATATTCCTTTTAGGCGTAAATAATCCGTCACGAGATTTTTTATTTTTTTGAGGGAGGGTCCTATGACGATATCGCGTGTCGCGCTGTCTATGATGATGGGACTGGCCGGGTGTCTCGCGTTTCAGGTGTCGTTCCTTCAGGCGGAAGAACAGAGTGAGAAGGGTGCCATCGTGGAGGGTGCCGGCTTTACGCTGTACGACATGGAATCGATCAAGGGCGTGGACTCGGAAAAGGTGGAACATGATCCTGTCTGTGACCGCAGCCGGCGGCCGAAAATCATGAAGGTCGAACCGGACGACGTCAAACCCGGGGACAAAGTTGTGATTTCGGGAGAGAACTTCGGCACCAAGGAATGTTTTCATACGGTGACATTCAGCGCCGCGCCCAAGGCCCCCGTGACATTCCGATTCGTGAACGAAACGACGATTGAGGCGACGGTTCCGGAAGCCAAAGCCGGCATGTCGTTTTTGATCATCGTCGCCGGTGGCGGCAGCGCACAGTCGAAGCCCCTTTTGATCAAAGGTCAGTAACACGTCCGCCCGGAAAGCCTGTTCGCTTTCCGGGCTGGCTTCCCACTCGGTTTCCGGCCAACTCCCTCGACAGCGCTCGCGACCATATGCTAGCTTACGCGTTCCTTTGCGCCGGTCTTCATCGGAGCGACGCGTGGGTCTATTAGGAAGCCAGCCCGACATGTTCAAGAAAATCCTCGTGGCCAATCGTGGTGAGATCGCAATGCGAATCATCCGCGCCTGCCGCGAGCTCAATATCGCCACCGCCGCCATCTATTCCGAGGCCGATTCGACCGGTATTTACGTGAAAAAAGCGGACGAGGCGTATCTCGTCGGACCCGGTCCCGTGAAAGGATTTCTCGACAGCCGCCAGATCGTGGACTTGGCCCTCCGTATCGGCGCCGACGCCATCCATCCGGGTTATGGATTTCTTTCTGAAAACGCGCAGTTCGCCAAGCTCTGTGGCGATTCCGGGATCACATTCATCGGGCCGTCGCCCGAGGCCATCACCGTGATGGGCAGCAAGGTTCGGGCGCGAGAGTTGGCTAAAAAGGTCGGAGTGCCGATCGTCCCGGGAACCGACGGCGGAGTCACGGAGGTCAAACAGGCTCTGGCGTTCGCCAACAGAGCGGGCTATCCCGTCATGATCAAGGCCAGCGCCGGTGGCGGAGGGCGCGGGCTTCGAGTGGTCCGGTCGAATGCCGAACTGCGCGAAAACATGGAAGCGGCCTCTCGTGAAGCACAAGCCTCATTCGGCGACGGGAGTGTCTTCCTCGAGAAATTTATCGAGCGGCCGCACCATATCGAGTTTCAAATTCTCGCCGACCGCCATGGCAACATCATCCACTTGGGGGAACGGGACTGTTCCATTCAACGGCGACACCAGAAATTGATCGAGATGGCGCCTTCCTTGATCCTGACGCCCAAGCTCCGGACGGAAATGGGAGAAGCCGCCACGACGATCGCACAGGCTGTAAATTATGACAACGCCGGAACCGTGGAATTTCTTCTCGACCAGGAAGGCCGATTCTATTTTATCGAGATGAACCCTCGGCTCCAGGTGGAGCATACGGTCACCGAGCAGATCACCGCCATCGACATCGTACGGAATCAGATCTCCATCGCAGCAGGCAAACCGCTCGAGATCGAGCAGAAAGACGTCATCCTGCAAGGACATGCCATTCAATGCCGCATCAATGCCGAAGATCCGAAGAATAACTTCATGCCTTGCACAGGCACGGTGACGGATTACTTGTCCCCTGGCGGCATCGGTGTCCGCATCGACGGCGCGGTCTATAAGGACTATACGGTTCCTCCCTATTATGATGCCCTGCTGGCCAAACTGACGGTCCGCGGCCGGACGTGGGAGGAAACTGTAAATCGCATGAGACGCTCGCTCGAAGAATATGTGCTGCGTGGGGTGAAGACCACGATTCCCTTCATGAAAGCCATCATGCAGGACGAGGATTTTGTCGCCGGACGATTTGACACTTCCTATCTGGACACTCATCCCGACTTATACGCCTACGATGAGTTCAAACAGCCCGAAGACTTGGTACTTGCCCTCGCGGCTGCCATTGCCGCCTACGAGGGGCTATAACGCTCCCAGGCCTTCGCCCCCAGGACTGACACCATCATGGCCACCAAGCGATCTCACACGAAAAAGTCGATGCAAAAGAAGCGTGCACGTCCCCGCTCCCAGAAACCGTCAAAGCCCCAGGCGATCCGTTCTCAGGATTGGCCGATTCAGCCGGCAGCGGGAAAACAGGTCCTCATCACTGAAGTGGCGTTGCGCGACGGCCATCAATGTTTGCTCGCCACGCGCATGCGCACGGAGGACATGCTTCCGATCGCCCAGAAATTGGATGCGGTCGGATTCTGGTCGCTGGAAGTATGGGGCGGCGCGACCTTCGATACCTGTCTTCGCTTTCTGAAGGAGGACCCATGGGAACGGCTGCGCGCGCTGCGGGCCGCCATGCCGAATACCAAACTACAGATGCTGCTGCGGGGCCAGAACATCGTCGGGTATCGTCACTATGCCGACGATGTCCTCGATAAGTTCATCGAACGATCGGCCGCGAATGGGATCGATGTCTTCCGGATCTTCGACGCACTGAATGATATCCGCAATCTCGAACGCGCCATCCAGGAAGTCAAGGCATGCGGCAAGCACGTAGAGGCCGCCATCTCCTACACGGTCAGTCCCGTCCATCGTCTCGAGGGCTTCGTGGAGATGGGGAAACGCCTCGAGGATCTCGGTACCGACACCATCTGCATCAAGGATATGGCAGGACTGCTGGCTCCCATGGACGCGTACATGCTCGTCAAGAGTCTGAAACGAGCCGTCAGTGTGCCAATCCATCTCCACTCGCATTACACATCCGGAATGGGAACAATGTCGGCGCTCATGGGGATTCTTGCCGGCCTCGATATTCTTGACACGGCCATGTCCCCGCTGGCCGGAGGGGCATCGCATCCGCCGACCGAATCGATGGTCGCGTCCTTGCGACAGACGCCGTATGACACCAAGCTCGACCTCGGGGCCCTGCAGCCGATCGCAGACCATTTCCGCACCGTGCGTCGGAAGTATCGCCAGTTCGAAAGTGACGTGACCGGCGTCGATGCCGAAATCCTGACCTCTCAGATTCCTGGAGGGATGCTGTCCAACCTCGCCGCGCAGCTCTCCGAACAAAACTCGCTGGACCGGATGAAGGAAGTGCTGGACGAGGTGCCGCGGGTCAGAAAAGACATGGGGTATCCGCCGCTCGTGACGCCTACCAGTCAGATCGTCGGCACCCAGGCGACCCTCAACGTGTTGACCGGCGAACGCTACAAAGTCATTACGAATGAAACGAAGAATTATTTCCTGGGCCTCTACGGCCGCGCGCCGGGTCAGGTTGACCGCGACATCATGGCCCGGGCGGTGGGAGACGAGGAACCGATCAAGAGCAGGCCGGCCGACCGGCTGGAACCCGAGATGGAGGCGGTGAAGAAGGATCTTCCCGCTTCAGCGGACACTGTGGAAGATCAGCTCTCGTTCGCGCTCTTTCCGGCCATTGCGAGAGATTTCTTCGAGGCGCGGGAACGGGGCGACCTCGTCCCGGAACCATTGGAAGAGATGGATGCCAAGGGTCCCGCCGGCGGCGGCGAACTGCATCTCGCACCGGTCGAATTCAACGTAACTGTTCATGGAGAAACGTATCACGTCAAGGTTTCCGGATCTGGCCGCAAAACCGACGGACGCAAACCCTATTACATCCGGGTCAACGATAAACTGGAAGAAGTGTCGCTCGAACCGATTCAGGAAATTCTCGCGGGCGTTCCCGAAGCTCCCGAAACCGGTGGTGGACCGAAACCCAAACGTCCCAGGCCGTCGAAACCCGGGGACGTGGCGCCGCCGATGCCCGGACGCGTGGTCAAGATCCTGGTCGCCAAAGACGATCAGGTGAAGAGCGGAGATCCCCTGTTGATCATCGAAGCGATGAAAATGGAAAGCCGGGTCCCGGCTCCGATCGACGGGAAAGTGACTGGCATTCTCGTCATCGAAGGGGAGAATGTGAAAACGGATGAGACCGTCATCCAGCTGGAGTAGGCGTTCGGTCCGCACCTTCGCCGATTGGTTTACCCGGCGCTTCCGTCTCCCGTTCCTGGCATCAAGCCTCTGTTGTCTGATCATGGCCGCTTGCGCTTCGCCGGATCACAACCCGACGCACCTCGACGCCTTCATCCGCCTCCCCATTCACCGTGTTCAAGTGCACGGGCAGACCATCGCCTATCTCGACACCGGAACGGGCGATCCGGTCATTCTGATCCATGGATTCGGCGGATCCATGTGGCAATGGGAACATCAGCAGATTCCGCTTTCCCGCCACGTACGCGTCATTACGCCGGACCTCATCGGCTCGGGCCTTTCTGATAAACCGGATGTTGCCTACAGTCCGGATCAAGTGCTGGACTTTTTCCTAGGCTTCATGGAGGCGCTCCATCTCTCACGCGCCACGCTCGTCGGCAATTCCATGGGAGCGGGCTTGGCCATGGGAATGGCGCTGTCCCATCCCTCCCGCGTGGACAAGCTGATCTTGATCGACGGACTTCCGGATCATGTGCTGGACAATCTGAACAGCCCTTCGATCAAACGCGCGCTCGAAACCAGCGCCCCTTCATGGCTCGTCTCACTCGGCAACCGGCTGTTCGGTGGATTCATGACCGAGTCGATCCTGAAGGAAATCGTCCACGATCCCGGTCTGTTGACCCCCGCCGTCATCGAACGGTCCAACCGGAACCGGAAACGTCCCGGGATCATTGCTCCCATCATGACGGTGCGCAATAATCTTCCACTCTGGGAATCGGGCTTCGCCAAGCACATCGGCCAGATCACTCATCGGACGCTGATTCTCTGGGGCGAGGAGGACCGTGTCTTTCCGCTTTCCGTCGGCGAGCACTTGCAACGACAAATCGAGGGCGCGGCGCTGGTGCGCATTCCGGATGCCGGACACATTCCGATGTGGGAGCAACCGGATATCAGCAACCGAGCTATGGTAGAGTTCCTGAAGTCGTAGTCTTCGAGCGTTTCACTGGAGGGAATCATGAGGTCGTACACGCATCGCCTGATCTCGACATGCGCCGTGCTTGCCTGCCTGGCCGGTTCCGCCTGCGGAGGAACAGGGTCCGGATCCATCTTTTCCTATAAGAACCTTCCCGTAGCGGGAGGCAGTGCCGCGGCGGGTGAAGGCCATACTGTACTGTTCAAAGGCAGTCCGGTGATGTTGAGCGGAACGGGCATCAAGGTCGGAGACCCTCTCCGCGACGTGAAGGTCGCCCAAACGGACCTCTCGCTCGTCAATATTGTGGAGACCAAGGGCAAGGGCAAGGTCCGTATCATCAGCGTCGTGCCATCGCTGGACACGAAAGTCTGCGAGCAGCAGACGCATTTCCTCAGCGAAAAAAACAAGGGGCTCGACAAGATGGTCGAGATGATCACCGTGAGCATCGATACCCCATTCGCGCAAAAACGGTTTGCCGAAGAAGCCAAGATCGCGAACGTGACGTTTTTGTCCGATTATCGCGGCGCGGATTTCGGTAAAACATACGGCCTTTTGTTGAAAGACCCGCATGTGCTCGCTCGCGCCGTCATGGTGGTGGACCCGCAAAATATCGTGCGGTATCTGCAGATCACTCCTGAACTGGGCCAGTTACCGGACCTCGAGGCCGCCTTTGCCGCTGCCCGGTCGCTGGTGACGTCCAGCTAGCCGATTGATCACAACCAGTGGGGAGCGGCGTCCTGCCAATTCCCCGGCGGCAACAATCTCGGCGGCTCGTCGCCGCCGTAGCAGAGACGAGGACTCATGGCACATTACGACTTGCTTGTGATTGGAACGGGACCGGCCGGACAAAAAGCCGCAATCCAGGCGGCCAAACTCGGTAAGCAGGTCGGCATCATCGAGCGCAAGGAAGTCGTCGGCGGCGTCTGCATCAACACCGGCACGATCCCCAGCAAGTCGTTGCGCGAGGCGGTGCTCTATCTATCGGGATACCGCCAACGGAATCTGTACGGGGCGGGTTATCGCGTCAAGGACGCCATCGCGATCGAGGATCTTGCCTTCCGCGCCAACCACGTCATTACGCGTGAAGTCCGGATCGTCGAAAATCAAATGGCCCGTAACCGGGTCGACATGATCTACGGCCAGGCCGGTTTTGTGACGCCTCATCGCCTGCAGATCCGGCAGCGAGACAGTGTCATCGAACATGACGCGGACTACATCGTCATCGCCGTGGGCACCGAACCGGCCAGGCCTCCTCATGTGCCGTTCGACGAAGAATCGATCATCGACACCGACGGACTCCTGACACTCAAACGCATTCCGGACTCCATCATGATCGTGGGCGGCGGAGTGATCGGGGTCGAATACGCGTCCATCCTGGCGGCGCTCGGCATTCCCGTGACACTCATCGACAAGCGGCCCAGGCTGTTGGAATTCGTCGACGCGGAAATCATCGACACGCTGCAGCGCCAGATGAAAGAGATGGGGATTTCCCTCTTTCACGAAGAAGAAGTCGTCGGCATCAAGAAAGGCTCGGATCATCGTATTCATGTCACCCTGCACCATGCGCAGCCGATTCAGGCCACGACGTTGATGTATGCCATTGGACGGGTCGGCGCAACAGCCGGCCTCAATCTCGAAGCCATCGGCTTGAAGGCGGATACACGGGGACGCTTGGTCGTCAACGAGCATTTCCAAACCGCCATCCCACACATCTACGCGGTCGGCGACATCATCGGATTCCCGGCCTTGGCCTCAACCTCCATGCAACAGGGCCGGCACGCGTCCTGCCATGCGTTCAATCATGCGGATCGGACCGACACCGATCTCCTCCCGTACGGCATCTATGCCATCCCTGAAATTTCCATGGTCGGCCGCAATGAAGAGGACCTGAACAAGGCCGAGGTGCCCTACGGCGTCGGCATTGCGCGGTACCGTGAAATAGCCCGCGGGCAGATCATCGGCGACGAGAACGGGATGCTGAAACTGCTCTTCCACAGCCGCACGCATGAACTGCTGGGTGTCCATGGAATCGGGGAAGGCGCTACGGAGTTGATTCACATCGGGCAGGCGGTGATGGCCTATCACGGCACCATCGATTATTTCGTGGACACGGTGTTCAATTACCCTACCTTGGCCGAATGCTACAAGGTGGCTGCTCTGGACGGCATCAACCGCTTGCCGCGCCCCTGGCCACCGATCAACTGACCGGACCGCTTCCCCGCTCCGTCTCATCGTGGGAAACGGTCTTCATTGGAAAGGAGATCCATGTCGTTTACCGCCCATCTGCGCAAGCTCGCGGCGCCGATCTGGAACGCGCAACTGACCCACCCATTTGTGATGGAACTGGGAAGCGGCGCGCTGCCGGAACGGAAATTCAAGTACTACATCCTGCAGGATGCCCGCTTCCTCGCTGACTTGTCCCGTGTATTCGCCGCCGCGGCGTTGCGCGCGCCCGATTCGGAATCCGCGCTACGCTTCGCCAAACTGGCCGAAGAGACGATTACGGTCGAGCGCAGTCTGCACGAAGGTTACGGGGGCCGTTGGAAGATGACCGCCAAACAGATGTCCACCGTCCCCATGGCTCCAACGAACTATGCCTATACCAGGCATATGCTGCAGATCGCTCAATCGGGCTCTGCGGCAGAAATCACGGTGGTCGCCCTTCCCTGCGCCTGGATCTACTGCGTGGTGGGGC